>MAGV01000033.1:5669-14888 GCA_001717015.1 Candidatus Methanosuratincola petrocarbonis (ex Vanwonterghem et al. 2016) | reverse complement strand
GTCCCAGGTTACCTGCGTGCCCCCGGCCACCAGGGTCACCCTGTCGCGGATGCCCTTTTCAACGCACAGGTCCGCAAGTTTCTTCATGTTGAGCCGGTGGACATCGGCGTGAGTGATTATGGTGCTTATGAGGATGGCGTCAGCCCCCACCTCGATAGCCGCGTTCACCAGCTTCTCGACAGGACAGGACGTGCCGAGGTAATGGCATTCGATGCCGAACCCTTCGATCCCGCCGTGCTTTATGTCTAGTATTTCCCGGAGGCCTACCGAGTGCTCATCCTGGCCCACAGTTGCGGCAACGATCTTGACGCCCCGTTCCCTGACGAATTTCCGGATCTCCCCGGGAGAGAGAGTCTCCTGAACCTCGGGAATCTTGAGCGTTGCAGGGTCTATCCCGAAGGTCACCTTGCCTTTGACCTCGACGAGGGTTCCTTCCGCAGGGTGCATGATCTCCTTGTGGATGGCTTTGGGGTCATCAAGCCCGAGCCTTCGCGCCGTTTCAAGGGCGGCCGCCTCGGCGCGGGCCTCATCGAGAGGCCAGAAAGTGGTGAATGTCACCACGCGGTCGCCCGTCCATTCGACTTCAGGGTATACCAGGCCGCGCTGGTCCCTCTCCAGCGCCGCCAGCCTGGTCTCAACGTTATCCACCGGGTCAAGCTCATCGATGTATACGATTTTCCCGGGGTCGCACAGGGTGCAACCGCCGATGAGATCGCACGCCCGGTCCATCCCCTCCGGCAGGTGGTTCTCACCGAAATGCGCGCAGACCGGGGCCATGTAGTCAGTGTCGCGCGGCACTATAGTTCCCGCCGCCACGCCGCCCTCCGGGTCCCGCGCTATTCCGTCGCCGTTGCGTTCGGGGTAAAGCCCCGAGTCCACGAAGAACCCCCTGCGGACGGCCTCGAAGTATCCGCCGACCTGCAAGATCTCCTCCAGGAAGAGGACCGCCCGTTCTGTGATTTCCCGGGCCTTTTTCGATAGTTCCCCCTCCGGGTCGTCGTCCAGCTTCACCATGCTTCGAAGCCCATCCAGCGCGACGAGGACCTGCTTTGCGGTGTCGAGAGCGGCGATGTTGTTGTAGTGCCAGGGCACATTGCGCCCCTCATCAGGGGTAATGGTGCTTTGTATGTCTGCGCTTGTCAGCCTGGACAGCATGAGGTTCAGGGTGTGCGTTACGGTCGCCTCGCGCGTGGACGATTCGATGTACTTCGTGTTCATCTGGGCGCGGAACCTGTACCCTGCGAAAAGCCTGCGCAGGGCCACGGCATACGGGAGGTCCAACCGCATCTCGGGGGCCGGTGGGGCTGTCGGAGGCACTGTGGAAAGGCAAATGTTCTCCTTCACCATACCCACCTTCACCGAGTATGTGCAGTTTATGGCGTGCTGCACTATGAGCTCCGGCATCACCTTCCACGCCTCGCGGGCAGTGGCGTTTGCGTTGTGCGCGCCGTCGATCTGGGCCATCCCCGCCCATCGCATCAGCGCTTTCGCCTCGGCCGCGTCCACGAAAGACCTGTACATGTTGACGTTTCTGTAGAGGACGTTGTACTGCGGGTCCTGGTGCGCCCCGTTCACGCCTTCTTCAGCGAACAGCACCGCTATCTCCGGCCCCGCGACGCCGCTCACGTACGAATGGAAGTTTACCGGCCTCCCTACCTCGTCCTCGATGAAGTCCAGGGCTTTGCGGGTGGCACGCACCTGTTTTCGGGTGATGGGAACGCCCCCGACCCCCTCTGGCGTACCTTCGATGAGGCCGTCAAAATGGCTCTGGCCGGCCGTCCGGATCACCATGATATGGTCAGCGCCGTGCCACGCGGCCATCCTCATCCGCCTTATGTCATCCTCAAATCTGCCGGACGCGATCTCGGTAGTGACCACCACGTCTGGCTGGGGATCTATGCCCCCAAAGTACTTAGCCGCGGGAAGCGGCACGGACTTGTCAAGGTTACGCGAAACCTCCTTGTACTCGAACGGTCCGATGGCGGTTCCGGCAGGAAGCTTCTCGCGCCAGCGCCAACCCCGGCGCCTTGGCCTGTAGTGCTTGAGGTCGCGGAGGACCTCTCGCACATTGATCTTTTCGTCGGGCGAAAGCTTCATCCCACTCACCTTACCTCGTCTAGCTGAAGAGGCGTGCCGCATCATCCCACATCTTGCCTTCGGAAAGAGCAATGCCTGCCTCGCGCACGCTCATCCCGCGAGAGTGAACGAGCTTCCACACGACATGCCCTGCACCTTTGCCTAGCAAGCCGCGCTCAACACACTTGTCCACGATCGCCTTGGCCTCCAGGCTTGAAAACCCCATCCGCAGAAGAACCGACCTCTCGATGGAAGGAGACGTATGAGTGCGCGCCAGGTCCACCAGAGGCTCCACAACCTTGTCTGCGAGCGCCCAAAAGTAGCGGGCAAGTTCCTCGTTGCTCATGCCCGCCAGGTGCCGGCGCCTTGTCTCGAAGTCGTCGGGCCGCGTAACGCGGACTCCATCCCGTTCACCGCCTGTATCCATACTGCGTCCCCCCACCCCTTCTCGATCTCCAGTTTTGCCCTCTATTCCGCGATGTGCAGCCCCACCCTGGCACGGCCTGAGTTCAACCTGTGAGTGAACGTGCCATAAGCCCGCGTCAAGTGGCCTAGACCACCTGCGCGAGTTCACGTATCGTTGTCTCGACGAACCCGACGCTCGAGTTTGTGTCCTTCGCAAGGAAACGAATGTCTTCCTCGGAGAGGGCCTGGCCTCCCGCATGAGCCAGAGCATTGCGTATATAGGACTTGCGGATCTCAGGCAGCGATAGTTCCTTTACGCGGATCTGCGAGGGGTGATCCGGTATGACTATCCTTTTCCCCGGAACGTTGTCCCCGGGATCGCCGCGCCGCACCTCGACGCCCATCTCCCGTGCAAACGAGAGCTGGGCATAGGGATGCTTGCCGGCCCCCGTATACTCGGTCTCCTGGACGACCACGACCTCGTCGCGATCCATCTCGCGTGCGATGGCAATCGCCGCAACAAGCGACGTGTTTCCAGCAGGGCCGCGCTCCATGCCTTCCAGTTTCGCCAGCATCTCGGTTACGTAGAAAACCTCGCCTTGTGTCACTGTGACATACCTGTCCATGTACCGAAGCGGCCTTGCAGCGTTACGCGGGACATCGGCTCTATCAGGCCACGTCGCAAAGGGAATGCCGAACCCCGTGTGTCCGGTGGTGAACGACTTCTTGTTGAAATCCGTGTCGCTTGCCATATGAAGCCCTGAGAGGTCCACGCTGGCGGCGATGACCTCGGTATGGCGAGAGCCCGCTTTCCGGAGGCCTCTCGCCGTGCCGGTGACGTTTCCGCCGCCCGCGTGCGTCACTATCACCGCGTCAGGATATCGCCCCGTCGCCCTGAGGGTCTCCGCGCCTACCTCGTATCCGAGCGTCTCTATCCCTGTCACGCTGAACGGCGTGTAAAGCGAGGCGTTAAAGAACCCCGTTTCCTCGAGAAGCCTCAAAAACACGTAGAAAAGCTCGGGACCAACTGTCAGTTGGTGCACCTCGGCGCCGTAGGCCTCGCAAGCCCGTCCCTTCTCGATTATCTCGGGCTGCCCGAGCCCCCTCGAATCGTAGGTCTCCTGCACAATGATGCACTGCAGGCCGCGCTTGGCAGCCTGGGACGCAACGGCCGCACCGTAGTTTCCGCTGGTCGCCGCGATGACGCCGGGGTATCCTTTGGCCTTTGCGTAATAGACTGAGACCGATGCGCGCCTGTCCTTGAAGCTGCCGGAAGGATTTGCCGACTCGTCCTTCACGAATATGCGGGCACCCTTGCCCGGATCTGAAATCCTCCTCACAAGCTCGGTGATGTTCCGCAACTCAACGAGGGGCGTGTGCCCCACGTTCGTCTCTTCCTGGATCGCGTGGACTTCCTCGAGCGTGTACCCGACTTCGTCCATCATCGCCTCGTAGTCAAAGGCAATTGCACCGGTCCTGAACTTCTCATAGTCGATGCCCACGGCGGATTTCATGATGTCCTGGCGCCTTGCCATGACCTCTGCGTAGCTCGTGCCGGCGATCACGACGCCTCACCCTTTCCGCCGCCCCTCACCCCAAGGAAACGCCACAACTCCTCCCCGACGTGAAGGAGTTCAGGCACAGGCCTGCCGAAGTCGTGCGGGTAAGCCGGATTCACAGCAACGAGGCGCCCGGCTACCTTTCTGCCCAGCACCGTGGTGATGGTGACCTCGTCCCCGAGGCAGGCATCATGGTCAAGAAACCCTTTGATCCTGAGTTCCAGGGGCACTTTCTGCGTATCTTCCGGCACCTGGGGAGCCCGTTCGCCGGGTCTCAGAATAACGCTATGGATCTGGACGTAATCCCCGGCGTAGGCCCGTGTGGAGTCTCCTGCCCGACCTGCACGGCCCTGGACGCTGGCGACCCACCCCTCGCGCCCGTCATGCACCCTCGCCATCTCCCTTCCGCGCCAACCTCATCATATCCCCCATCATGCAAACCGGCACAGGCAGGTCTTTCATGGTGACGAGGCCGGGCTCCGCCGCGACCACATGCGGTATCATGTTCACCGCTATGGCGATGGTGCCGATCCCCCCGGGGATCTCGGGCTTGATGGCCAGATTCACGGGCGGATTGCCTTCGATCCATATGTAATCGCCGGTTTCCACACCCTCCAGTCCCGGCAGGACCTGCTGCGGGTGTTCAAGCGTGATGACCTCTTCGCCGTCGATGAACGCATGGGCGGTATGGTTGCAGCCCGCCACCATGCCCGGCCTCACGTCAACGTATGGGGTCGTCCGCCTGGTCCTGGAGATGATCGGTTGCCGAGTTTGGGTTATCTCGTCAAGCTTCCACCCCAGGGCGTCTGCGATCATGCCGCACGACTGCACAAACCCTATATGGCCAACGATAGTCCCCTCTGCGAGGCCCTTCTCGAACTCATCCACGGTGGTCCCGACCCCTTGAGTTCTCATAACTGTAGGGCCGAAAGGAGAGAGGTCGTTGACGCGCCTTGCCCTCACTTTCCTGACCTCGGTGCAGATCCCTGTGAGCGCGACTATGAGCGTGTCGAGGATGAACCCCGGGTTTATGCCGGTGCCGAGAACGCTCACCCCGTACTTCCTGGCAAGCTGGTCGATCTCGGACGCGAGCTCAGGGTCGCTCTGCCGCAGATAGGCCATCTCTTCTGCTACCGTAATAACGTTGGACCCGGCACCCATGGCCGCCTCGAGCTGCGTATACACTTCCCTTGCAAACGAAGAAGTAGCATGCAACACGATGTCCGCACCGGCCTCAAGGGCCTCTTCCGGCTTATCCGTCACCCTGACACCGGTCGTACGGTCCGTCCCGAGCACCACCCCGAGATCGCGACCGACTTTCTCAGGGCGCGTGGCGATCGCACCTACTATCTTCACCCCATCCCGTCCAAGCAGCGTCTTCGCCATGCCCGAACCCATCGCGCCAAGTCCCCAGCATACCACGGTGATCTCGCCCACCAGCCATCACTCTCCTCCCAAGCATCGATAAAAGGTCGTGCGCCCTCGCCCGGTTTATGCATATGTGTATAATTATGCATTGTATGTATACAGGACGGCGAAAAATGTGCCGCCTCCCCCACTTCGATGTTCGGCAGCTTGTCGGGATCACGTTCTCTAGTTTACCCTAACGTATTCTACTATTGCGCCGGAACTCCTGCCACAGCCGACGCCAGCAGACAAGAAAGCCCTCGACCGTCAGGCCAAGGGCTGCCATGTTCGCAGCCTCCCGGACGAGGCTAGATCCTTGTCAACTGTCCCATCCAGAACCGCCAAGCAATCTGAGCAGCAGAAAAGGCCGCCCCTTCGGGCGGCCACTCGTGCTGTCATCGGGCTAGTGCACATGTCAAGCAGGGATGCAGTAAGAGTGTTCACCGTCTTTCCCCGCAGGCTGAGTCTTACTGGCACGTGCTATAGTATATCTGGTTCGTGACCGGGGTATCCTGGCCGTGCGCAATGGCAGGAAGCCTCTCGTCGTCCTCTTCGGAGCACTCGTCCTTGGCGTCTGACTTCCGGAGCGCAAGGTCGAGAACCTGGTCCATATGGTCTACGAACATAAGGTTCATGTTGTCAAGGACGTTCTTCGGCACTTCCTCGGTATCCTTCCGGTTTTCCTCCGGGAGCACAACAGTGAAAACGCCAGCTCGATGCGCTGCGAGGATCTTCTCCTTGATGCCGCCTACAGCAAGCACCCTCCCGCGGAGGGTGATCTCCCCTGTCATGGCGACGTCGCATCTCACCGGGCGCCCCGAAAGTGCAGATGCCAGCGCCGTAGCCATCGCTATTCCCGCGGACGGCCCGTCCTTGGGTATGGCTCCCTCCGGCACGTGGATGTGTATATCGCGGTCCTGGTAGAACCCGGCGTCGATGCCGAGGTCGTCAGCCCGCGACCTGATGTACGTGAACCCAGCTTGAGCAGACTCCTTCATAACGTCGCCCAGCTTGCCAGTGAGCGTGAGCTTGCCGGTGCCCTTCATCACCGAGACCTCTATGGCCAGGATGTCGCCGCCCGCCTCAGTGACTGCAAGCCCGGTGGCGACGCCGACCCTATCCTCGGACTCGGCGACCCCGTACCGGTACTGGGGGATCCCGAGGTACTTCTCCACATCACATGCGTCCACCGTAATCTCGGAGTCAGCACTCCTGCCGCCCACTACCTTTTTCGCGATCTTTCGCAGTATCGACGAGATCTCCCGCTCGAGGTTCCGTACCCCAGACTCGCGCGTGTACTTCCGGATGATCGTCCTTATCGCATCCTGTGTGATGCTGACTTTATAGCCCTCGAGACCGTTTTCTCTCATCTGCTTGGGCACCAGGAAGTGCGAGCCGATCTGCACCTTGTCTTCCTCTGTGTACCCCGGTATAACTATGATCTCCATCCGGTCTGACAGAGCCTTTGGTATGGCATGGAGCACGTTCGCCGTGGTAATGAACATCACATCCGACAAATCGAACGGTATCTCGATGTAGTGGTCGCCAAAGGCCGCGTTCTGCTCGGGGTCGAGCACTTCGAGCAGGGCTGACGACGGATCGCCACGGAAATCGTAGCTCATCTTATCCACCTCATCGAGGAGGATCACCGGGTTCTTGGAACCAGCCTGCCGCATAGCCTGGATTATCTTGCCCGGAAGCGCGCCCACGTACGTACGCCGGTGCCCCCGGATCTCCGCTTCATCCCGCACGCCCCCAAGCGAGAACCTGACGAACTTCCTCTCAAGGGCACGAGCTATGGACTTACCCAGCGACGTCTTACCTACGCCGGGGGGCCCCACGAAACAAAGGATAGGGCCTTTAAGTTTGCTTGTGAGCTGGCGCACGGCGAGAAACTCCAGGATGCGCTCCTTGACCTTTTCCAGGCCGTAATGGTCCTCATCGAGGATTTTCGCTGCCATGTCGATGTCAACCCGATCTTCGGTCTTATGCGTCCACGGCAACGCTAGCAGCCAGTCAAGGTAGGTCCTCACCACCACGGCCTCCGCCGCCATCGGCGGCATTTTCTCGAGCCGCTCAACCTCGCGGACGGCGCGCTCTTCGACTTCCCTTGGCAGCTTGGCCGCGGCTATCTTTTCGCGGTACTCCTCGCCTTCGGCGGATCGGTCGTCCCTCTCGCCGAGCTCTTTCTGGATGGCCTTCATCTGTTCACGCAGGTAATACTCTTTCTGCGTCTTTTCCATTTGCTTTCTCACGCGCGAGTTGATCTTCTTCTCAAGCTCAAGGATCTCCATCTCCTTGAGGAGGATCGCGCACAGCTTCTCCAGCCTGACCTTGGGAGACGCAGCCTCAAGTATCCTCTGCTTGTCCTCGGTCCGTAAAGGCAGGTGAGCCGCGATGTCATCAGCAAGCCTGCCCGGATCATCTATGGTCTGGACGGAACCAAGGATCTCGGCGGGGATCTTCTTCCCCACCCTGACGTACGACTCAAAATACCCCAGAACGCTGCGCATCAGCGCCTCAAGCTCCTTCGTCATACGCTCAGAGGTATCCATCAACTGGATCTTTACCTTGTAGAACGGCTCTACCTGTGTGTACTCGACGATCTTCCCGCGTTCCACACCCTCCACCAGAACCCTGATGGTCCCATCGGGGTACCTGGCAAGCTGCTTGATCTCGGAGACCGTGCCGACATCGTAGATGTCCTTGGGCGTTGGATCGTTGAGCCTTGCCTGCTTCTGCGAGACGAGCAGGATCAACCTGTCGTTCATCATGGCGTCTTCGAGTGCTGCGACTGACCTTTCCCTGCCCACATCGAGAGGGACTGTCATGTAAGGGAACACGATCACCCCGCGCAATGGGAGGAGAGGTACGACTTCTCTTGTGGTTGCTGCTTTGCCTGCTTCTTTGGACATGCTCCATCCACACCTCCTCGGCTACTCCGGCGGACTGTTCCTCGTTTCGTGCTACAAACCACGCCATGCGCCCAGATTCATCACTGCAACTACCCGATACTGTCACTACACAGTACTGCCACTACACAGTGTATTCGCGCCGGCCTGTCCGATTCCTGCCCCTTGCGCAATCCTGCGAGCCTGGCACGACACAGTCCGCAAGGCAGGACGCGCCGCGCGGCGGACCTGCGGCATATAGCAGCATGCAGCGGATGGACCTTTGGAAAACGACGAAGCCCCGCCTGATACGTAACCGTATCACACGGGACAGTATTATGTCAACCTGCCGGAACTGTCAATTTCTGTTGAGGGGTGAAGAGGATAGGAAACTTGGAGGGGACTTGGCCGGCCAACTGAGAGACATAGCCGAGCCGAAGAAGTCAGGCCTTCCCTTCAGAGCAAGCACCGCTGTCTGCACCGCTTCCTCGATCCTGTCCACAGGTAGAACCACGATGTCGCTTCTTTCCCCGAATACCTCCTGCCAATTCTCGCGCGGGACGATCACCCTCTCAGCACCGGCTTGGACAGCCGCTTCGACCTTCGCCACGATCCCGCCTACGGGCTTCACATGGCCCCTTATGGATACCTCCCCGGTCATAGCCACCTTGTTATCCACGGGGGTCTGGGTGATCGCTGAGTATATGGCCGTCACGATCGCAGTACCGGCTGAAGGGCCGTCGAGCGGTATGCCCCCTGGGAAGTTCACGTGAATGTCGTAGTCCTCGGGCCTGACAGAAAGGAACCTGCGAAGAACCGTGATGACGTTCTCCACCGAGCCCCTGGCCGTGCTCTTGCGCCTGATTATCCTCCCAGTGTCG
>MAGV01000033.1:0-5643 GCA_001717015.1 Candidatus Methanosuratincola petrocarbonis (ex Vanwonterghem et al. 2016) | reverse complement strand
TTCCCGTTCCTCTTTCCACAGGGATCGCGGTGGCCTCGATCTCCACCAGGATACCGTTATTCGGCCCATACACGGCGAGCCCGTTTGCATACCCGACCTGAGGTTCCTGCGGAACCCTTTTTTCCAGACGGGGCGAATACTGGCCCGTGTTCACGACCCATTCCACGTCGGCTCTCGTGACAACCTGTCGGCCGCTCGTGAGCGCCGCGCCGCCAGCGATCTGCAAGATGTTGACAGCGTCGCGACCGTTCGCCGCGTATTTCTTGATGACCTCGAGGGCATGCTGCTCAAGGATGAAACCGGCCTTCTGCGCTGCGTTGGCCGCGATGATCCCCACCTCTTCCGGCGTCAGAGGGCGGAAGAACACCTCGATACACCGCGACCGTATGGCCGGGGGGATATCTTGCGGCGTCTTGGTGGTAGCCCCCACCAGCCGAAAGTCAGCGGGCAACCCATTCTGGAATATATCGTGGATGTGTTGAGGTATGTTGGTGTCCTCGGAACTATAGTAGGCGCTCTCCAGGAAGACCTTCCTGTCCTCGAGGACCTTGAGAAGCTTGTTCATCTGCACCGGGTGGAGCTCCCCTATCTCATCGATGAACAGGACCCCTCCGTGGGCTTTGGTAACAGCGCCCGGTTTGGGCTGGGGAATGCCCGCTATCCCGAGGGGGCCAGCACCCTGGTATATGGGGTCGTGAACCGACCCTATCAGGGGGTCAGCTATTCCCCGATCGTCAAACCTCGAAGTTGCGCCATCCACCTCAACAAACTTCGCCCACTGCTTGAAGGGCGAACGAGGGTTTCGCTTGGCCTCCTCCAGCACTACTCTAGCAGCGGCGGTCTTGCCCACACCGGGAGGTCCGTACATGATGACGTGTTGAGGGTTCGGTCCGCACAGTGCAGCCCTCAGGGCCCTCAGGCCTTCCTCTTGTCCGACGATCTCCTTAAGTGACGTAGGCCTCGTTTTCTCCGACAGCGGCTCTGTCAGAGATATGCTGCGGAGCTTCTGGAGCTTTTCCATTTCCTTGCGGGACTCGCGATCAACCGCAACCCTGCTTCCCTGCTGTGTTCGGAGCAGGCTCCAGAAGTATAGCCCGATAACTACGGCAAAGAAAAGGTTTATGACTCCGAAGATGTTGCCTGCGAAATCCATGCAAAAAGCCGCCTCCATCCAGTCGGATGGTTACTCCCGTGATGTATTATTTCCACAGCCTGCAGTGTTAAGTATGGTGGCAAAGGATGGTGGAAGAGTAAAGGGAGGCCGGGCTAAAGCCAGACCTCCCTTGAGATGCGAGTATGCAGAGCAGTGATGCCGCTACGCCGTCTCTTCCCTCTTCTTTGCCCCCTTGCGCTCCTGGAGCACCATGGTGGGCTTTGCCGTACCCTCCACTGCTTCCGGAGTCAGCACGACTTTTTTCACGTCGCTGCGCGAGGGGATCTCATACATGATGTCAAGCATGATCTTCTCCATAATCGACCGCAGGCCCCTTGCGCCGGTGTTCCGTGCTATCGCTTTCCTTGCTATAGCGACGAGGGCGTCATCGGTGATCTCGAGTTCCACCCCATCGAGATCGAACATCCTCTTGTACTGCTTGGACAGCGCGTTCCTAGGCTCAGTGAGTATTCTCACAAGAGCGGCTTCGTCAAGCGCGTCAAGAGGAACCACCACTGGCAGCCTCCCGATAAACTCGGGGATGAGCCCGAACTTTAGAAGGTCTTCAGGCATGACCTGCCGCAGGATGTCTCCGATATTCGCATCGATCTTGGGACGAAGCTCGGCTCCGAAGCCCAGCGTCTTCTTACCCACCCGGTTCTGGATGATCTTCTCCAGCCCGTCAAAGGCGCCGCCACATATGAAGAGAATGTTTGTAGTGTCTATTTGTATGAACTCCTGGTGCGGGTGCTTTCGCCCGCCCTGCGGGGGCACGCTCGCGACCGTCCCCTCAAGGATCTTCAGGAGAGCCTGCTGAACACCTTCTCCAGAGACGTCTCGCGTGATCGACGGGTTCTCGGATTTTCTCGCTATCTTGTCAACCTCATCGATGTACACGATGCCCTTCTCCGCCTTCTCGATGTCGTAATCTGCTGCCTGGATGAGCCGGAGCAGGATGTTTTCCACATCTTCCCCCACATACCCGGCCTCCGTGAGCGATGTTGCGTCGGAGATGGCAAATGGCACGTTAAGGATCCTGGCCAGGGTCTGCGCGAGCAGAGTCTTGCCGACGCCGGTTGGGCCCAGGAGCAAGATATTGCTCTTCTGAAGCTCCACGTCGTCTACGCGCACGTTGGCGCCGATACGCTTGTAGTGGTTGTAGACAGCCACCGCAAGAGTCTTCTTGGCGTCTTCCTGCCCGATGACGTACTGATCCAGGATTTCCTTTATCTCCTTGGGTTTCGGGATGTTGCCCAATTCGACATCTGCATCTTCGCCGAGCTCTTCCTCTATGATCTCGTTGCAGAGCTCGATGCACTCATCGCAGATATAGACCCCCGGCCCCGCTATGAGCTTCTTGACCTGGTCTTGCACCTTGCCGCAGAACGAGCACTTGAGCTGGCCCTTCTCGTCGCCGAACTTGAACACCCTACCACCCCCTATTCCTTCTTAGTACGGAAGATCTCATCAACGATCCCGTAGGCTTTCGCCTCCTCAGCCGACATGAAGAAGTTCCTGTCAGTGTCCGCCACGATTTTCTCCATGGGTTGGCCGGTGTGCTTCGCCAGTATTTGCTGGGTTACTTCCCTCAGCCTGACGATCTCCTTGGCCTGGATCTCGATGTCGGTGGCCTGGCCCTGAGCGCCTCCGAGCGGCTGGTGGATCATGACCCTTGAGTACGGAAGAGCATACCTCTTGCCTTTAGTTCCCGCCGCAAGCAAGAGCGCGCCCATGCTTGCAGCCATGCCGATGCACGTGGTGGCCACGTCCGGCTTGATATACTGAATCGTGTCGTATATGGCAAGCCCTGACGTCACAACGCCGCCAGGGCTGTTGATGTAGAGGTTGATGTCCTTATCGGGATCCTCGCCCTGCAGGAAAAGCATCTGCGCGATGACGAGGTTCGCCACATCGTCATCGATCGGGCCGCCCAAAAAGATGATCCTGTCCTTGAGCAGCCTCGAGTATATGTCGTAGGCCCGTTCCCCACGGGGTGACTGTTCAACAACAATCGGAACAAGGTTCACTTCCGACCCCTCCTCTTACTAAGATCATATGCTTACTCACCCGCCGAGAGTCGGACCAGGTGGTCTATGGTCTTTCTCCTGACAATTGCATCCTCTATATCGCCAATACGTCCGATCTTTGTCAGGAGTTCCCGGATCTCCTCAACGGTCTTCCTCTCCCGGTTCGCGACCTCTCTGAGCTCAGTGTCAATTTCGTCGCGGGTGGCAGTAATTCCTTCAGCTTTGCTCACGGCATCCATCACAAGTTCGGACTTGACCATAGAGTATGCATCATCGCGGTAGCTTTTCCGCAGTGCATCCTGGTCCAGGCCGCAAGCGTCCAGGTATCCCTCCAGCGTAAGGCCCTGCTGCGCGAGGCTATCCGCAAGGCTCCGGACCATACGGTCCACCTGGCGTTCAACGAGAACCTCAGGCACATCCACCTCGGACTCCTTTGTGATCTCATTGATCACGGCCTTCTTATACTCCGTTTCGGCCCGGCCCCCCGCGGCCTTTTGCAGCCGCTCGCGGATGTCCCGCCTCATGGCATCGAGGCTTTCGTACCCGCCGACCGCCCTGGCAAACTCGTCGTCCAGCTCAGGAAGCTTCCTCTGGCGTATGTCCTTAACCTTGACGTGTGCCACAGCAGCTTTTCCGGCGTAATCCTTGTCATGGAAGTTCTCGGGTAGCACAGTCTCGATGTCCTTCTCGTCGCCGATAGCAAGGCCGACCAGACCCTGGCCGAGGCCTTGAAGGTCCTGCTTGGCGCCTACTTCAATGACGAGATCTTTCCCCCCGCCGCGAACCTCGAGCGGCTTCCCTTCCGAAGTAAGGGCCATGTCCACGGTCACAAGGTCCCCTTCGGCCACTGTGTCATGGTCTGCAGGCACGGCGGCGCTCCGGTTTTGTTGGAGGACGCGTATATACTGGTCTACCTCGTCATCTTCTACCCGGGGCGCATTCTTCTCTACCCTGACGGCTCGGTAATCGCAAAGCTTGACCTCAGGCCGCACGAGGACTCTGGCTTTGAACTTCAGCGGGCGGCCGTCCTCGATTTGCTCCACGTCGAAGTCTGGCTGGTCTATAGGGTCGATGCCAGTCTCCTTCACCGCGTCCGCATAGGCCCGCGGAACAAGGGCCTTGAGTGCGTCCTCGTAGAGGGCGCCTTTCCCTATTCTCATCTCAAGAACATGTCTTGGGACCTTTCCCTTGCGAAAGCCGGGCACAATAACGCGCTGCGCTAGCTTGCGGTAGCTCTCGTCAAGAGCCCGTTTGACCTGGGCTTCATCCACTTCGATTGCTAGATACGCAAAGTTCCCCTCTATTCTCTCCACCGTAGCTTCCACTTATGCCCACCCCACCAACGATATCGCGTTTATGCAGGCCTCCGAGATATCTCGCAAGGTCCATGGTGCCTTCTCACGGCGCTTGCTTCGAGATCACCTCGAGATCAAATACGTGCCGGACTCCGCCCATGCACGACTATTCTACCGCAGATTCAAATGGNCCCTCCTCTCCTTTCGGCCCATCGTATTCTACCACGCGGCGCGGGGCATTGTAAAGCAATCATGGGCCGAATCGCAGGCACGGGCCTGAGTTTTCAGTTGAAAAGCGCGCTTATGGAGACATTGCCATGTATTCGCCTGATTGCCTCCGCAATTAAGGGAGCAACCGATAGCACACTGATCTTGTCGAGCATGCGGTCTTCCGGGATCGGAACGGTGTCGGTGACCACAAGCTCGGCGATGGCAGGGTGTGAAAGCCGCACAGGCGCGTCGCTTGAGAGTACTGCGTGTGTGGCGCAAACCAGCACCTCAGGGCGCGCGCCGCCCTTTAGCAGCGCCTCAACAACGTTCACGACGCTCCCGCCAGTATCGATTATATCTTCTATGATTATGCAGGTCTTGCCCTCGACCTCTCCAATAACGTGCGTCACCTCAGATACGTTGTGAGATGGCCGGCGCTTGTATACCACTCCCACAGGCATGTCTAGCCGCGATGCAAGGCGCTCGGCGGTCTTGACGCGGCCTGCGTCGGGCGCTATGACGATCCCATTACTGATGCGCCTGGCTCGGCAATAGTCCACGAACATCGGCAGTGCAGTGAGATGATCCACCGGGATGTTGAAGAAGCCCTGGATCGCAGGGGCATGCAGGTCGATGACCACCACGCGGTTTGCGCCAACAGTCGTAAGCACATCAGCGACCATCCGAGCGGATATGGGCTCGCGCGGGGCGTCTTTCTTTTCCTGCCTGGCGTAACCGTAATAAGGAACGACCGCGGTAATGCGGTCCGCCGAGGCGCGCTTGAGGGTGTCGATCATGATGAGCATCTCGACGAGGCTCTCGTTGACCGGGGCGGCAAAGGGCTGGATTACGAAAACGTCGTCGCCCCTCACTGTCTCGAGATATCGCACGTAAATCTCGCCGCATCTGAACCTGTGGATGTCAACGTTTCCAAGCGGCACTCCAAGCTGTTCAGCAA
>MAGV01000032.1 GCA_001717015.1 Candidatus Methanosuratincola petrocarbonis (ex Vanwonterghem et al. 2016) | reverse complement strand
GGTTACAGATGTCCAGCATGGCCTCAATGGTATTCTGCAGGTTGTACCTAGCTGCATCGTAGTCTCTGAAACTTCCAAGAAAGAAGTCTTCATTGACCTCCCGCAACGTGGCCATCTTTCGCAGGTTCTCTTCAATTAATCTCATCTTCTGCAGCACCCTATTGTGGTCAATCACTCCTGAATGCTTCCTCCTTCAGCCTACCCCAAAAGTCATCCCTTATCCTTCTCAAGGTAATACCGTAATCGAAGTAGTTCTTAAGCATATTCTCGGTGAAATCGGCCGTTACAAGCCTGTCTCTTTCGTAGA
Source organism: Candidatus Methanosuratincola petrocarbonis (ex Vanwonterghem et al. 2016) (assembly GCA_001717015.1). Taxonomy (GTDB): domain Archaea; phylum Thermoproteota; class Methanomethylicia; order Methanomethylicales; family Methanomethylicaceae; genus Methanosuratincola; species Methanosuratincola petrocarbonis. The sequence continues at coordinate 7,748 of MAGV01000032.1, read as the reverse complement.
TCATCTCTCCTGTGCGAAGAATCTCGTGTTGAAGGTCAACCCGGGCCTTGTTCAGATTGACCACATCTACATCGTCTCGGCCGAGGATACTGGATAAGTCAGCGCTGACCCTTAGTTCCTCCAACAGGGACACTTCTCGGCTGAACAACACCGCTAAGTCAAGGTCGCTAAGCGCGTTACTGGCTTCGGTCCCAAAGGAGCCGAAAAGGTACGCCGCATTGATTGCCGGATTCCCGGCAAAGTACTCTAACACCCGCGCAAGCTGTTCTCCCAAGGCGTCCTTCCTGCTCATCATCTCACCTCAATCCCAGGAACCTGCCCGTCAAGCTTCTCTTGCCGGTTGCTTGTGCGGACATCCCTGTCCGCCGGTTCACTGCGGGCATGCATGCAATGGCCCTTGTTATTTATTGTACCACATACTGGCAACCCACGTAGGAGCCGCAGAACGCACAATTATGCAAGTGTCGCGAAGGAAACTGCCGGGTAACTCCTTGAGGTGACCGGAGCTGAAGAAGAGACCGCAGGATTTCCGCTGAAACGCAAGTACGTGTGAGAATGGGCAATCGTTCCATACGTCCCTCACTACCGGCAGTAGGGGTGTGGAGCAGGCTGGTAATGCCTTCGCGGTACCATTAAGGCCGTGCCATGTGCCTTCGGCAAGGCACGGCGGCATGGCACCAGTTACGATTACAGTCCTTCTGATCTATTTCGATTAGCTCCAAGCCCCCCCAAGACCTCCGCGAGAGGCACATGAGCAAGGGGTAAGACCAAATGAGATTAGTGCAGTACCAACGCTCTCTGCCCTAACCCTCCACCCCGTGCCTGTATTACGCAGGATTCTGGGGAGAACGAAAGAGCGAGGCAGCAGCGAATGCAGCCTCGCTCATAGGGGGAAACCTTACTTGACGTAATGACCCTCGACTTTGGGAAGACCAGGCATGATGAGTCTTCCATCTTCCATGATATTCATTCCGTCTAGGGTAATGGTGGGCCTCCAGAAAACGTTGTCAAAGTGCCCGTTCACAGTAATGGTGCCAGCCATGGTTGACTCGTTGTTGCCCATTCCGATATGTGCAGTGCCATAGACGCACTCATCTTCAATAAAGCGTCCCCTCATCTGGGCCTTGGGGTTCAATCCAATGCCCAGCTCACACACCAACCTGATCCTGTCGTCACCCACAGCCTCGATCCTGTGAATGAGTCTTCCCGCGTCGGATCCTCCCCGGACGTCAACGATGCGGCCGTCCTCAACCACCAAGGTAATGGGCTCCCTTACCAGTCCTATTGAGGACTGGCATGCGTCAACCACAATGATACCATGAGCGGTATACTCGACCGGAGCTATGTTAGCCTCGATGCAGGGTGGACCCGCAAAGTTTGCCGCGTATTCGAGTTCGGGTCTGCAATAGCCATGCTCCAGATCAACATTGACTCTTCCCCTTAAGTCAAGCCAGAGATCCGTTCCGCCTGGCGCGGTGACCCGTGCTTCGTTCGCATCACTAAGAGCTTGGTTGACCGCAATCACGATTTCTTTCATCTCCGCAAACGGAGATTCGGGGATTGTCCTCGCGAACATCTCTGGGTCAGGGTGGGGAATGGTAAGGCACCGGGTGCCCGCCCTGCTTGCGTCCCTCCGCGCTTGGCAGTGACTGAGTGACCATTCAGTGGGCATAATCCACACATCTGCGTTCTTCATGGCTTCAGCTATCGCCTTCGGGGGGTTTTGGCCATGAACACGGCCGAAGGTAGGCATGACCACCATAGACGCTTCCTTCGTGACGTTCAGGGCCGCAGCCAGCAAGGCCTCACCTAGAGGGGCATGGCTGGTATCAGTAATAATTAAGACCCCCTCCCCAGCAGTCACGCCAGCGCATTCCTCCACAAGGCGCTTCGCGCCTTTGAAGACATCCGGTCCAAGAACATTCACTTCCGCATCTCCTCCTTCCAGTGTGGGTATTGCCGCCATTCCCGAGGCAGTCAATGCCCGGAAGGCCTCATAAATGGCTGCGTGGAGCCGGCCTCCCGGGCCACGGAGACATCTTAAACCTTCAAAAGAGCCGCAGGCGCTAGTCGATAAGACTGAAAGTACCGCCTGTTACCTGCACAAAGAGGAGCTTCTTGACTGTTACATCCGGTGCCCCGTGCTCATCAAAGGTTATAACCCCTGTAGGACCTACGTACCCGTCCGTCTTCGCCAGCTCATCTCTTACTGCTTGGTGGTCCGTGGTGCCCGCTCTCTCAATTGCCTGGGCTAGCACCATGACAGCGTCATACGCAAATGGGGACCAAGTATCCGCTTCCTTGTTGAAGCGGCTCTCGTACGCGTCTACGTAACGAACCGTTTCAGGGAGATCCGAGTCCGGGTGGAACCAGGTGGCCACATAGGTGCCTTCCGCATGTTCACCGGCAATCTCGAGGAAGCCCGGCTGGAGGAGACCGTCTGCACCTACCACAGGCACATCAAGCCCCACCAGCTCCTTTTGCCTCACTATCTGAGCAGCCTGCGTGTAGAAGCTGAACAGGACCAGCACATCCGGGTTTGCTCCCTTGGCACTGGTCAAAAGAGCTGTGAAATCCACTTCTCCGGTGGGTGGATGGCTTGCGCTGTAGACTACTTCAGCCCCGCGCTCCTCAGCCGTGGCCCGGGCCACCTCAAAAATGCCAAGACCATAGTCGTCCTCCGGGTACAGGATGGCCAACCGTTTTGCTCCCAGCTTCTCTATGCAGAACCCCACAACGCCAACGCCCTGGTGCGTGTTGGTGGGGTTCGGGCGGAATATGTAGTCACCGATCTTGGGCACATCCGGGTGAGTCGAGGCAATGGCTACCGTAGGAATGCCCTCGCGCTGNNCTGGTAGATGGGCCCGGCCGCCATGGTGCAGCTAGTGAAGAAGTGACCGATCACCGCAGCTATGCCTGGCTCCGTGATTATCTTGTTGGCCACAGAGACAGCTTCCTTGGGGTCACCTTGGTCATCTTCAACCCTAAACGCCAGTCTTCTTCCAAGAACTCCCCCAGCGGCATTTATCTCGTCAACAGCCAGCTGGACTCCTTCCCTCATGCTCTCGCCCCACTGGGCTGACCCGCCTGTCATGGGGCCCACTACATAGATCAGGATGTCCCCCGCGTCTGCCTCACCATCAGGCTCTTCTTCGGGCGGGGCCTTCACTTGTGTACCGCAACCTGCCACCATTGCCAGTGCTAGCATCAATGCTACTCCCAATGCCAAACCCTTGACGCCCAAGAATCTCGACAGTCTCAATTCTGCCCCCTCCTCCTTTCAGTGGTTAAATCCTGGCCCTCTAGAACCGCAGGCCCTTCATCAGAGATGTCCACCCAGATAGCTCCGCTGTACCCCCGGGTTGCCTTGTAGGTTCTTGGTGCTGTCTTCCAGCACCACCCTGCCCTGCTCCAAGACATAACCCCTGTCAGAGACTGCCAGGGCGCCCGCCGCGTTCTGTTCCACCAGCAGTATGCTGATGCCCTGCCGGCTAACTTCCCGTATGACGTTGAACACCCGGTCAACCACCATTGGGGCGAGCCCCATGGATGGTTCATCCAGCAGCAGTGTCTTGGGGCTTGCCATGAGGGCCCGGGCTATGGCCAGCATTTGCTGCTCTCCTCCGCTGAGGGTGCCTCCAGGTCGGTGCAGCCTGCCCGTCAATTCGGGGAAAAGAGCAAGCTGCTGGTCCAAACGGTTCTTCAAGGCCTTTGTGTCCTTGCAGAGGTAGGCCCCCATCTCGAGATTCTCCAGCACGCTAAGGTGAGGGAATATCCGCCTTCCCTCAGGTACGTAACTGATTCCCCGGCGGGCTATTTGAGCTGGCCTGAGCGAGTGAATGGACTCGCCGTGAAAGAGCACGTCCCCCTGGGACGGGACCAAGCCCATCACGGCCTTGAGCGTAGTGGTCTTCCCGGCACCATTACTCCCGACCAGGCAGACCACCTCATCCTGCTTCACCTCGAAGCTGATGCTGTGAAGAACGCTCACTTTTCCATAGGAGGCCTTAAGCTCGACCGCTTGTAGCATGGTGGCTACCCCCAAGGTAGGCTTTGATAACCTCTTCATTCCCCTGTATGTCCTCGGGCTTCCCCGTGGCTATGATCCTCCCGTAGTTCAACACGACGATCCGTTGGCAAAGGCCCATTATGAACCGCATGTCGTGGCCAATTATGAGAAGGTTGATGCCTATCTCATGAAGGTCGGCCAGGTACTCCGTGAGCTCCATTGCCTCAGTAGCGCTCATGCCAGCCGTGGGCTCGTCGAGGAGGAGGAGTTCGGGACCGGTTGCCATGGCCCTGGCGATCTCCAGCCGCCTTTGATCCGCGTAGGCCAGGCTCCCAGCCTCAATACCAGCCTTGTCCGCGAGATTCCCCTTTTCCAGGAGCTCATAGGCCCTCTCCCTAAGGGTCTTCTCTTCCGTCCTGTAGGCGGGTAGGTTCAGGATGCACCCAATCTTGGTGGTCTTCACCCTAGGGGAGTAGGCAGTCATCACGTTATCCAGTACAGACAACTCGTCCAAGAGCCTGATGTTCTGGAACGTCCTGGCTATGCCCAGGCGGTTGACCTGATGAGGCCTCAATTGGGTGATGTCTTGGCCCTGAAAGCGTATGGTGCCACTATCTGGGGACGATAGCTTTGTTATCACGTTGAACAAGGTGGTCTTACCGGCCCCATTTGGACCAATGAGCCCCAGGATCTCCCCGCGCTCCAGCTGAAAGGTAACATCATTCACGGCGACCACGCCCATGAAGGACTTGGTTACACCGTTGAGTTCCAGGCAACTGCCGCTCTTAGTCATCGTCTTAACCTCCCAAGCAGACCTCTCGGCCTCACCACCATGGTCGCGCACAGCAACACCCCATATATCAACAGGCGGTATTGGGCCAGTCCCCTCAAGAGTTCCGGAGCGAGCACCAGCAAGGCGGCGCCAACCACAGGCCCCCATATCGTACCGCGGCCGCCGATGATAACCATGCAAAGGATGATTATGGATTCATCCAGGGTGAAGTTGGACGGTGACAGGTAGGATACGTAGGGTGCGAAGAGCCAACCCGCAAGGCCACTAATGGCCGCACTGACAGCCAAGGCCTCGGCTTTTCCCCGGTTGACGTCAATGCCCAGTGTTGTAGCGGCTATCTCATCCTCCCGGATCCCCATCCAGGCCCTTCCCGAAGGGCCCCTGGAAAGGCGAAAGAGCACTACGCCAACCGCCAGGGCCAAGGCAAAGATCAGGTAAAGGAAGTGCGATGTCGAGGTGATGGCGAAGGTTCCAACATAGGGACGGGGAATACCCTTCAAACCGTAGGGACCCCCGGTCAGCGATACCCAGTTCACCAGCACGCTACGAACCAGCTCCCCAAAACCCAAGGTAGCGATGGCGAAGTAAAGCCCCCTCAGCCTCAAGGCAGGAAGGGCAAGCAGGTAGCCCAAGGCCGCGTTAAGGATAAGCACCACTGGGAGGGATATCCAGTACCCGTACCAGACACCCGGCATGACCCTGAGAACCCATAGGGCTGAGGCATAGGCCCCCATTCCATAGAAGGCTGCCGGAGCCAGGTGAACCAGGCCCGTCCACCCCAGGGCCACATCCAACCCAAGGGAAAGGATAACGTATATGCCAAACATGTTTAGGATGTGCTGGGAATATCTCGTTGTGAATACTTGGGCAGCGACCACCACGAGGATCAACAGCAGCAAGATGACAAGAAACGATCTGGGGAAGGGCAGTGAGTTCCCCGCTCTCTCCATCGCCTTGCCTCTCATGCTCNNCTGGCTGCAATGACATGGCCCCCTACCCCCTTTTAACCGCCCTTCTCGACCAGGACACCGAAGATGCCACTGGGTTTGGCGATGAGAACCAATGTAAGAATGAGGAAGGCTATCGCATCCTTGTAGCCAGGAGATATGTAGCCAACAGCCATTGCCTCCGCAAGGCCGATGATCAGTCCACCTAGCATTGCGCCGTGTATGCTCCCTATGCCGCCGAGTATACAGGCAACAAAGGCCCTGAGACCCACAGCCACCCCCATGTCAAAGGAGAGGCTGCCGTAGAAGATTGAGACGAGCACCCCCGCGAGTCCACCCATTGAAGCCCCAAGGGCGAAAATGGTGGCAATGATGTGGTTGGGCTCTATCCCGAGGGCGCTGGCCATCTCCAGATCCAGGCTCGTGGCGCGAACGGCTTTTCCCAGTCGCGTCCGGTAGATGAGCAGGTGAAGCCCGATCATGAGCAACAGGGTCAGGACCGGTATGGCCAGCTGGAGCTGGGTGACCCTGATCCCCCAGAACTCCATTGCTCTCAGGGGGAAGATTGATGGAAAGGCACGTGTGCGCGTGCCCCACGCCAGCATGGCCGTGTTCCTAAGCACTATCGAAACCGCCATTGCGGTAATCAGCTGGGACACCCTTGGGGCCATCCTCATGGGCCGGTATACAAGTCCGTCCATAAGGCATCCCAGCAAAGCCGTACCAATGATGACCGCCACGATTGCCAGCGAGAAGGGACCACCCAGCAGGGCCAGGACGGAGAAGGCTATGAAGGCGCCGAACATGTAGACTTCACCATGGGCAAAATTGATGAGCCCAATGACACCGAATATCAACGTGTAGCCGAGAGCAACCAGTCCATAAATGCATCCAGTTGTGATGCCGTTTACTACCTGTTGGAGAAACAAGGTGGGCTTCCCCCCTCTCCCGTAGACCTGACCGGGGCCTAGTTAGACTGGATGGACCTGTGGAGTGCCTGGTCTTGCGACGGTTCGTCCAGCCGGCCATTGCCGTCTGAGCCAACAGCGAAGACTCTCTTAGTGAGATCATTGGCGGTTGAGGCCAACTTCCTGGCTATTTCTTCCTCAGAACCCTTTACAAACCGGGCACTGGGAATTGCCACCGTTAGTGACGCTACCACGGAACCTTCAGAAGTGGGGACCGGCACGGAAATGCAGATGGTCCCCACCTCGTACTCCCCGTAGTTGCATGCATAGCCGAGCCGGGTTATCTCCCTCATCTGTCTCCGGAAGACGTCCGGCTCCACAACGGTATTGGGAGTAACCGGCGTCAATCCCTCATTGATCAAGACCTCCCAGAAGTCCTCCCCTGCATAGGCCGCAAGTGCCTTACCACTGCTTGTGCAATGCAGGGGGTAGAGAGTGTCTTCGCTTACCGTTATGGAGAGAAAGCGGGATTGACTGACTGAATCCAAGATTTTGGCTCGGGTTCCATCAAGCACCGAGAGAAAAACCGTCTCGTTGAGTTCTTCGGATAACCTGTTCAGCAGTGACCTCACCCTGGACGGCAGGTCCATCTGCGTCAACGCTGCTCTTGCCATGTCCACCATCCTGAGGCCCAGAGCATATCTGGAGGTAGCGGGATTAATCCGTACGAACCCAGCCTGCACCAGGGTGCGAAGAATCCGGTGCACGCTGCTCTTGCCCATCCCAGTTGCCCGGGCGATCTCGGTTACCCCCATCTCCGTGTTCCGGCTGGCCATGAAATTGAGGATTGCCGACGCCGCCTTAACGGTCTTCACCAAGCGGGCTCGCCTCCAGTGTGTTCCTAATATAGCAACAGATGTTCCGAATGGATTGTGTTGGTGTTCTTTCGACATGGATCCCGAGATTCCTCCCGGTAATTCCAGGGTGACCGGGATTCCTTGAAACTGACTGCATTCAGGCTTTGAGAAAGCCCAAACCGCTTTGTGTCTCAGGGGTTTTCACACGAGCGGTCTTTCAACACGTATTCCGCA
>MAGV01000031.1:15812-16563 GCA_001717015.1 Candidatus Methanosuratincola petrocarbonis (ex Vanwonterghem et al. 2016) | reverse complement strand
GATGAGGCCCGATTAGTCCTTCCATGGCCTTGGTAAGCTGGCCCGTCTTCTTCTTAAGCTTGCCCCTGGCAAGTTGCGCAAGGGACTCGGGGTTCGTCTCGCCAGCCACCAAAGCCTCCAGTATGGCCTGTCCCGACTTACCCATAACGTCGGTCGCAACATCCCCAAGCTTAATGTTGGCCCCCTCCAGCACCTTCTGGATACGGTTGACCTCATGAGCCCGCTCCCGGATAAGGTCCTTGCGGTACCGCACGAGTTCCCTTAGTTCCCGCTGTGGCCGGTCAGGAATGAAGCTCCCTCGCAACAGCCCATGCCGCAGGAGATCACATATCCACTCCGCGTCCTTCACGTCCGTCTTGCGGCCCGGTACCGCCTTTATCGCGGGCGTTGACGACCACAATCTCCATCCCCAGCCCTTCAAGAATGTTGTAGATGGGCTTGTCGGGTAGCGGGACGGCGGGGACGCCGTCCCGCCCCCTCAGAACCGTACGTGACAGTTTCCCGTCATACGGCTCAAGCCCCTCATACGCCTCCTTCGAGACGCGGCTCCTAACGGTTAACTCAGGCTGCGGACAAAGCTTATGACGCTGTAGAGACGGAGCAGGGTTACCCCATCTCCTCCGGGCTACTCTCTTTCTTTACTCCTTGGCGGTTTGGCGGTTTCTGAAGTACCCTTCCCATTCCGGATCGAACGGGTTTGCCTCCCCTTTTACCTTGATATGTCGTTCAATGGGTATACTGGAGGCACGAC
>MAGV01000031.1:1567-15743 GCA_001717015.1 Candidatus Methanosuratincola petrocarbonis (ex Vanwonterghem et al. 2016) | reverse complement strand
TGGAGGCACGAGGAAGATATAAACCTTTCCCGTTGAGTTCACCGCAGAAGACCCATGAATTGCCGCCAACTGTTCGGAAGTATTTCACCCAGATCCATCCCTTGGGCTTATTTGGGTGTCTCCGTTTTACCCAGCGCCACAACGCCTGAAGGATTGCGGAGTCTACTTTGCTAAAGATATCCCTGCTTACGACATGGCGATGGTAGCACGCCCATCCTCGTATAACGGGGGTGAGCATTCGTATCAATTCCCCAGCCCGTCTGCATAGGGTGTTCCTTTATGATCTTCCGGACCTTCCCAAGAAAAGTTTTAACGCTCTTCTTGGAAGGTTTGATAAGCAGTTTGCCACTGTATTTACGAACATTCTGCCCCAGAAAATCAAACCCGTCCTTTATGTGGGTGATGGTAGTCTTCTCTTGCGAGAGTTCCAACCCACGTTCTCTTAGGAACTGCTCTATGATGGGCTTGACTCTGTCCTCGAGCAGCTCTCTTGAGCAGCCAGTGACAATAGGGTGAGTAGCCCCGGGGAGTTTCACCCCGAGGAGAGGAGAGGCCGTTAGAGTCGAGGGTGGTGGTGTAAAATCGGTGAACGCAGGAGGCAGGCATAGGTACCCAGCGAGGCGGAGGCCGCAAGTGGCCGGAGCCGTCTTTCGGGGTGGGAGTGTAATGGTGCTTGTAGCTGCGGTTTACCTGTAAGTGACTATTGACGCGAGTGGTCACTTTAGGGTTCCATGCGTGTTGGTAAGACACATCGCAGAGGAGGAACCCAAAAGTGACCGACTTTAGAGTAGCATTGACTGACCTATTGCGCAAGGGTGGGGTCGAGGATCCTGAGTTTCTTCGTGAGGGCGTAAGGTTACTTGCCCAGGCACTGATCGAGCTGGAGGTTGAGAAGAAGACTCGGTGCGAGTCTCTATGAACGCTCCCCGGGCGAACGCCCCACATACCGTAACGGATACAGCGACCGCGTCTTGGGGACCCGGCTGGGGCGAGTGGTCTTAGGATTCCCATTACAGAAACAGAACGACGAGTGGGCGACCACACCACGGCGGTACTTCAGTCAGACGTCTACGGCCAAGCTCCACACAATGCGCGCGGGCCAGAGCGAATCAGAGGGGGTATTACTCTTGGACGCATATGCATCATAGACGACGACTATAACGCAGGAACCCAGTTTTACATCATTTGACGTGACGCGAGCCACAAAAGGGTGTATACCCTCGTTCTTCCGTATCTGTTTCCGAGCAACGCTCCAGTTTGAATCAACAGATCTTGCAAGTACCGTCACTTTGGAGTAAATTAGAGTACACGAGGTGTAAGGTTGCCTCATCCTTTGTACCACACAAAAGATCAAAAGAAGAGGTGTGCGTTTTGCTAGTAGAGGAACGTCAGACACGAATCCTTCAAGCTGTTTCCCAGGACGGAGTGACCCGAACCAAGGAACTAAGTAGATCCTTCAACGTCTCAATTGCGACAATCAGGAGAGACCTTGCTCAATTGGAGCGAAGGGGGCTTCTTCGAAGGACTCGCGGAGGTGCGTTATTGCCCCAAAAGGGACAGGACCCCTATGAGGTCCCGTACGAACTTAAGAGCAGCTTGAAGCTTCACGAGAAAATCAGGATAGCAGAGGCAGCAGCATGTCTCATCAAACCGGGCGACACCGTGATCCTGGACTCGGGCTCCACTACGTTTCAACTCGCCAAGAGGATAAAAGGCATGTCTATCACGGTGATCGCGTTGGATGTTATTCTGGCAAGTGAACTGGCTAGGGGGGGCAACGCAGATGTCGTGGTGATTGGCGGACAGGTTAGGCGCGGCTTCTATTCTATTGTCGGGCGGCCCGCGGAGGAAATGCTGAAGACTATGCATGTGGCTAAGACATTTCTCTCAGCAGACTCTGTTCACCTTGAAACAGGCGTCACTAACGTCACCTTGGCTGAAGCTCCCATCAAGGATTTGGCCATCAAGGCGGCAAGGGAGGTCATTCTGGTCGTCGACTCAAGCAAGTTCGGTCAAATAGCCCCATTTAAGGTCTGCGACTTGGAATCGGTAGACCACATCATAACTGATTCTGGCCTGCCTAGCGAAATAGCCGACGGTATCCGGAGTCGTGGCATCTCCTTAGACATAGTCTAAGAAAGGGGTATCTGATGAGTAGCTCACTGCCGCACGGCCTTCCATTATAGAGATAACGCCCGTAAGGACACAGGAGATGGCTTAGTCTCGCGTTTGACAGCCAGGAGTTCTATTCGCGGACGCTGCACGGCTGAAGACCCTGTAGTTCTCTTCTGTCAAACGCGAGCACGGACAAGGAAAATGCCGAGCGCAGGAAAACCGATATAATTGTAAAGGCGACGAGTGAACGCATACAGCCCGCAGGACGCTGCTAGTCCCACGGTTCGTTTTCCCGGATGGCGCTAATCATGGCATCGACATTCTGGACGGGTATGTCTGTGGTGAGTTCATGCGAAGGCCCGATGATGTAACCCCCGTACCGCCCTAGCAGGTCGATCGCCCTCTTAACTTCGATTACCACCTCAGCGGGAGTTCCAAATGGTAAGACGGTCTGGTTGCAGACACCTCCACAAAAGCTGAGTTTTCTCCCGTAGCGGTTCATAACGTATTCCTGATCCATGGCTCTTGGCTGAACTGGATTGAGAAGGTCAAGCCCTATCTCAACCAAATCATCCAGAATGGGTGTAACATCCCCGCAGCTATGATGCATGACAGGCAGACCAGCTTTCTTGTAGACTTCCCATATGCGAGCTATCCTCGGCTTAAAAAGTTGCCGCCACAGCTCTGGAGAAATCATCAAACCCCGCTGACAACCCCAATCATCGCCCGTGAACCCTCCGTCAACGCCCAGATCCACCATGCGGTGCGCGAGCTTGACATGATAATCAGTAAGACAGTCAAGCAGCTTCGTGATAAAGTCTCGTTCGGTCATTAGGTACAGCATGAAGTTCTCAAATCCAAGTAGACACGAGGCCCCCTCGAACAACACAAACCCGTGCCCTCCACATATGAACATGTTCTTGCCATTCTTCCTGATGAGTTCTCTCCCGCTGAGTAGAAGGTTTGGATCCATGGGATCAGGAGGCGTGTATGTCCGGAAATCTTCCGGCTTCTCGATGGGGTGCACAACTACTTGGAACCCCTCCGAATTCATGCTCCACCCCACACCCCACGCATCGTACCGAATACCCCGCTCGCAATCACGCTTGGACTCGTTGTCCGGCAGAACAACCATCAAGTGCTGGTCCAGATATCCTGGTAGTTCCTCAAGAGGCACCCCGTAATGGCTCGCCAGCACCCGACCCATTTGGGGAGTGTAGATGATGTTGGTGGGTAGGCGATCCGGGCGTTCCCGCCGAAGGACCATCTGGATCCTTTCTTTACGGTTGATGGACACTGCGCTTTCCCCCTTTAGAGCTGATGGCTCGCGCCCAAAAGAGAGCCAGGGGTCAACCTTGTCACTGCGCCCTGGGCTGGATGACATGATCTGCGATTGCCGTGAACACGGTTACGACCGCTAGCACCCTCATTCAACGAAGCCTTGCAGACGGAAGAGGCGGCACACAACGCAAGCGCCACAACGTTCGCGTCGCAGGCGCACTGGCATCCAGAGGCGCCGCAGTGTTGCAGGTCAGCCAAGAACTGCGGCGCCGATATCTACCTTGATCGCCTTACTGACAAGATCATTGCCGGGGCTGTGCGGTCTCTTTGATTGCGTTAGTCAACTCGCTGATGATCACATCCTTACTTTCGCAGAGAACCCGGACAGCCATCGCTGCTGGAGTGCATGTAGCAGGTACACCCGCGGACGAGTAACAAGGGACCCGACCGACTCTGCACCCGGATAGGCTCTTGAAGATTGTTCGCTACGTTTCCTCTATCCTACCTCAGGATTACTGGTCTACCGGTCCGCTCCGCCTCGTATACACTCAGGAGGGCCCTGAGGCTTTCTCGGGCTTCGGAAAGCCTTATAAGGGGCGCGCCCCCGGTTTCAACACACCGTATCAGGTGCCCCAGCAAACCTAGCTCATAACCCCGGCCTAGCTCTGCGCCGTCATTGGGCGGCATTTGAATGAACGTCCAGTACGGGTGGTTTTCTCCGAGAACTGCCTTGTATTTGTATGGAACCCAATCGGTTACGATCTCACCCTTTGTCCCTCGAATCTCAACTCGACAGGACGCATTCAGCTTGGGGCTGGGTTTGGTGACCTGGGGCCTCACGAGAGTCCAGTCCGCCTCGATATGGCCGATGACTCCGCCCTCGAATTCGAACACTCCCATACCCCAGTCTTCGACTTCTATGTCCTTGTGGACCAGGTTGGCTGTCTTGCCAAACAGCACTTTCTCAACTTCTTTCCCAACAATCTGTTTGAGAAGTTGCATGCAGTAAATGCCCTCGTCCATCAATGCACCACCAGGTACCCTCTTCGGGTCCACAAACCAACCTGGGTTGCCGCTCGTCAACCAGTCTTCCGCGACCGCGGTGTGGTAGACCGCACGTACGAAGACGATGTCGCCAATTTCCCCATCGCGTATCATTTCTACCACGTCCTGATGCATCGCAACAAATTCGCCTTCCACCGTGTCGGCGATCACTCCCGCCTTGGCCACAGCGTCTACCATCTTGTCGGCCTGTTCGACATTCATTGCGATCGGCTTAATCAGCATTATGTGTTTTCCGGCTTCAGCGGCGGCTACAGTATACTCACAGGTCTTATCAATGGACGAGAAGATGGTTACGATATCAACGTCATCACGTTCAAGCACTTTCCGGTAGTCGGCGAACACTGGAACCCCGAATTTCTCCTGAAACGCCGCGAGCTTTGATGGGCATGAGCCGGTTGCTCCTACCAGCCGCGCCACAGGCTGTTCGCGCAACTGGCGTACAGTATGGAATGCTCCGTACCAGTGATCGACCCCCAAGATAGCTATTCCATGGTCCTTCAACACCGATCCCTCCCATAGATCTCTTGCTGTGTAGATACGTGTCACTGAGGCAGGTCTGCTTTTGCGCAGGGCGGTTTGGAGAGTTATTTGGGCACCCGTGTCTTGATTAACGATATGCTCACCGGAAGAGATTTCACGACGCGCGCGGCATCGGCAGGAGACAACACTCCCCTTTCCGTGACTATCTCGGTTATGAGGTAAGACGGTACCACCTCCGCCAACGCGTTTACCACCGTGGCATGCTGAAATTGCCTGGTTCCGACTAGATCGGACGCAGGTCCCCCCGGTCCGCAATTCGGCCACTGCAAGTACGGGCTTGTGACGTCAAACTTCGAACAATCTGCTGCAATCCTCACGGGGAGTCCACGCTCCCTAGCGAGCACTGCCAAAGGGTACGTCCCCACCTTGCAGAGCACATCCCCGGTATGGGATATGGACTCCGCGCCCACCAGAACAGAGGTGCACTCCGAGATCAAGACGGCAATCGCCGCGTCGATGCCGAGCGTCACCCGGATTCCTTCTGCGTCAAGAGCCTTCACCGTGTTCAACCCTTCGTACCAGGGCCTGGATTCCGTCACGACAACCTCGATGTTCTTACCCATATTCTTTGCCTGTATGATCGCCGCGTTCACAGTACGGCTACAACTGTATACGAAGACTCTCTCCCTGTCCAGGAACCGCTCAGCGCATGCCGTGGCCACCCTCGCCACCGCAGCCAGTAACCTGCTGTGAAATCCTTCAGCTGACGCAATTACCGCGGCCTTTAGACCGTCAACACCGTCTCTCCTTTGCACCGCAGTCTCAAGATCGACCGCAACATTGTGAAGCAAGTCGAGTACTGGTGCCAAACCATTTGCCTTGACGGCAATTGCCTGAATAACCCATCGGAGTTCCGATTCGAATTCTTCGGCTGTAGCAGGTTGAAAGTCACGTGCTAACGTACTGATAGCCCTCGCGATTTCCAAAGTCGTCGGAAGGGCGCCAACTATCTCACCATCGATCGTGCCTTCGGTTAGGACCGTCCATACCCTCTTGAACTCTCTTCTGCCCTCGGACCAATGACCCACTCTTGAGCTAACCCCCCGGCTACCATGTCTTGAGTACGCATTCGCTACGAGTCTGCCCTGAGCACCTTCTGGTTGGCGAGCACACCACCCCCTTACTCATTCAACTCCTCTCGTAACTAGTGGACAGCGCCCAAGGTCAGACCCCTTGTCAGGTTTCGCTGGACAAGCATGCCGAACGCCATCATTGGAATCATCACCATGACGCTGGCTGCGGTCAATCTGCCGTAGTCAACGGACATAAAGTCGATAAAGCTCACGACCAACGCCGGGAGTGTCCGGTTTTGACCACTCGTCAGGATCATTGCGAACATGAACTCGTTCCAGGACCCGATGAAATTCAGGGTAAAACACGCTGCGAGGCCTGGCGCGACCAGAGGCATCGCCACTCGAAATAGGGCTCCGAGTCTGCTGCAGCCATCGAGCATGGCTGCCTGCTCTATCTCAATCGGGATATCATCGACGAAGCCCTTGACCATCCAAATCGTGAAGGGAAGACAGAACGTCGAGTGGGCAAGCACCACCGCCCATCGGGTTCCCAAGAGATGAGTCACCCGGAACATCTGGAACAGCGGAAACACGAGAACTATGCCGGGTATCATTCGCACGAGCAGAACCAGCATCAGTATGACTCTGGCCCCTCTCAGCTTGAAGCGGGATAACGAATAGGCCGCAAATGCTCCCAGCAGCAGTGAGATCGAGGTTGACATCAGACCGACCGTCAAGCTGTTGAGCAGGTATGCGCCAAAATCGAATCTCTCGAAGACCCCTTTATAGTTGGCCAAAGTAGGTCTAAACACGAACTTCGGCGGCGTAGCGAGCGCATCCACCGGCCACTTGAGCGAAGTCGATACAACCCAGTATATGGGGAGCAGTGTCCAGACAAGTATCAGAACGACGAGAACGCGGTGCCCGATGACTCGACCCCATCTGACGCGTTTTCTCCTCATTTCCCACACCTCACAACCACGTCCTTCGAAGAGCCCGTTGTCAGCGCCCCAGGCGAGTCCACAGAACAGATACGATTACTCTCGTGAACCCCCTCGAAAGCCCAAGAGTATAAGCAAACCCACGAGGACAGTCGCCAGCAGGATGACATGAGACATGGCATAAGCCGCTCCCATCCTGTATGCCCGGAATCCCAGCGTAAACGCGTACATGGAGGCCACCTCGGTCGCTCTCCCGGGCCCTCCCCGTGTCATCGTGTATATGGTATCGAATGCCCGAATCGCGTCGACGGAAAGGAACAGCACGGCAAGTAGGATGAACTTCCGCAGCAGCGGCAGCGTCAGATACCGAAATACCGCCCACTCCGATGCCCCGTCTACCCTTGCTGCTTCATACGGCTCAATTGGCAGAGCTTGCAGGCCAGCCAGGAGGACCAGCGCAGCGAATGGCGTCGCCTGCCAAGCACCCACAATCGCCACGCTGATCAGAGCCGACCTCACGTCGCCAATCCACAGCGGCCTGCCGAGCTTGAACAGACCCAACACGTAGTTGATGACTCCCCCCCGGGGATCATAGAGAAGGCACCACATGAGTCCTACTACCACCGGGCTCAGCATTAGGGGAAGGATTACCAGACTTCGCAGCAATCTAATACCAGGCATGTCGACAGATAGGGCCATAGCTATTACGAAGCCCAGGGTGACCGCTATCCCTACGACAAACAAGACGTACTTCGCGGAAATCTGGACGGTGTACCAGAAGTCTGCATCACTGAACAGTTTGATGTAATTCGCCAGCCCGACGTACGTTGGTGCCTGCTGCCTCAGGGGGCTCCAATTGTACCAGCCCATCACCAACGAAAAGACGAGCGGCGCTATCACGATGGCTACCATAAGTATCAGGGCGGGAGTAACGAGCACGTAAGGTAGCGTCGTTTTTTCAGATAGCCAGGCTCTCCTGTTTCGTCCCAGTGTCATGATTGTTACTCCTCAAAGTAATGTCCAACGACGTCCGCGCACCGGCTCCAGGGACCTGCGGTACCCCGACATGTAGCGTTTGCAGCGTTTCCCCGAGAGAAACCGGTTCGTGTGGGTATCCAGCAGGCATATGACAACCTCACAGAGACCGGGCGGAGACCGGGGCGGGACACTCTACTCAATGCTTCCGGGTCGGGCCCGCCCCTCACCGCTCCACCTACAAACCTATGTTCTGTTCCTATTTCTTGTTGTAGTATCCTGCTTCCTTCATAAGGCTCTCGACTTCGGCATTCACCTTGTCNNTCTTGCGGGCTCAGTTGCCCGAGCACTGCCTGGTTCAACCGCAGCGTCAGAATGTCGATGATGCGCGGCATCTCAGGTATGAGCGGCATGGTCTCCGCACTCTTCAGATGTTCGGCCTGCATCTTAGCATGAGGCCTGGCAGCCAGAATCTCAGGATCCTCGTAGTACTTTCGCAGTGCACTGTCGAAGGTTCCACCCTTTAGGCCTGACAGGGCCTCAGCCTTCTTCATCTCGAAGCTGTTAATCCACTTGATGAACTCCCACGCAGCCTGCGGGTTCTTGCTGTCCGCCGGGATAACCCAGTTGACCGTGTTAACCCGACCGACATACGGTTTCCCGAGACGCTCCTGCGGGACCACCATTGGGATGAACTCGAAGTTGCCCGCGAACTTCGACTGCGATGGCTCGTTGAACGTCATCTGGCTCACAGTGCTCCCATAAGTCATAGCGGCACTACCTTGGAGAAGAGCGTTCCAGATGTCGACCCACCACCAGTTTGACGCTTCGGGCGGGCTCACCTTGTAGAGCTCTATCCAGAACTTGAGCGTCTTTAACGCCTCCGGGCTGTTGTACAGGGGTTTCCACTTCTCATCAAAGGTCCGGGCACCAGTGGTCACCAGGATCTCCTCGAACATCTCCTGGGCGGAGCCCATTCTGCCGGCAGGGAGCGCAAACCCATATATCCCCTTGGAGGGGTTGTGGATTTTACGAGCCGCCTCCAGGAGTTCCTCCCATGTCTTAGGAATCCCGAGCCCGTGCTGGGCAAGCAGGTCTTTCCTAACCACGAAGGAGTGCATCATAACCGAGCCCGGTACGCCATAGAGCCGGTTGTTGAAGGTGACGACCTTGAGCAATGAAGGGAAGAACTCTTTCTTAACCTGCTCTATCTCTTCCTTGCTCATGACTTTGTCCATTGGAAGGAGGAAACCGGCCCCCTGATACTCTGCGACAAAAGGCTCAATTATGTACAGGACATCGAATGCCCCGGTTTTGGCAGACATCTCCGCTATGTGCTTCTCTCGAAGAGCTCCGAACGCTACATCATCCACGATAACCTTGATGCCTGTTTTCGCCTCAAACTCGGCGATCTTTGGCTTGCGGACCTTGTCCCAAACGTCCTCTACGCACGCACTTACAGTAATAGTCACTCCCTTGTACTTTTGCTCCGCATAAGAAACGCCAGCAGTAATCAGCCCAACCATCAAGGCTGCACATAGAGCCAATGCGACGGATCTGCTGTGTCTCACCGATATCCCTCCTTAAAGAATCTCCTCTGGAACCACTTGAGACGTCGAACACTGACCTCTAACAAGGGACCTACAATAATAGTTCTACCTGCAGTATCCGTCACCTCCCTGTGTCATATATTGCCTATTACCCCGCCGAGGATGTACCTCTGGCTTCTCTAGCTGCGCGCATCAATGCCGCAACCCTCGACGGATCAACAGCTGCCCAGGTATTATTATCAACCTTGAGAGCCGTCCCCACTATTACACCGTCAACTACCTCGAGCACTTGGCCAACGTTTGCTGGCGTTACTCCCGTGTTCATAATGATCGGCGTCGTTCTGACTGCATCCTTGACCCGACGCAAGGTCTCCAGGTCAGGAGGCGACCCCGTCATTCCGCCTGATATGCAAATCGCGTCCGGTTTGGATGAGAACTCAACGCTTTTTGCTATTACAGCTATCTCCCTTGAATCAACCGACGAAGCGAATTCCGCATTGATGTTGTAGAACATGAGCATTTGGTTTGCGCACAGATATCTCCGAAGTCGCTGCGCACGACCAGCTGCGCGGTTCCAAACTCCCATATCACTCGCGTACAGCCCAGTAAAAACTTCTCGAACAAACTTCGCCCCAACTGAAGCCCCCAGAGAGACTGTGGCTTCTGGATCCCACAGGACGTCGACGCCATACGGCACTCTTAGTTTGGAGGAAAGCCTTCCTATAACGTAAGCCATCGCCGCGACAGTTGCTGCATCTGCCTTCAGTAGGTAGGGACGGTCGGCCTCATTCCCGAACATCACCGCGTCTACCCCGTTATCCTGAAGGACCTCGAGATCCTTCTCCACCCACTTCAGAATGCCGTCCACTCCTGACTGCTCATCGTAATCGGGGCTCCCGGGCAATGGCGGAAAATGAAGCATACCAATGACCGGCTTTGCCTTGAAGAAGTTGTTGAAGTGAAGCTTGTCCATCAACTAGGCCTCCTCGGAAGAAATCTACGCGTTCGCAGTCCTCGTATAGCCGTTGCGGATTCTCTTTTCGCTCGAGTTGTTCACTTGCCGTCCGCTCTGCAATCTAAGTATAAAGATGTCGCAATGCCAGCGGGAGCTTCCAGGACAGCGGATACCCCGACCTGCGACCACATACTGTCCCGCTCGTGGCCTGCCGCCTTATCCTCTGAAAGAGATGCTGCACCTAAATGCTCAATTGATGATTGTTATGTATTAGTTACGCTCATTATACACCATAACCTCTCGTGGAAGCAATCACTATTGATCCCTCTTATCCTCATATATGCCCCCTTGTGCCACTAATGTGTTATATTTCTTGTGTTCCCGCACCAGATTGCGTTCACACGGGACAGCGCTCGCCCATCCTTCTATCCTTCACGAGTTCTCGAGAATAGTCCGGGGGTTCGGCACGAAAAGCCAGGTTAAACACCAAGGCAGGCATCAGGGATGGTGACGGGAGTCATATGAGATTTTGAGCTTCTGAGATTTCGAGCTTCCCGTCTCTCAAGCGCGACCCCTGCGGTCTTAGCCCTGGGATTTTGGCTCTTAGTAGCTGTCCGTTTATCGGTATTAGGTACTTGAAGTTGCGTTTTTGATGTGTTATTGTTCATATTGATCTCGTAACTTCACATTGGGACACGGAAGCGGTGCCCTAATGCACCATTGTGATTACGAGAGCGTGTTGGCAGTCCCGGCATGGATGACTCTTCGTCTTGTTTGAAGGGGGAATGCTCCAAGATCGATTCGGTTGATGAAGTAATCGTTTCGTGTCAAGTAGTTGGACAACTGGTTGCCTACATGACTCTTGCGAGTCTGGGTCACGCTTGAGGGATCCGGAGGTCGGTAAGCAACCACGGGCGGCATCGGGATAACCATACTGAGGAGGGACTCACAGCTAATGGAACCGCTGAGAATCGGAGTTGTCGGCTGCGGAGATGTTTCACTTAAGCTCTACTTTCCGCACATCCAAGAGTTAGTGAAGGACAGCAAGGCACGCCTCACCATGGTGTGTGATACGGTAGAAGCGAGAGCCGAAAGGGTCAAGAATGAGTTTAGCGCGAAAGTCGCCTGCACTGATTACAGGAAGCTGATTGATTCACCTGATGTGGATGTGGTAGTCAACCTTACTCCTGCAGCGCTGCATGCCCCCATAACACTGGAAGCAATCAGAAATGGTAAACACGTATATTCCGAAAAGCCCATAGCAGTAACGATGGAAGATGCGGACGCAGTAATTGAAGAAGCCGAGAAGTACGGAGTCACTGTTGTATGCGCTCCGTCCCTTGTACTATCCACGGTTGTTCAGCAGGTGAAGGATTTTGTGTCCAAAGGCGTAATCGGTAAGGTGTGCTTCGCCAGGGCACATAGCTCTCACGGTGGTGCGGGGATGCATGCGCACTACTACGATCCCTCCTGGTATTACTCCAAGGAGAAGGGCGGAGGGCCCCTGTACGACATGGGCGTGTACGCAATTCAGGAGCTCCTCTACACCTTGGGACCCGCCAAGAGAGTCACAGGTTTTTCGGGGCTGGCTATCCCGGAGCGGGAGATCGCTCTCGTTTGGGAAGAATCCTTCAAACCTCACACAGTGAAGCTCGATGTCCACGATAACACAATGATACTGCTTGATTGGGGAGATGCGTGCTACGGAGTCATCGACAGTAACCATTGCATGCTAGCCAGCAAAGGCCCGAATAGAGAGTACTATGGCTCTGAAGGTGTCATAAACGTTAATCACTGGGGCGGTCCTTTCGATAATGGCTTGCCCGCGGTCGAAATGTATATTGAAAAGAAGGGACTCGGGACAAGAGGATGGATGACCCCCCTCCCCAGTAGGATTGAGAAGACACCCAAGAGACCTTGGTCAGGGCCGAACGGGGTAGAGCACCTGATCGACTGCGTAGCAACCGGGCAAAAGCCCGTACCGTCCGCGGAAATGGCGCGCCATTCTCTGGAGATTATTCTGGCAGTATACAAAGCCGCGGAAACGGGACAGGCTCAGGATCTTAAGACCAGGTTCTAGACAGCTTTCGTACCCAAGTATGGAGATGATGAAGCACCCTTGTCGAGGTTGCGTGGATGCCGAACAATGCTTCCCCGCCCAAGATAGCGACTACGGTGCTTATACAATAGATTTGCTCCTCGCAAGGAGGAACGCCTCCTTGCGAGGGCTCTTATCACATGCGCAGAGGTAAGACTACACTCCCAAGAGAGTGAAACAGACGTTCTGGCCAGCCAACTCCTTTATTGCTGGCGATTCGGTTCAAGGATGGGAATCTACTAACGCCCACTCATCGTTACGAACGGAGGGTTACACGTATGAAACCAGGAATTGCCTCATGTGTACTGGAGCAGCGGTTTTCCGCGGAGGAAGCAATGCGCGTAGCGGCTGACATTGGGTACGAGGGTTATGAGATCGATGTAGGTCCGAGTCCTCACTATTCCATCTTCGGTGGCGAAACGGATCTTGCTCGAATGAGAGACCCGCATCGCTGGAGGAGTCTCCACCAAGTCGCCGAGTCGGCTGGTATCAAGATATGCTCAATTTGCCTCGGCGTCCTTCACAGCTTCGGCCTGGGAGACCCGGACGAGGTTCTTCGGAAGCAGGGAGTCTCGATACTCAAAGAAGCCTGCAAGGCTGCCGCAGACATTGATGTGAGAGTCATTCTGGTCCCCATACCTCAGCCTAACACCATATCTGTGTCACAAGCGCAAAAGAACATCGTTCAATCGCTCCGAGAGTGCACTGACGTGGCTCAAGAGAATGGTGTGGTGCTGGCTGTGGAAAACATGCCGAACACCCTTTATGGGCCTGCCAGCCAGATCTTGACGGTCATGGACCAAGTGGGATCGCCGTCTTGCCGGGTCTACTATGACCTTGCTAATCCCGAGGTAAAACAGATTCACGCTGCAGACGAAATTCCACTTCTGCGGGGCCTAATCGAGCAGGTTCACATCAAGGACCTTCTCATGCCGACTCCTGATCAGGTGAGCGTTGTCAGCATTGGAGAGGGGGATGTCGATCTTACACCAGGGATGAACGCACTTAGAGAAGCTGGCTACGACGGATTCGTAGTGGTGGAGGTGCCATCGGACGCGTCGGTTGCGTTTCGCTCCGCGGAAGTCAATCTTAGAGGTTTGGCGGCGTTAGGGCTGGTTTCGTGACAGATCCCAGGGTGGCCAACTCAAGTAGCACGTCGCCTGATGTTGCCTGATTGTGTAGAACATGTGCCTGCCAACCGGGTTGTTTACGGACCCTCGCATCTCAAGAAGGAAAGCAGGCACACGTGAATTCAAGCGACTATGACGGAAGGGGCAGGAGGAGGGCTTGGGTTCAGGAATGAGGCACAGCGTCGGATCGCGCTGTGCAGGTAGTAAAGTCCCGCGCCCCTCCACGCGTGCGTTGAACTGACCTGCCCCCTCCTTATCTGCGTGAGCTTCACTTGCTCTCCTCGCTTCCGGAAGCTGCGTAACCAGCAGCGATAGGGCGGCAACGCCCCTACGTAATTGCGACCTCTGTGCCGAGTCTCGACGCCTCATAAAACGCCAGAGAAGCTGCAAGGTTTACCCTCGCATCGTGTATAGTGCAGATAGGCCTGGCGTTTCCTTTCACGCAGTCAATAAAGTGCCGAAGGTAGTCAACGTCGGTCCTGTCGAATCGCTCTTTGACCCACGGATGCCCAT
>MAGV01000031.1:0-1506 GCA_001717015.1 Candidatus Methanosuratincola petrocarbonis (ex Vanwonterghem et al. 2016) | reverse complement strand
CCCACGGATGCCCATTTCTGGCAACCCAAATGCTATTGTCCCTGTTGCTGTAGGACAGCATTCCTTCCGTGCCTACGATATCCGTCTGGGAGTAGTACATACCGCGCGGCATCGTCCAGGTTTCCTCCATAGATACCATGGTTCCGTCGGAGAATTCATAGATAGCCAGACCGTAATCCTCGTTTGAGATCTGGCTGTTGCCGAGAGTAGCTACCAGTCCTCGCACGCGCCTGGGTTCCGCCCCCAGCAACCACCGCAGGAACGCAAGTTGATAAATACCGTGATCAAGCCATGCTCCACCAGGGACCTTCGTCGGATCTCCATACCAGCCGGGTGAATCGACGTCCGGCCAACACTGCGGTACCCCGGCTCGTCCAGTGATCGATATCGTCAAGACATCACCTATGACACCCTGCGATATGAGTTCTTTCAGCTTGCCGCAATGCGGGGTAAGTCTGTAGTACCCTTCCATGGGGAAAATCACAACACCAGTGCTTGCTGCCGCGGATGCTATAGAATCCACCTCAGAGGTCTTCATGGCTACTGGTTTGACGCAGATGACGTGCTTGCCTTGCCTCGCAGCCGCAGCCACTATGTGCGCGTTTTCATCGACTGTCACAAAGCTTGCGATAGCGTCAACATCGTCCCGACCTAGAATTGACTCCCAATCCTTAGCTACATCGGTGTGGACGGTTGAGCCGACTTCCCGCGCTCGACTCTCGTCACGATCCCAGAGAGCTACAAGTTCAACCAGGGGGCTCTCGGCTATTGATCTAGCCAAGGGCAAAGCCGTGTACCAGTGATCAAGGCCTATCAAGGCGATGCCTAATACATCCTTTGAACTGCGTGCTGACCGATTCTGCTTCATAAGCATTCGCTCCTTATCGTCGTAATCTGGTGCATGTATGTCTTTGTGGCTGAGTACAGCTCCGTATATAGTGAATAGAGCTTATCGTATAATGTTTTGTTAGCGTCATTCGGCTTCACAACTTGGCTTATCTGAATCCACTTTGACTTGATTTCATCCAACGACGAAAACATGCCGATTCCGATCCCGGCTAGAAACGCATCGCCGTAAGCCGCACCTATGGTTTCCTCAGGTATATGCTGTACCACGCCGGTCACGTCGCTCACTATCTGCATCCATAAAGGATTCTTGGTGCCACCGCCGACCGCCACTACGTGTGCAGGACATCCACCAGCCGCTTTTATGGTCTCAATGCAGTGCCTCATCGAGTAGGCTACGCCTTCGAGTATCGACCGGTAGACGTGTCTGCGATCGTGGCACAGGTTCAGGCCGAACAGGATGCCACACGCGGATGGATCGGTGATAGGACTCCGCTCTCCGGAAAGATAGGGCAAGAATACCAGGCCCCCTGATCCGGCTGGGACTTCCGCTGCCAGTCTCGCGAGGTCCGAGTAGGCGCTATGTGGCGTGTTTCTGTGTTTGAGCACCAGGTCAACAGCGAAATTATCAAGAAACCACCTTGTTGAACCGCCCGCAGC
>MAGV01000030.1 GCA_001717015.1 Candidatus Methanosuratincola petrocarbonis (ex Vanwonterghem et al. 2016) | reverse complement strand
AGCACGATCTTTGTTCGCAAAATTGGTGTTAAAACATCAGATAAATGCAAAAAAATTCCCCATACAGTTAGGAAACCTAACCAACTTACTTGTTCGTAAATGCAATAGAATTTCGGTGACTAAGAATGACATCATTTCAGCATTGACATTATACATGCTTTCAGAGAGCAAGCAGAGTTTTAATCAGCTTCAGGAGAGAATAAAAGATTTTGATGAGGACGTCAATATCAGTGCGATCCTACTCGGTCTAGAAAGCTACAATCTGATAACGCAAGAGAATGAATTTTATAAGTTAAATCTCCAAGAGTTGCTAAGGGGGGGATCAAACCATGGATACAGTCTGTGAAATAATTGAAGGGGACTGCCTAGAATTTATCAAGAAAACAGATAAGATGTTTGATCTCTCGTTTGTTGATCCCCCATTTAATCAAGGCAAAGATTACGATAATCATGATGACACACTTGACCCTGAAAGATATTGGAGCTGGATGACGGAAGTTTGTAGTCGGATCTACGAAAAGACCAATGATGGTGGAGCAATCTATTTCNCAATTTGTTCTTGAAGCACTCTCCAAATCTAATTGGACTTTTCAGAATTTGATAATTTGGAAAAAAAAGACTTCAGCCGTACCAGGTTCTTTCAGATACGGAAAACAATACCAGATAATTGCATTCTGCACAAAAGGAGAGAGACCGAGGGTTTTCAACAAACTTAGAATAAACCCTCCCCTGCTTATTACTGAAAAATATAAACGACCAAATGGAATTTTCGTAACAGATGTTTGGGATGACATAAGAGAACTTACTTCAGGGTATTTTGCCGGCGACGAGGCGCTTAGGTTACCAACGGGAGAACGCGCTCATAAACAACAATCACCTATCAGACTTTTGGCAAGAATCATATTATCATCAACAAATCCTGGCGATTTTGTGTTTGATCCTTTTGCTGGAACAGGTACGACACTCATTGTGGCAAAACAACTAGGCAGAAACTCAATAGGAGTTGAGCTTTCGCCTCGCAATGTTGAACTAATAAGAAAAAGAATCGAGAGATTAAGGAAGAGCGACGATATATCCTCTGTAAGAGAGGATTACATCTTCACTGAAAATCTAGATAAAATTTGGCCGTTGAAAGGAAAAAAACAAGTAGCTCTTGATGAAGTTTTGCAAANATCTTAATCACGGTTGATATTTATGAAATGGTTGGTTATAAAAAGTCTGTCAAACGACAAAATTGAATGTGTAGTTGACGAAGGGAGAGCGGATGAAGTCATAGAGAAGCATGAGAGCTACATTAACGATGTAGCACTTGTGCCTCTTGATGTAGTTCTTGAAGCACTTAAAAAAGCAAAAAAACGAGGAATAATCAAATTCAAATAGAATGGACTGCTTGAAGTCCCCAATAGTTCCATTAAACAATGACCACAGGCCCCACGACACCCTTCACGTTTACGGTAAGGCTCCAGACAAGGGCGTTAGAATGCAATGACTTCTTTTGGGGCAAGTATTCTGAGATTGAAAGGAATATTGGGATACCACTGAATGTGAATATCCCTAGCAAGCCGAACAGCTCAGAAAGAAAGAAAAACGACGCAAAGCAGATCATCTTGAGCGAGCCAAGGGGGTCTACCGGTGTCTGATTTCCTGAGGGAGCGGATCCTTCTTCTCCTCGCGATAAAGGCGCCCGAAGCCAAGATAGATCTAAACCACATCCACGAGAAAGTCTCCAGGGACGTGGCATGTGCGGGCGGGGAAGCCTCCAAGCAGGACCTTGAGCGGGAGCTCAGGGAGCTGGATGCAGAGGGGCTGGTCGAGAATAGAGGAGGGCTATACTACATCACGGAAAACGGGCGGTCGGAGCTGAGGTCCAGGCTGCCGGCTGTCTCGGGCAAAATGAACCTGTCGTACCGGATGGTCCTTGCCGCAAAGGAGTACTACCCGAGGGTGGCTGATCAGATCCTGCCTTTCCTGAGAGGGAGGGCAGTTAGCGTGATCAAGGTCTTCAGCGACGACTCGGACCCATTAACCAAGGTGAAGCCGCTCTTCGTAAGGTACGCCAAGTACAAGCCGAAGCCCACGTTCATAGAGATCGGGAGCAAAGAAAGCCTGATGAGGTATGTCGATGACCATGCCGTAGACTTCGTCCCCTACGTGCACAGGATTGGGGCGAAGGAGCCTGACTGGCTAATCATCGATCTGGACGCCGGGGAGGGGCTCAAGTCGGCGGCAGGAGGTTTCCTGGCGGTGAAGCTCGTCGCTGAGAAGGTCTTCCGGCTGCTCGAGGGCTGCGGAGTCGAGCCAGCGGTGAAGTTCAGCGGGTCGAGGGGGATGCAGGTTTGGGCTTCGCTAGACAACTCGGGGATGCCCAAGGGGGATCTCTTCGCGCACTACAGGAGGATTGTCCAGCTCATCCAGGCGAAGGTGGAGGCAGAGATATCCAGGGAGGGGATCCCGGAGGGGCTTGCTGAGGATGTGGAAATCGCAGGGGGGCTAACGACAGCCAAGGTTGCAGGGAAGGGAGGGCGCGCCAAGAAGGTCCTTCTGGACTGGAGCTCAATGAAGCCAATGGGCGATGTGAGGGCGCCCTTCAGCATGCACTACAAAACCGGGCTGGTATCCTGCCCAGTGGATCCAAAAAGGATAATGCAGTTCGACCCGTCAGAGGCATTGCCCGAGAAGGTCGCCGAGGGCGCTGAGAGGCTCGGCAGGCTGTTCGTGTTGGAAAAGGCAAGCCCCGAGAGGCTGCTCAAGCAGATCGGTCTATAGTCCGAGGGTTAGCATCCGACAAGAGGCGGCTGCCAGGTAGTTCAAAGCATCTCATGATCAATAGTAGAAATCGCAAAAAATTTGAGCTTGGCTGCAACAGTATCGATCGGATTGCAATGTTTCCTTTATTTTATTCATTTTAGGGTGTTTTGTTAGGGAGAGGTATAAAATTGACGGAATGGGGGTGAAAGAGGATCAAAATGAGGGTAGGGATCGCATTCCCGCTTTTGGCAACCCTGCTCTTCTTTTTGGCGGCATCCCGCCCTGCGCTATGCGCGCCAGCTGCGGGCTCTTTGACCCGGGTGTATGGGACGGTTTCTGGCTCTTTTCAGGAATGGCAAGGTGGCACATCCATCTTGCAAGGCAGCGATATCTCGGTTGAAGGCAGCACTGTTACAATCTCAGGGGGAAACATAACAGTTTATGGGAGCCTCACCATCCAAGACGCGATCATTTCAGGCGGGGCGGACGTTTCCATACTCGTCGCCGGGAATGGGCGCCTCAAGACGAATAATTCGAGGCTCGCCCCAGAGATCAGGCTGGTGGTCATGGATTCGGCTGAAGCCGAGATCTATGGATCTCAGGCGTTCATTGTGGAATGCCGCAATTCATCGAAAGTGAAAGTCATCCGGTCCCAGGTCAGCCAGATCCGTGTCTTCGACGATTCGGTCCAGTACCTCGAGGGCCTATTCGGGATGATGACTGATGTCGACAAGTACAGGACTTCGTACAGCCCTTGCCCGCGGACAGAGATATACAACTGCTCCCTACGTTCCGTAAGGGAATGGGGCGAGGGATCTTCTTTGCTGAGCGTGGCGCACTCGAGCATCGGCTTTCTCCAGACCAGGGGTCGGACTGAAATCACTTTCGACAACATGAGCGTAGTTTGGAACTGGACCCACAACGGGAGCCTTGTCTGGTTGCGCAGGCAGCACGACCACATCGGCAATTGCATGATAGTTTGGGGCGAGACCTATGCCGGAGGGGAGATAGACAGCAACGGGGCGGAGATTGTGATAAGGCAGCTCGAAGTAGTTGACAGCCCCCCTGCGCAATTGCCGCCGGGCATGCTCAGCGCCGGGAAATTCATAAACATGACTCTCTACGGTCCCAAGTGGGCCAAGAAAGAGACGATGTGCTTCATCAATTTCACAGGGAATCAGGTTGCTGGTTTGGACCTGTCCACCCTGAAGATCTACAGCTACACGCCAGGGTCTGGATGGCAGTAGCTCCAAGAGACTGGCGCGGACCTGGTCGGGCAGGGCGTGTGGTGCAACATATCTTCTGAGGAAGAGGAATTCAGTGCATTTTTGGCTGCGCTTGGGGCAACGATCCCAGGAGGGGCTGCGCCCGAACTGGCATCGCAGTACTTCGACACCGGCCTTGCCCTGGGGCTGGCTACAGCCATCTTGGCTTCAGTCGCTGCAGCTGCGTACATCAGGCACATCAGGCGCACCAAGGGCTGAAAAAATGGGTAACGCCTCACGGAGGCTACCGAATTCCGCCGATAGGATATGCAGAGCCTTTGCTGCTGTTTGGGCTTGCTGTTGCTTCGGTACGAGAGGAGGGGCATGCGGCAATACTGACCGCCTGGCGGGCAAGGAGCGTTCTTCCTGATTCTGTCTTTTTCTTATAAGCAGGATTCCAACAGGCATCTCCCGGACGAATGATCTAGTCCCGGATCCCGCCTCACTCATCGGGGCTCAGATATGCTTATCCGTAGCCTAGCCAATATTCCCAGCAACCATAATGATCGGGTGAAGTAGAGGTCGGGTGGAGGGGGGCAGAGTTTCTATGGGCAAGGGGGTCTTTGGCGATATCCCGCGCAGCATTATGCTGATGATCATAATACTCGCGATCAACAACTTTGCCTTCGGCTACCTGATGGTCTACATCTCAGCATACCTCCCTGAGATCGGCGTGCCGGCAACTACCGTGGGGCTCATGCTGGGTATGGAAGGGCTCACAATGGCTGTAATGGCAATACCATTCGGCATCATCTCGGACCGGAAGGGCAGGAAGAACCTGCTCATTGCCGGCTCGCTTGGGCCCTTCCCGATGTTCCTGGCTTTCGCCCTCACGACCGACGCCGCAGTAATGATCGTAGCCGCAGCGCTCGGCGGGCTGTTCGAGGGGGTCTACCTCGCGACTGTGAATGCGCTGATCGCAGACCAGACCCCACTCAAGGACAGGAATGTGGCGTTTACCCTCTCATTCATCCTCGGTGGAGCAGGCAGCGCGCTCGGGATGGCATTCCCGTTCTTCTTCCCTCAGCTGGGCAGCCTGATCGGGGTCGAAAAGGCAGCGCTGCACTCGGGGCTGCTTTGCTTGTTCGCTATCTTCAGCCTGGCCACCCCACTGTTCCTCTGGTCAATACTGAGGGGAGTGAAGGAGGCAATAAGGGGGTCTCCCGGGGCGTGGAGGGGCAAAGGGCTAGGGATGCTGCTCAAGTTCTCGGGCATAAACAGCATCATAGGGCTTGGTGCAGGCTTCATCATACCGCTCATACCGACCTGGCTCTACCTCAAGTTTGCAGTACCCGACTCCTTCAGCGGCCCTATTCTGGCAATCGCAAATGCGACAATCGGCTTTGGCGCAGCCTTCAGCCCCAAGCTGGCATCCAAGCTCGGATCCGTCAAGTCGATAGTCCTCACCCAAGGGCTCTCTCTCGCGTTCATGGTCACCCTGGCATTCATAGGGGACTTCTTCACAGCGGCCTTGCTGTACGTGATTAGGACGGGGCTGATGAACATGGCATCCCCCCTGCTGGACGCGTACCTCATGGGGATAGTCCACCCTGAGCAGCGCGGCTTCGCCAGCTCGCTGAACTCGGTCATATGGAGGATCCCGAACAGCATCACGACAATAATCGGCGGGGCAATACTGGCTTCAGGCAACTTTGAGCTGCCATTCCTCGTGGCAGGGTCGTTCTATGCGGTCGGCATATCCCTCTTCTACCTGAGCTTCAAGGACGTCAAGCAGATCGGCTAGAGGGCTGCATGCAGCAGCCAGGGCAATTTTTTTGTGCGCAATCGCAGGAGATAATACCGGAAGTCAGCCTTTATGGAAGGGGGACCAACAGGGAGAATATTTGTCGTGCATGAGCACCATGCCCGCCGCCTGCACTACGACCTGAGGCTCGAGAAGGACGGCGCGCTCAAGAGCTGGGCTGTGCCCAAGGGGATCCCGCTAGAGAAGGGAGTCAAAAGGCTCGCGATCCAGGTGGAGGACCACCCGCTGGAGTACGCTGGCTTCGAGGGGGCGATACCTGAGGGCGAGTACGGCGCGGGGGAGGTCAGGATATGGGACAGGGGGCAATACGAAGCGCTGTCTTGGGATGAAGGGAAGATCGAGGTCTCATTCATGGGGAAGCTCTTGACTGGCAGGTATGCGCTGGTCAGGTTCAGCAAAGCCGGGGAGAACCAGTGGCTCATATTCCGGACCGGGTAGAGTCCTCAGTGATTGGGAAAAGCGGAAGTGGGGAGCATGATCGGGACCACCAGTTTTGGGGCAGGCAGGGCAGTGTCCGTCAAGGAGCCGTCTGGGAAGGGCAAGGCAGTCGTATACTGGATGCAGGGCGCATTCAGGGCCTCGCATAACGAAGAAGAGGCCGATCACCGCCAGGTTGAAGACCCCCAGGGGAGACGCGATCAGGAATGACATGGCGATCCTGAATGGGACGCCGATGTTAATCAGCCCTATCAGCGCAGGTATCGTTGAGCAGGAGCAGAAAGGCAGCAGGCCCCCGAATGCGGTGCCCAGGACGTTCCCGAAGAGCCCCTTGCCGTACCTTGAGAGGATACGCTCAACCTTGTCGGGCGGGACATAGGCAGTGATCAGGCCTATCAGAAAGCTTATGCCAAGAAACAGGACGCTCAGCTCAATCGAGATGTAGGCGAACCAATACCCTGCGCTGATTAGCTGGTCCTCAAGCATGGGAATGCCTTCTAATGGTCTCTGTATTGACTGCTGGTTTTAGCCGCAGCACCCGCACGATCCTGTTGAGCCGGAGACCAGCATGTTCTCCTCGCTGAGCTTCTTCCAGCACTCTTGGCAGACCATCAAATAGCCCAGCTCCTTGTGGTTCGCCTCGAGCAGGCTTACCCCGCTCCTGTTGCATACTGCACATTTAGACTCCTCTTCCGGCACGATATGCACATCGCAGCACGGTGCCTTACTTTTTTTAATCAAGCGCACGATCCATCACCATATATAGAGGCTCTATATATGTCTGGCATATAAAGTTTAGCTTTCTTCGATGATCCTGTTGAGGAAGGGCACCACTTCCTTCCAAGCAGCATACGCCACTGAGTAGGCATTTTCCCCCTTCTCTGTGAGTTCGTAAATGACTCGGCGCCTGCCTTCGACGATTTCAGTTTTAGCCCTGACGTATTCGCCATCTAGAAGCTCCTTGAGGATCGGATATATCGCGCCGTAAGTAGGTATGCAGCAACCCCTCGTGAACTCTGTCACCTTTTTCAAAATTACATAGCCGTGTACAGGCCCTTGCTTCAAAGTCCTTAGGACGAGGAATTTTGAAAGCCCCATGTTGATCAGAGATTTCCAGTACTCTTTCTCTTCAAGAGGCATTATTTCCAACCACCATATTTTGCGGCAATTACCCAATAATATTTTTCTCAATTGTGACACGGCACCACTTTCAATACTCCTGAGGGACATAAAGTTACTAGCGAGTGTCGCAAAAACATAATGAAAGAAGAACTGCAGAGGTACTTCGGTAAAAAACGAGCAGTCCAAATAGCAGTAGATGTCCCCCTCAATCTATGTTCATTTCATTGGCAGCGTTTATGCCCAGTTCCAGCAATCTTTTTTATTTCACCGTCTAACAAGTCTGATCGATTGATATGCAAGTCTTTGAGGCAATTCTGAGGAGGAGGTCTGTCAGGTCTTACTTGCCAGACCCGGTTCCGCAGGAGAAGCTTGACAGGATACTAGAGGCGGGGAGGTTATCGCCTTCGGCTATGAACAGGCAGCCTTGGCACTTCATCGTGGTCACCGATCCGAAAAAGAGGGAAGAGCTGGCGCACGGCAAGTTCGCGTGGATGCTCAAAGAGTGCCCTGTTGTCATAGTGGGTTGCGGCGACAAGGAGTCTTCCCCAAAGTGGTACAAGGTAGACACCGCGATAGCGCTCCAGACAATGGTCATAGCAGCCACGGGCGAGGAGCTCGGAACTTGCTGGGTAGGTAGCTTCGACGAACCCAAGGTGAAGGAAGCCCTCAAGATACCGGACAAGTACGAGGTCGTCGCGATGCTGGCTGTGGGATACCCAAAGGACGGCTTCAGCCTGACAGGGGCAATAACTTCAATTCTCAGGAACAAGAAGAAGACGGGGGAGATAGTTAGCTACGAGGAATACGGGAATAGCCGGCGGGCATGAGGCTAAATCCGCACTCCATTCCCCATGCGGATCACTCTTCAGGAAAGCTTTGACCGGGCATGAAAGAGGGATCCTCGGATCCGAGGGGTTCAGAGTCTATCTCGACAGCGACTTCGTTCCTCCGCATGAACCAAGGTGTGTAGGGGGGTTGTAGAGCATTGTAAAAATCCCGCCCTTGGTCCTGATCCCCTCCTTCGAGAGGGTGGCCAAGAGCTCCCTCGATTTCTCTTCGAACTTCGACTGTGACCACCTTCCCGAGAAACGGATGACGGCTACAGTCCGGGCAGGGATCTGGACTATCCTGATCCTGGTGTCCAGAGGCTCAGGGGCGGTTTCAAGCGTGTATGACGAAGGGAGCACAAACGACATTGAGTTTGAGTCCGAGATTACCGGCGCGGTCATGGCAATTTTTTCCGATATCACGGGCACGGTCATCGAGACCTTCTTCTTCTGGTTGTTCTTTCCTGAGATGTAATCGAAGAGCAGGCTGAAGGGATCTTCGGTCCCCTCCGCCCTCGCCACGACGATAGGGGGGTAACGCCTGATCTCCGCATTGCCCAATTGCTTTATTAGCGCATACTTGGGTTCCTCGACCATAAGTAATGCTCCCCGAAAGGAGATATAACTATATTTGAAATAAATAAAAAAGAAAAATTTGGGCTGCCTCAACTCTTTTTAGGCTTGAAGAACTTCTTGGAAAGTGAGGCATATTTAGAGACATATGGAGGGGACCAAGTTAGGAAAATTGACGAGACCGAGAGTGGTAGTCAGCAAATGCCTAGGTTTTGATCACTGCAGGTGGAATGCCCAGATCATAGCAAATGAATTTGTGGAGGCGCTGCAGAAACATGTGGAGTTCATGCCAGTATGTCCCGAAGTAGAAATCGGTCTGGGCGTCCCCAGAAACCCGATTAGGGTTGTGAGCGACCCAAGTTCAGGGGTCCTGCGGCTGATCCAGCCTGCGACAGGGAAGGACCTGACAAAAGAGATGCAAGACTTTTGCGGATCATATCTCGCATCAGTCAGCGGCATCGACGGCTTTATCCTCAAAGGCAGCTCCCCGTCCTGCGGGCTCAAGAACGTAAAGATCTATGCAGGGATTGCCAGCCCCTACGTCAAAGAGAAGGGCAGGGGATTCTTCGGGAGCGCAGTGCTTGAGAGGTTCCACCGGCTCGCCGTGGAGGACGAAGAAAGGCTATCAAACCCGCTAATCAGGGAGCACTTCCTGACGAAGCTCTTCACCTTGTCTGCATTCCGGCATGCGCAGGGTCGAGGGAGGATTACGGACCTTGTGGAGTTTCATTCTGACAACAAGTTCCTGCTCATGGCATATAGCCAAGGCGCCATGAGAAAGCTTGGCAAGGTCGTGGCCGACCAGAAGGCGATGGGTATAGAAAAGGCTTTCATTGCATACCGCGAGGTGCTCGAGAATGCGCTTCTTCGCCCTCCGAAGAGGGGCAGCGTGGTGAATGTCCTGAACCACATGTTCGGGTATTTTTCGCAAAGGCTGACCGAAGGAGAGAGGAGATTCTTCTCAGAGGCAGTGGAGAATTACAGAAAGGGAATGGCGCCGCTTATAGTGAGCATAAACCTGGTGAGGTCCTACGCGATCAGGTTCGGGATAGATTATCTGCTTAGGCAGAGCCTCTTAGAGCCTTATCCGCTGGAGCTCATGGAAAAGCCGACATATGACGAAGACCGGGATTACTGGCGGTTCTGACCGAGGATCTTATACCGAAGGTTCGGACTGGACCGATTTCTGGCCCTTTCGGCTCTCCAGTGCCCTCTTTATGAATGGCAAGTAGTGGCGACTGCAGCATCTCCCGTATGGGTTTGTGAACTTGCAGAGACCTCCGCCGCCGATTCCAGTAGCCTCGATTACCTGCTCCACGGTATTAGCCCCTTTCCCGATCGCGCCAATAACATCCTCTTCAGTGACCTGCTTGCAGTAACAAAGGGGGCGAGGCGGATCATTTTCCTTAAAAGTAACCCTAGTCTTAACCTCGGCTTTAGTCAAATACCCTTTGGTGGAGTAGTAAACGACTTTGCAACTGCTGTTCTCGCAGATGTAATACGGGACTTCGCCTATGGGCCACACCGACTCCTTCGCATGGCAAATCACAGTAGCCCTATCCACTGGGAGACCCTGCTTTTTGCAGATGGGGCAGCTTGGGCTGGTCACAATCCACACCGCAATAAGATGGAATTTGGAGAAAGATAAGCATTTGCGGGACGCTTCAATCATCCCATTCCCTTATCGCCTTTACGCCTCACATCAAGAACAAGCCCTTCGTGCCCCACGATCTCTACCTCCTCGCCCTTGGGGATCCGGTAGGGGGCCCTCGCGGTCCAGTAAGCGCCATCAACAAAAATTGTCCCTTCGGGATCGAGGTCTTCGGAAACGGTCCCGCTCTTCCCTACAAGTGCTTCGGCCCCCACCGCAGGCTTCCTGACTTGCGCCTGCCAGACCTTTATAAATACGATTCCAAAGAAAACAGCGAGGAAAGCGCCGACTATGATAGTAGAGACCAGATCGAGCACTCCAAGCGATGATAGTATTACTATCACTGCGGCTGCCGCGAGTGCGATAATCAGGATCTCGTCCGAGAGGGCAAGCGTGACTTCTAGTTTCGATGGCATCCAAATCCAGCCCCCAAGAATCTTACGCCGACTCGATTTAACTAGTTGCAACATCCCCTAATTATTGTTTCACATTTTGATCAGAATCTTTATCAGTTATTTTTCATCGTGTTTCTTGTGAGCCCTAAGATCTTAGCCTTGGCAGCCATCTTGACGCTGGCAGTGGCGCTGCTTGCGTGGGCCCCTTGGCTGGATGACAATGAGCTGCACGACATGGTGCTTAGGGAGAAGGCTGAGAAGGACGGCACGAGGGGTTGGGTCATAATGCCCGACGGGAGCATGGAATACACCCTGATCTGCGACTACAAGGTAAACTGGGTACCATTCGGGAGATGGGTGGCAAGCTGCGAGGGCGGCTACTTCGTTACCCCCTGGGGGCAGATCTTACCATAGCTGGAGGGCAAAGGGAAAAAGGAAGAGCCTAGGGAATGCGGGGATGTTTGTCTCTAGAGGCTCCTAGATCACAATTATCGCGTATCCCATGTCTATGTACTTTGCCATGCTCGGATGGCCGCTCATCTCGTCGCACAGGGGCAGGCGCTGCTCCTCAGCCGACTTTAGTCCCCCGGATTGGGTGGCGCATGCCATGCAGACGCAATCGATCAAGCCAGCCCCCTTCACTCTCGCGAAGAGGCTAGAGAAGGGCTTTTTCGGATCTGCGAGCTCCGGCAGCAGGGCTGTGGCGCAGCCCTCGATGACAAGCCTAACGTCATAGCCCTTGGACTCCATGTCCATGGCATTCAGGAGCGCGTGGGCAAAGCAGGGAAGCTCACCGTTGAATGCGAATATTGCAATCTTTCTTGAGGGTTCGGGCAATAAAAAACACCTGATCGAGTAGCACATCCCTGGAATATAAGTCCGCCGTACGTCCGCAACAACGATCAAGATGCCAGCTTAGGGGAGCTGAACCATAGCCCTGTGATCTTCGCAGGACCGTTCCCTGAGGTGAAGACCACTTTCACCGTGACGCCCGCCGGCTCATTCGTGTACTCCGCCTTGTAGTAGGCAATTATGAAATTCCCAGTCCGCTCCCCCTTTATGAATGCCTTCGAGCCAGGGATGTAATTCCCGATCTTGGAATCGAACTGCGTCGCCAATTGCTGGAAGTTCGCCAGGGTGAGGGCATTCTTCATCGCATCGTCGAAGTCCCTCGAAAACTCGGTGTAGTTGCCGCTTTCGATCGCGAGCAGGAGGTTCTCTGTCATCGGGTCAGAGTATATCCTGAGGGAAGTCTCGTCCACGGGCTGCGGAAGCGAGAGCCAATATGCAGCACCCCCCAACGGCAGCCAGCNATCAGCGCGACTATGATATAAGAGGCCTTCGTGCGCATCAGGATCCCCCGTTTGTCTTACTGCCCATTTCTAATAACATTTGTGCCCCTAGGGGCTATCCTGTCTATGTTCAGCATTCCGAGGAGGCCTATCAGGCCCATTATCGCGACGAATGCTTCCGTAATCACAACATAGTGAGGGGAGCTGGCGAGCGAGGCCTGGAGGATCGGGATCGGGGCGTCGAGCATGGATTTGTAGGCGACTGCGCCGCCGAGCAGCACCAGGCTCCGGTGAACCACCGCCAGATATGCAAGCGTGGTGGCGAAGACGTGTGCTAGTATGGCAAAGGCTCTCTCCCAGGCAGCGGCTGCAGCCATCCAGGTCGGCTGGCTCAGCTGCGATTCGATCGCAGCAACCTGTTCGGGGGGCAAGTCAGAGAGGATCGATGGGTCCAAGAAGATGGCGGCCATCTGCACGAGCGACGGGAGGGCCAAGACTATAGCCTCGAAGGCACCAAACCCAACTCCCACCGCCACAGCTTCCCCGTACCCAATTTTTTGCCAAAAAGTGCCCTCCTTGGAGGATTCATCGTCTCCGCCGGATTCATTCGCCGGAGTGGTCTTTCTTGCAAACCCCCTGAATCCCAGGTACGCAGCCCCGCACTCAAAAATGCCAGTCCTCAGCCCCACGTATACCCCGAGCAGAATAAGGGCTCCGAACCCACCAAACCACGAAGCCCACCAGCCGTATAGGGGCTGCGTTACGGTGTAGTCCATGATGAACTTCGGGATAATGGCGGCAGCCCACAGCAGCCCACCGAATATGAAAAACTTTAGGGGGACGCCCTTTCCCGACTCGCGTTTCATCCACTCCCTCCAGAAGAGTATCGAAAAGATGCCGACAATCATCATGCCAGATGGCCCGAGGATCAGCCAGGCGTTCAGCACAGATTCAACACCTGTCAAATAAAAGAGCGATGCATGGTTAAAAAGCATGAGTGTTTAGGGTGCCGGCTTATAGAGCTTCTCGGCAAGGTTGAGGACTACGTATCCCACTGTTCTGCCCCTAGAGACCTTCGGTGTCAGGCGATGACCCTCCCTCTCCAGCATCAACCTTTGGGCTTCGATCCCGCCAGGGTACTTCTCATTGACGACGCCCCCTGTTTTGAGTGTCCGCCAGTGCGGTATGCCGTCGCCTCCTGATGCCTTCTCCTCCTCGGAGGCATTCGCGGAGACCCATGCAAAGATGCCCGTGGTGATTGGGCAGCAGATAGTCGCGCCGTGTCTCCTCGCCAGGGCAGACCTGATCTCGTTGACGGTGGTAACCCTCCCTTCCGGCACAGATTTCATAATCTCATAGACTTCCCTAGGCGATGGTATCACCACGGTTCCCTCCCCCCACCTTCGGGTCATCTTCCCCTCGATCTTGACCACCTTAGGAAGGCCTTTGTCTTCGTTCAGCTTTTCGGACCAGCTCTTCCTTTTCACCATAGGTAAAAGTTCGCATGGTAGTGATAAAAACATTTGGTAACT
>MAGV01000003.1 GCA_001717015.1 Candidatus Methanosuratincola petrocarbonis (ex Vanwonterghem et al. 2016) | reverse complement strand
ACTCAAGGGTGTGACCGCGAAGAGGACCAGGCTTGCAGAGCTGGCGCCCAAGCT
Source organism: Candidatus Methanosuratincola petrocarbonis (ex Vanwonterghem et al. 2016) (assembly GCA_001717015.1). Lineage (GTDB taxonomy): Archaea > Thermoproteota > Methanomethylicia > Methanomethylicales > Methanomethylicaceae > Methanosuratincola > Methanosuratincola petrocarbonis. The sequence continues at coordinate 7,164 of MAGV01000003.1, read as the reverse complement.
CCCGGGTAAAAGATTCTTTTTTGATGGACCGGGGAGCACCCACGGGGTAGAGGCAGACATCTCAGTGGTTTTCTGGTGCAAGGGGATAGAGTTCGAGGTTTCCGAGGTTCTGAGGAGGGCAGGCTTCGAACCCCTCCGCCTCGGGGCGAGGAAGGTCACTTCGGACCAGGCTGCGGTGATCGTCAACAATGCGGTAGACAGATCGCAATCCTGACATTATCCAAATCCCTAAGTGAAGGGCGCGGACTTTCTGCGCTGAGTCGGTAGGACAAGGATCAAGGTTTATATCCCCTTGCCCGGTGGAAGGTACTCACGAGTTCTCCGGTGTTGATTATGTCACTGATCGAGAAAGCCAGATCGATGCTCCAGAAGTACCCGCTCTGCGACAGCTGCTTGGGGAGGCAGTTCGGCGGGCTGGGCAGGGGGGTCACAAACAGGGAGAGGGGGTTTGCGCTGAAGCTAGTGATCACTATGGAGGCGCACATGGGGCTCAAGAGGGGCGAGGAGTCCGAAGAAGAGGTCTTGAGGAGCCTTGCAGTGAGAGGCGGCCACCCCCCTGCCGCAAACTTGGTCGGGGAGACGGCGAAGGATAGCTGCCACATATGCGGCGGGATAATGGAGAGGATGGGCGAGTATGCGGCGGAGGTCGTCAGGGCACTGGACAAGTACGAATACAGGACGTTCCTAATCGGTGTGAAGGTTTCGGGGGAGCTGGCTGAGCGCGAGGATGCGGTGAAGTCGGAGTTCGGAATCGAGTTTGGGGAGTCGATGAAAATGGAGGCCAGCAGGGAGATCGGGAAGCTGGTATCGAAGGCAACTGGCAAGGAGGTCGAGTTCTCAAAACCCGACGTGGTCGTCATGGTTGGGATACCAGGGCCTATGGTGGAGGTCAGCCCAATGCCCCTATTCGTCTTCGGCAGGTACAGGAAGCTCGCCAGGGGGATTCCCCAGTCGAAGTGGGACTGCGTCCACTGCAGGGGGAAGGGGTGCGAGATCTGCCACGGCACTGGAAAGATCTATCCGATATCTGTCGAGGAGATAGTGTGTGGGCCCATTCTCAAGGCAGCTGGTGGGAAGGAGACGAAATTCCACGGTGCAGGCAGGGAGGACGTGGACGCGATAATGAGCGGGAATGGGAGACCTTTTGTGGTCGAGGTCAGGGAGCCGAAGGTAAGAGAGCTGGATCTCAAGGCAGTCGAGGATGAGATAAACAAAGGGGGTAACGGGATGGTGGAGGTTGCGGGGCTAAAGCTCTCGGACAGGAGGACTGTAAGGAGGCTCAAGGAGGGCGCCAAGGTTGCCGAGAAGGTCTATAGGGCCCTCGTTGAACTTGACCGCGACATAGGCGAGGAGGAAGCGGCAACATTGGGGAAAAGCTTTAATGGATGTGTTATAAATCAATTAACTCCGAACAGAGTGCTGCATCGCCGGGCTGACAGGCTCAGGCTCAAGAAGGTCTATGAGGTGTCGGTCAAGATGATCGACCCTAGGCACCTTGAGCTCGTGGTCCGCTGCCAGGGCGGGCTCTATGTGAAGGAGCTCATCTCAGGGGACGGGGGGAGGACTACTCCGAGCGTCTCGGAGGTCCTTGGCTGCGGTGCGAGGTGCACTGAGCTCGACGTGATTGCGGTAAACGAGGGTGTGTAGATATGAGGCATTCGGTTGGTTACAGGAACAGGACCAGAACCCTTCTTAAGAAGGGCCCGAGAGAGAGGGGGCTATCCCCCATCAACAGGATACTCAGGGAGTACGCTGAGGGCGAGAAGGTCGTGATCAAGATAGACCCGTCCACGGTCAAGGGGATGCCGCACAGGAGGTTCCACGGAAGGACTGGCACTGTGGTCGAGCGGAGGGGCAGGGCCTACGTGGTCAGGGTCCACATGGGTGGGTTCGAGAAGACGATCATCGCTAGGCCAGAGCACATAAAGCCAATAGAGGGGCAGTAAATGCCCAGAGAGATTGTAAAGGAAGAAGAGGTTACACTCCCCAAAGTCAAAATGCTGCTGGAGCAGCGTCAGAAGGATGGGGAGCTGAGCCATCTCCAGAAGCTTACCTACGATTATGCATCCAAGTTCTCAAAGATCGATGCTGAGAAGGCAGACGCGCTCTTGGCCAGGCTGAAGGAGGAGGGAATATCAGGAACGCTCGCGACGCAGATCGTAAATATCTTGCCTGCGAGCGTCGAGGAGCTGAGGACGATATTTTCTGCAGAGAGCAGGCCTGTCCTTCCCTCCGAGCTCGAGAAGCTCCTGAGCATCATCAATATGTTCAGGTAAGCCTATAACTATTTTAATACAAATATAATGTAAATAGAGCACTTAAACGGTGAGTTTTATGAGCAGCCCGAGGGATCAGCCGAGAAAGTTTGAAGACTTCGCCGTGGTCCTGGAGCACCTCCCATACGGACATCCGAGGGACACCAGGCCACTGTACAGGAGGGAGCCGCTGGTCCAAGCAGTAGGGACTGAGTACTTTACGCTGCTCGAGCTGATCCCGGTCCCAGGGGCATCTTTCCAGCACAGGGAGCTCATAGCGATAGGGAAGTGGGGCAGGGACAAGATAGACCACGTGAAGAGGAGGATCGACTATGAGGAGCTCACCCAGAATGCCAAAGATGAGCTCCCTAGCGTCATAGATGAGCTCGTGACCAAAAACATGGAGAGGTTCGTTTCGTTCTTCAACAACGCAGGTCCGGTCACGACCAGGATGCATTCGCTGGAGCTCCTCCCAGGGATAGGCAAGAAGGCGATGTGGCAGATTCTCGAGGAGAGGAAGAAGGGACCCTTTGCGAGCTTCGACGACATCCAAAGCAGGACGCGCATACCGGATCCGAAGAAGACGGTCGTGAAGAGGATCATGCAGGAGATAATGAACGAGGACAAGTACTACATCTTCACCAAGCCTCCGATGAGGAAGGAATTCTGATCGTGATCGACCAGTCGCTTCTATCGCTCACAAAGAAGGCGTTAGAAGAGGCGGGCATAAGGCCGCGCAAAGCCCATGGCCAGAACTACGTCGTGGACCCTTCACTAATCAGGTGCCTAGTGGATTCCGCGGGGATCTCCGGGAACGAGACCGTGCTCGAGATCGGACCTGGCGTAGGCACGCTTACAGAGGAGATCAGCAAGAGGGCAAGGAAGGTCATAGCAGTCGAGAGGGACACGGCATCCGCGAGGTATCTAACGGACAAGTTCTCTGGTTCTAATGTGGAGATAGTCCAGGCAGATTTCCTGAGGATAGAATTGCCCAAGACGGACAAGGTCGTCTCGAACCTGCCCTACTCGATTTCGACGCCGGTAACCTTCAAGCTCCTCTCAGACAGGGGCTTCAGGTTCGGGGCGTTCACTTACCAGAAGGAAGTTGCGGACAGGCTTCAGGCAAAGCCCTCTGATCCGGACTACTCGAGGCTGAGTGTGGCCGTATCGCTACTGGCTGAGGTCAAGGCAGTAGCCGACTTCCCTCCGGAGTCGTTTTACCCTGCCCCGAGCGTCAATAGCACGGTCGTGACCATAAAAAAGATAGAGTCACCAAAGTCGGTAGAATGGGAGGCGCTGGACGCCACGCTCAAATTCCTCTTCTCCCAGAGAAGGAGGACCCTTAGAAAAGCCCTTGAGACGTTCTCTAAGTCGAGGGGCATGGGCAGGGGGGCGCTTGTAGGCATGATCGGGCGCGGCCTGCTCGAGAAGAGGGTCTTCGAGCTCAGCCCAAGCGATTTCTTAGAGATAAGCAGAGTCTTTTCGAGTTGGGGGGCGGAAGGCGGTGAGGATAAGGGGGCTCGAGATTAGAGTCTTTGACGGGGTGTATCCTCCCTCGGAGGACACCTTCTTGCTGATGGATGCGGTGAGCGGCGAGAGGGCGGCAAGAGGGCTCGAGCTCTGCTCCGGAACGGGTGCAGTCGGCCTGAGCATAGCAAGCCGCGTGGGGGAAATGGTCGCGGTTGACCTGAACCCCACGGCTGCGATGAATACGCTCCTGAACNGCCGCGACGAATACCCTCCTGAACTACAGGGAGAACGGCATGAGGGCACATGTGGTCGTCGGCGATCTCTTCTCACCGATTCGCGGCGAGTTCGACCTGATAGTAATGAACCCCCCTTACCTCCCCGATGGGGACGGGGACCCGGTTGATCTGGCCTGGAGCGCGGGGGCTTCAGGCAGGTCGATCATAGACAGGTTCATCTCGGAGGTCGGCGATTTCCTTAGCCAGGGGGGGAGGGCATACTTGCTTCAGTCCAGCATCAATGGCATAGGGGAGAGCATTGAGAGGGCGGATTCGGAAGGGCTTGATGCGCAAATAGTAGGGCGCAGGGATTTCGACTTCGAAAGTCTTGTGGTGATAAGGATGGCGCGGAGGGTGTAAAGCTCAACGCGAGCATGGAAAAGCTAAAATACTAAGGATTTCACTTCCATCTGGAAGTGTTCGGAGGAATAATCATGCCAGAGAGACCGGCACACTGCTACCGGTATTTCGATACGCCGGCTTACACCAGAAAGGAGTATATCAGGGGTGTCCCTGGATCGAAGATCACCAAGTTCGATTACGGGGATCCGAACGGCGACTTCCAAGCACTCGTCAGGCTGATCCCGCTGGAGGCTGGGCAGATCAGACACAATGCGCTTGAGGCCGCGAGAGTGATCGTGACCAAGCACCTGCAGACCGTCCTGGGCGAAAAGGGGTTCCACCTGAAGGTCAGGGCATACCCGCACCAAGTGCTCAGGGAGAACAAGATGATGGCATTCGCAGGGGCGGACAGGCTTCAGGACGGGATGAGGAGGTCCTTCGGGAAACCAGCCGGCACCGCTGCCAGGTTCAGGGCCATGCAGCCCATAATTGACGTCAGGGTAGCTACGGATAAGAAGGACGTGGCGAAGCAGGCGCTGAAGCTAGCTTGCGCGAAGATGCCAATGCCCTGCAGGGTAGTAGAAGTTGCCTGAAGGGCAAATTCAAGCCCTCTTGTCCCAGTTTTCAGCCCCGTTAGCCATCCCCTGTTTTTCGGGCGTGAGAAGGTGTACGATTTTGAAATCGAGAGGGCGGCTGGAGAGGTGGTCAGGAGGGGGGCAAAAAGGGTTTTTGTGCAGGCCCCAGATGGACTCAAGCAATTCCTTGCAGAGTTCGTCTCCAGGCTTTCACAGGTCTGTGAAGTCTACGTCTCAATAAACCCCTGCTATGGGGGCTGCGATTTGGAGGATGACAGGGCTGCGATGATCGGGGCAGACATGGTGATCCACATAGGGCATAAGAAGTTCATCGAGGGGGCAGAAAAGGTCTACACGGTTTACCTTCCAGCCCCTCACCTGGCTGATGTCAGAGGCCTTGCCAGCTTGGCGGCGTCCGAATTGAAGAAGAGGGGGTTCTTAAGGGTCGGGGTTCTCGCTAATCTCCAGCACATCGAGTATGTTGGAGAGTTCGTCAGGGAAATGGAGGCTGCGGGGCTTGTGCCAGTTGTCGACCGGCAGACAGGCGGGCTTGTTCTTGGCTGCCGGACAGACGGAGCGAAGAGGATTGAAAGCGAAGTTGACGCTTTCCTCTTCATAGGCGGGGGGGAGTTCCACCCTCTGGGGGTCGCGATGGATGTGGAGAAGGAGGTCTTCATCGCGGACACTTACAGAAACGAGGTGAGGGGCACCGCTGAGATAATGAAGAAGACCCTTTCGCGGCGGTGGTGGGCGATAATGGAGGCTTCGAAGTCCAAGCGTTTCGGCGTCATCATGGTGACCAAGCCCGGGCAGTTCAGCATGCGCTCTGCCGAAAAGATTGCAGCGGAGCTTAGGGCAGCGGGCAAGGAGGCGCATCTGCTAGTGGGGGATGACGTCAGCCCCGAGAGGCTTGCGGCATTCCCATTCATAGAATCGTTCATCGTAACAGGATGCCCGAGGATAGCAACGGACACGCAACAGGATCCGAACAGACCTGTCCTGAACGAGGCTGAGGCATGGAAGATGCTCGAGATCATTAAGCCCGATAGGAAATAAGCGGTTGGAGGAGCGGAATGGCTGAGCCTTCATGCGGCGGGCTAGAGGGGCGACAGCCCCCCCGGTCAAAGAGAGAGCTCGAGATCCTTCTCGAGACGGTCAGAGAGTTCGAGCGTCCGAATATCGCCTACGAGCAGTACAGGCTCCCGGCACAGCTCGCCGCTGAAGTCATATGGTACATCGAGATGAGGCACCATGACATCCAAGGGAAGAGGATCGTAGACCTCGGGTGCGGCACAGGCATGCTCACCGCGGGGGCGGCGCTGATGGGGGCAGAGTACGTCGTCGGGGTCGACATCGACATCGGATCGATCCTGAAGGCGAAGGAAGTCTGCCAGATGCTGTCTTTGGCTTCTGCTGTGGACTTTGTCAACTCAGAGGTAAGCAGGCTCGAGCTTGTTGCCGATGTGGTCGTCCAGAACCCACCCTTCGGGGTCCGGGTGAGGGGCGCGGACAGGGCTTTCATACACAAGAGCCTAGAGATCGCTCCCAGGGTGTACTCAATACACAAGGGTGGCGAGGCAGTGAGGGGATTCGTGTCGGAATTCGCGGCGGAGTGCGGCGGTCGCGTCGATGAGATACTTCCGTTAAAGATAAAACTCTCGCCGACCTATCACTTCCATAAAAAGAGATCATATGCCTTTGAGGCTTATCTATTCAGGATCGTGAGGGACAGGCAGACATGTCAAAACCAAAGATAGTTTCTCCCGGGGAGAAGCTCGGGGTCATCGAGGAGTACATGCCAGGTAGCGGCACGTATGAGGAGGACGGCAAGATCATTTCCAGCATGGCAGGGGAGCTGGAGGTAGACGCCAAGAACAGGAGTGTAGGCGTGGTCCCAGGCAAGAAGGCCTCGGTGCCCGAGGTCGGAGACACGGTCGAGGGGATCGTGGTTGGCATGAAGGAGGACGTCGCGCTCGTGAAGATCGTGGAGATAAAGGGGAAGAGGCCGCTGACAGGGGACTTCTCAGCGCAGCTGCACGTCTCGCAGGTTTCGAAGGACTATACCAAGAGCATATTCGACGCCGTGAACCTGAATGACAGGATCCTTGCGAAGGTCACGACCGGATGGGCGCCCTACCAGCTATCGACGGTCGAGGACGATCTGGGAGTGATATACGCAACGTGCACGAAGTGCGGCGGGGAGCTCGTGTTGAAGAAGGGGAGGCTCTACTGCACCAATGACAATAT
>MAGV01000029.1 GCA_001717015.1 Candidatus Methanosuratincola petrocarbonis (ex Vanwonterghem et al. 2016) | reverse complement strand
CTCAGAAACTCCTCCAGCCTCTTCCGACTTTGTTCAATTTGTATCGTCTTCATGCTTTAGAGATGGCATACCTTGCCTCGGAAGTCAATAGTTAACATTGTATTACAAGTAGATGTTGTCTGCCGTTACCCCTGCCGACTTGAGAGCCTCAATGATGGCTCGGCCTGACCTTACGCGGTCGTCGGCTGTGGAAGGCATCCCCCGGTCATCTAAGCACAGGGCGACTACCTTGACCTCCCTTACCCCTTAGAAGGGACAGGACCTCTTGCATGCGTTTCTTTTCAGCAGTGATAGAATTTGATCATTACAGGCCCACGGGCCACCCTCAAACCAACCTCGAGGGTGTCCGCATCGGGGCTGTCCAAACAGATGGCAGCTTCCATCTCTTCCTGGATAGTACTTATTACCCACTCCATCATTTCGGGCCCTCTTTCCCTCATGGTGGCGCAGTTTATATCCAGCAAATCAACTCCTGCTTCCAATTGCTTCTTGGTTGAGGATGAAGTCCCTATTCCTCGCCTCCAACGCTGCCTACGCAGCTTTATGGCTAGAGTTTAACAGTTCACCAACGATTAGCATCTTTATTCCCCCTGACAAGCCATTTCCCGAGGGATTGGTGTCCCCCCCGGAAATTGGCCTGTTCGCTAGCCAGTAACGACCAGTGCTTTAGCCAGGTCGGCCGCCGAGCCAGCATCGGGCGCATATCCATCGGCCCCGATTTGTCTCGCGAAATTCTCGTTCACAGGAGCGCCGCCCACCACAACTTTAACTCTTCCCCTTACTCCAGCGGCTTTGAAGGCCTCCAAAGTCTCCTTCATCATGGGCATGGTCGTCGTCAGCAAGGCAGACATGCCTACCAGATCAGGTTCATGTTCATTTATGGCCTCGACGAACCTCTCCGGTGCTACATTGACTCCCAGATCAATAACTTTGAAACCAACACCTTCCATCATCATGGCCACCAGATTCTTCCCTATATCATGGAGATCACCTTGGACAGTACCTAATACGATGGTACCGGCCATGGGGACAGCTTCACCGGCTAACCGGGGCCTTAAGATCTCCACGCCGGTCTTCATGGCCCGGGCTGCAATCAGTACCTCAGGCACAAAGATCTCTTCAGCCTTGAACCGGACTCCCACTACGCTCATACCAGCAATCAGTCCATCGGTTAGCACCTTGGTCGGCGCAATGCCCTCCGCCAGAGCCTGTTCCGTGATCTTACCTGCTAAGGTGGCATTGCCAGCAATCACCGCCTCAGTCAGTTGCTTCAAAGTATCAGACATTACCCACCATCTCCTTTCCAAAATATGCTGATGTTCACCGCTCACCCGCGCAGGGTGACCTTAACAAAGCGACTATATTCTCCGGAGGCACATCTGGCTGGATGTTGTGTCCAGGAGCAAAGATGTATCCGCCCCCCTTACTCATGATGGTGATGATCCTTCGGGCTTCCTCAAACACCATTTCCGGCGTACCTCTCGGCATTAGTTGCTGTACATCAATAGCTCCATGGAAAGCCAGCCTGCTGCCAAACTGCTCCTTGATACTTTCCGCTTGCATACCCTTGGCCAGGGGCTGGACGGGGTTCAATACGTCGATTCCTATTTCTATCAGATCGTCAATGATGGCTACGATAGACCCGCAAGAGTGGTGTAGCACCTTAACGTTGGCTATGGACTTGATGTGCTGGACTAGTTCCTTATACCTGGGCTTTATGTGTTTCCGGAAAAGGTGAGGGGAAAACAGCATACCCTGTTGCGTGCCAAAGTCGTCGCAAAGCCATACCGCCTGGAGATAATCTCCCACCTCGTGCAGGTAGTGCATCCACATCGTTTTCATAATGCCTAGGGCAACATCTAGAAACCTGGTGAAGAACTGGTTTTCCAGGGCCAGGTCAATCAGGAACTGCTCATACCCTCTCATACCACAGCCCAGTTCAACCAAGCCGTAGCCCGCCGGGTCACCGATAACAGCAAACTCCGTGTTAAAATACAAGTCTTTGGCTTTCTCCCGTAGTCCCCGGAACCTTCCGGGATCCGCAGGGTCAGGCCATGGATAGGAGTCTAGGTCGGCCACGGTGGCCTCCGCGAGCGGGTTTTTGACAATGTCGGAATACATACCAGTAAATTTGCGCGTGATACCCCACTCATCGACGTAGGAATCGGGGGTTGGCTCCATAACAGTGTAACCGTCTGGTGGATTGAGCCGGATGTGGCGGGTATCCACCTCGAACATACGTAAGATGCTCTCATCAACGTCTACGATCTGCTGCACCCGGTCCCAGGGCTCCAATTTGGGGAGTGGTAGCTTCAGGTAATCAATCAAATTGGCATAGGCTATCTTGTGAACAGAAGCCAAGTACCCGCCGAGGTCGATGGGAACACGGTCCGTCTCCTCATGTCTTATGGCAGCTAATAACCGCTCGCGTGGGCTAAAAGCACGCATTTCCCTTTCCCTCCTGAGGTGTCCACCCCGGCGAGGTCACTGTGTAATTGGATAACGACCATACTTCTTAGCCGCCGCCACCAAGGCATGGAGGTTCGCCTGGGGTGTATTCGGGGCTGGCTCACAACCACAGGCAAGGATAAAGCCCCCTCCCGACGCGGCCTTCTCAATGCAGTCTTTGGCTGCCGCCTCTACCTCATCTGGTGTCCCCTGCAACACCAGACCGGTATCCACGTTACCCTGCAGGCAAACGCGGTCGCCAACCCTTCGTTTAGCCTCGGCTATGTCAACCATGGAATCAAACTCGATAATATCTGCACCCGTATCCGCCATGAGCTCCAGTATATAGCTCGAGTTTCCACATGTATGCAGAGTTACGGTAACCCCTAACTCATGCATGGCATCAATCACCCGGCGGTTGTACGGTAGCGAGAACTCTTTATATTGAGCAGGCGAAATTTGGCTGGCGATGGCCTCGCCCATGAAGACATTGTGCACCCCGGTCGAGGCGATGGCTTTCCCGTAGCGGATTTGCGTTTCCGTGCAGATCTCCAGTAACTCGTGAAGGAAACTCGGGTCATCATACATCAGCAAGAAGGCCTGCTCAAAGCCAACCAGTTCACAGGCTAGAGCAAACGGTGCCTGATCTATCTGGCTCTTAACGTAAAGTTCATGCCCAACCTCCTTAACCACCAGCTCATTGGCTTTAACCACCATGGGCATCCGCCCATCCTTGAGGGGGTCAGGCACCCGCAGTTTCTTGAGTTCCTCACGGGTTTTCACAATGGGGGCCTTGCCGCTAGGAGCATTATCCTCGGGATAGTAAAGCTCTACGCCCATTGCTTCGGCTTCTTGCCATCCACAAGCCTGAACAAACACCCCATCGAGCCCGTAGGTCCGTGAGCAATGGATGGCCGCCCTGGCAAGGTTTTCAGCACTAGTGCAGTAATCACGGTAAGTGATGCCATAATTCTTCGCTGCGTGTGCAACGCAAACAGGAAACACTGGAACCCGGTCTGGCTGCTTATGCTCTACAGCAAGTTTAATACGTTCCACCGGCCGCATCTTGTCCATGATTACAACCCTCCGCATCACACCTATTTATCCTTACCACAAGGTTGATCGATAACTTGGATCTGCAGAATGCCTGGCCATATTGCTACCCCAAGCCCACCACCTCCTGCAGGCTTTTGCCAGGCATAAAGGTTACATTCGTTCATGTCTTGCGCTTGCTGTAGGTATCAAGGGCCACAGCTGCAACCACGATAGCGCCCTTGAATACCAACTGGATATACTCGTTGACGTTTAGAATGTTAAACCCGTTATTGATTACCCCTAGAACAAACACGCCGGCTACAGTCTGCCAGATGCTTCCTTGACCTCCTGAGATAGAGGTGCCTCCAATCACGGCAGCGGCAATAGCATCCAGTTCATACCCCGACCCTGCCATGGGGGCAACGGACTGCAACCGGGAGGCCAACACTACGCCGGACAAGGCAGCTAGAAGACCTACGATGGCAAAAGAAGCCGCCTTGTAAAAACCTGCGTCGATGCCCGAGAAGATGCTCGCCTCTTCATTGCCCCCGACCGCGTATATGTATCGCCCAAATCTGGTTCGGTGGAGGATGAAAGCCGAACACAACGTTACCACGGTAAAAATGACTACAGGTATCGGGATGGGGCCCAGATACCCCGAACCGATTAAAGCAAAGCTCCGGTCGGGGGAAAACATGGTTTTCCCCCCGGAATACATCAAGAGAATGCCCCGGAGAATATTCATGATGCCGAGGGTGGCTACAAACGCGTTGACGTTAAGTTTAACTACCAGCAACCCGTTAACCATACCGGCTACAATCCCCATTAACAACGCAACTAGCAGAGATGGGCCCAGACCAATCTTAGGCAGGAGGCCAACCGCAAGCCCGCCGGCCAGCCCCATAGCCGAGCCTACCGAAAGGTCAAAGCCCCCTACGATGAGAACAAAGGTCATACCCACGGCCATGATCCCCACGACTGAGGATTGTCTCAAGATGTTAAGCAGGTTGGCTGGCTTCAAAAAAGCCTCCGACTTAAGGGCCAGGAAAAGGATCATGATTATTAGCCCGATTACGATGCCAAGACTACGCAGCCTACCTTTGGTCAGAAACCAGGCCTTCTGGAGCGAGAGGGATTTCCTGGCTACTTGACCACCGCTCGTCATGCTTGTTCCCTTCCCGTTTGCTAGTCTCTATACGCCAAGCCTATATCACTAAACTACAGATAAAGCAGCAGCCATGATTTTCTCCTGACTCGCTTCTGCTCGGGAAAATTGTGCTGTAATTCGACCCTGGTTCATAACCAGAATGCGGTCGGACAACCCGAGGATCTCAGGAAGCTCACAAGAAATAAGTATGATGGCCTTCCCGGATCGAGCCAGTTCATCGATTAACCTGTAGACTTCTAGCTTTGCCCCTACATCAATACCTCGCGTGGGTTCATCCAAGATTAAGAGTTCGCAGTCCTTCAGGAGCCATTTTCCGAAAACAACTTTCTGTTGGTTGCCTCCACTCAGGTACCTTACAATCTGGTGAAGACCAGGAGTCTTAATGCTTAGAGCCTTCATCATCTGGAGCGCTGCATCGCGTTCTTTCTTCGCTTGAATAACCCCAAGAGGCGATACCGCCCGAAGGTTAGCCAGTGTAAGGTTTTTTGCTAGAGAGAGCCCCATTACCAAGCCGTATCTTTTTCGATCTTCCGGCAAAAGTCCGATACCTGCTTTGATGGCTTGCCCGGCCTTCCCAGGCACTAACCGCTTACCTCCAACGGTAATTTCGCCTGCGTCATAGTGGTGTAGCCCAAATATGGCCTTGGCAACCTCCGTTCTCCCAGCACCGACAAGGCCAGCAAGGCCCAGCACCTCCCCCTTTCTTACCTCAAACGAAATGTCTCTAAATAATCCTTGCTTTGAAAGGTTCTTGACAGATAGGAAGACCTCACCTCTGGGGCGTTCCGAGTATTCAAATATATCGTTGATTTCACGCCCCACCATCATGCCAATAATTTCCTGTTTACTTGTCTTCCTGGAGTCAACGGTACCCACATAGCGGCCGTCCCGCAGTACTGTTATGCGGTCTGAAAGCTCTATCAGTTCGTCGATGAAGTGGGAAATGAAAATTATCGTTTTACCTTGAGCTTTAAGCTTCTTAATAACCTTATATAGTTGCCCGGTTTCCCGTTCCGTAAGTGATGAGGTAGGCTCATCCATGATAATGAGCTCTGCATTAAAAGATATGGCCTTCAAAATCTCAACCATCTGCTGCTCGGCAATGCTAAGATCTCGCACCAAGCGATGTGGAGGAAAGTGGAAGCCCACACTATCACAAATCGTTTCGTACTCTTGCAACATCTTGAGATTGTCTAACCGTCGTAAAAATCCGTAATATTCCCGCCCGAGGAAAATATTTGAGATTACGTCTAGCTGGGGCACGAGGTTTAACTCTTGGTAAATAACACTGATCCCTTGACTGAGCGCCTGAAAGGGTTTTCTAAAATCGACTGGGGTGCCGTGGAAGAAAATCTGCCCGCTATCCTTCGGATAAACGCCCGCCAAAATCTTGATCAGGGTAGACTTACCTGCCCCGTTTTCTCCCGCCAGCCCGTGGATCTCCCCTTTCTGGACAGAGAAACCAACTTTGTCCAGAGCTTTAACCCCTGGAAAATACTTTGAGACTTGTACGATTTCCAGTAAAGGTCTATCCATATTCACGGTAAACCCCTCTACCATTGTTTCCACTGGCCGGATCTTATCCCATTAGCCAGCTCCCGGTAGGCCCATTAGTCGGGCCTACCGGGACTGCTATCTCAGCATTACCATTCAGCCTTGAACTGGTCCACGTTTTCCTTAGTAACCTTGGGGTTGTCTTCCTTGATAAAGCTAGGAACCTTTTCACCCTTCAAGTACTTGATGGCTGCCTCCACGCCCATGTAACCTTCCTTGAAGGGAGAATAGAACAGTGTGCCATACTGCTTGCCGTTCTTGATGTTCTCAATCCCTTCCTTGGAGCCGCCGGTGGCAACGACCTTAATCTCGGAAAGCCTACCGGCTTCCTCAATGGCCTTGATAGCTCCTGCGGCCAGGTTGTCAGCATGGGCGAAAACCACGTCGATCTTGGGATTTGCCTGAAGGATGTCCTCCATCACCCGGAGTGCGTCTTCTTTGGTCCAGTCGGTGTTCTGCTGGGCGATAATTTTTACATTTTTCCCTTCCAGGGCCTTTTTGAAACCGCTAGTGCGACCGTTGACTATGCTATCTCCGGCTTTGCCTTCAATAATGACTGCGTTGCCACCTTTGCCGCCCAAGGCTTCCAGGGCTAGCTCGCCGGCCAGCTGTCCTACTTCTTCCTCGATGTGGCCGACAAAGGCAAAGGTGCCTGGATAGGCCTCCTGTTTTTCCCCGATGGCTGTATTAACGGCCATAATAGGAATTTTTGCAGCATTAGCCTTGGCTACCGCGGGGATGGCCCCTTGGGGATTCGCAGGGTAGAATACGACGGCATCAACACCGATAGCAATAACATCTTCCAACTGGCTAAGCTGCTTCGCGGCATCCCACTGAGCATCGTAGGTAACAATGTCTGCCCCTAAATCTTTTGCTGCCTGGAGCCCCCCCTCCTTAACCGTGGCTACATAGGGAATGTTAAGGCCTGGGAGTAAGAAGGCAATCTTATACTTCTTGGGTGTCTTATCGGCGGNTAGGCTCGGTTTGTTTGTTCGTACCTCTACCGCCGGGGCAGCCCACCAGTAATAGAAGAACGAGTAGTAAAGAAACTACACCTAGCCAACCTTTCTTTGTCGCAAAGAACATTTCTCTTTCCTCCTTCCCTACTTTTTTAAGATCTTCGCTGACTCTAGGCTCTTTTTCCCTCCCTGAATCTACACCCCCTCCCAACCCTTGCGTGCTGCGGGAAATCTTCTTCCCTAGAAGTGTGTTGAAAAAATACCCCCACCAGGTATCTCGGATGCAATATTGATAGGGATCTGAAGGAATTCCCTGGTTTCACAACGAATATGAAAGTAGGATAAAGCCAGGGAGTGATAACTTGCCATGCTCGGTCGTGACGACCGTCAGTTAGGTTTCTCCAGCGTCAGTGCAATGGAGAGTTGGGAACGAAAGGCGGTGGTCCCCGAGAACACCATCTACAGCGCTTTTACCAGGGCCGGCGACATATTCCGGGACGAATCGTTTGCCGGCGCTTACTCGCCGGTGGGTCGCCCATCAATTCACCCGAGCCGCCTGATAAAGGTATTGCTGCTCCAGTTCCTGGAGGGGGTATCTGACCGGGAGGCCGAGAATCGTGCCCGTTATGACCTGCGGTGGAAGAAGGCGCTTAATGTTGGCCTTTGAGAGTCCGGTTTTGACTACAGTGCCTTTTCCCTGTTCCGGAGCCGTCTGCTCTTCCACCAAAAGGAGCGGGCGGCCTTTGAAGCATTGCTGCGGGCTGCAGCCAGGCGAGGGCTGCTCCCCAGCAAGGACATCCAGCAGGTCATCGACTCGACCCACGTCCTGGGGGCAGGCGCCGTCCAGGACACCTATACCTTGATCTGCAGGGCCATCAAGGGGCTCCAGCACCGGTTGAAGGGTCAGTCCCTGAGGCGTGAGTACACGACAAAGAACAAGCCGAAGATCGACTGGGGGAACCCGGAAGAGCGCAGCGTCCTTCTCCGCGACCTTTTTGCCGATGCCCAGACGGTACTGGCTGCCACCGAGGGTCTCTCCCTAACCCCCAAGGAACGCCGGCTACGGGAGATCCTGGCAACTGTTCTGCTCCAGGACCTGGTGGTACAGGAAGACGGAATGGTTACCCTGCGGGAGCGGGTGGCCAAGGACCGGGTTATCTCGGTGACCGACCCGGAGATGCGGCACGGCCACAAGTCCAGGTCGCAGCGCTTTGACGGGTACAAGGCCCACACGGCGGTGGAAAAAAGAAGCGAGTTGATTGTATCGGTCGAGGTCACGCCCGGTAACGCCCACGACTCCACTGCGGCCAAGGAACTGGTTGACTCATCACCGGAAAAGCTCCGGCCCGGCTCGATAATCGCCGACACCGCTTACGGTACCGGCGAGGTGCGGGCCGAGATGAAAGAGCGTGGCATCAAGGTCATCTCCCCCGCCCCGGCGGGTAAGCAGCGGCCCGGCCGCCTATCCAAAGCGCAGTTCAAGATCAACATGGACACCGAGAGCTGCATATGCCCGGCGGGGCAGGTGGCGGCAGAGAAATCCTACAGCAAGAAATCCAGGCGGCTCAAGGCCTTTGTCTTCTCCCCCCAGCAGTGCGGGAACTGTGCCCTGAAGGGCCAATGCCTCAATAGCAACCAGGGGCAGGCGCAGGGTCAGTGTTCATTCTTATGAGCGCCAATTACAGGAGGCCCGGACGTTTCAGCAGACCAGGGAGTTCCAGGAACTGTATCCCCAACGCCACAAGGTTGAGCGCAAGCAGGTGGAGATGGTTCGCCATGGCCTGCGCAAAGCGCGGTATATCGGTCGGGCCAAGGTGAGGCTACAGGCATATCTTATTCCCACCCTATAGGGGTTAGTGTCCCCCAAAGGTCCCCTAAAGGAGATAATGGTAGCAGATAGGGTGAAGAAGGAGTTCAAGATCATGAGCACCTGCCTACCCAACCGAGTATATGCCGGAATCTGCCAGCCAGAATCTCGGAAGCAGGATAGGGAGCGAAAAATAGGGGGTTTGTCAATGGACTCCTAGGATTAGCGTTTAAAGAAGTTATTGCTATATTAGCACTTCCTCGTTCTTAATTAGATATTCGCCGCTCTGTTTGAATCTCCTGCTATTGATGAAGAAAATTTGTAGATGTAATAACTTTATGCTCTATTAGGAAGTAAAACCATGTTAATCGGGCATTTGCCCCATATTATTTCTGATATAGAAAGGCTCCATCTGAAACTAAACAAGATAATCGTTATGCTCAAGGGTTGTCTTGTTGTACTTTAGTGAACTGTATTGCGCTATTTGCAATAAGGAGGCAAAAGGGATGAAAAATCTGCTAATGATATCGAGGAGCTTCTTCGCCGGAAAGACGATCAAGGCGCATACATAAACTACAAATGGACAAAAAAAAGATAGAAATAGCGGTCACTCACGCAAAAAAGCCACCAAGGGAAGGGGTAACTTCAAACCGTTCTTAATTCTCTCCGAAAACTGATCCAGAATTCTCGCTGCAAAGTGATCCACTCCCCGGGAATCATTGTCCCCGTTGAGGAAGTATTACGTAGACCTCAGCGGGGGGAGGAAGGGAATGATTTCGGTGGAGGAGTGGACTACTATACGTTGTCTCAAGGGACGGGGTGTTAGCAACCGGGCTATTGCCAGTCAGCTAGGTATATCCCGGAATACCGTTGAGACGTGCCCTGGAGAAGGACGATCCATCGCGCTACCAGTGCAGACCCAAAACCAACCCCAGTTAGAGCCATTGGAGGAATAGATCTGGGCCATGCTCCGAAGGGACTCATTGGCACCCGCATTCCCCGGGAACTCAGGAAACTAGGGTATACAGGCTCCCAGTCCGCCCTGTACCGTTACCCGGCCAGGGTCAGAGGGGACGACGTCGCCAAAGTCACCGAACGTTACGAGACTCCTCCCGGGGAGCAGGCCCAGTTTGCTAGTCGCCGTACACCGTAGAGCTGGGTGAAGCCTTGACCTCGGTAACGGTTTTCTGCCTCACCCTGGGTATAGCCGCGCAAATTTTACTGGGCCAGCCTTGACCAGACCCAGGGGTCGGTCTTCGAGGCCCGAGGCTTTCCGGTACTTCGGCGGGGTCACCAAGAAGTCCTGGTGGATAATGCCCAGGCCTTAGTACTGGACCCCCGGTCGGGACGCCTCAAGTGGAACCCCCGGTTCATGGAGCTTTGTGGCCACTACAGGGTAGAACCGATAGCCTGCCGGGTGGGACGGACCAAGGGCTACGCTTCATACTGCACCTCTTTTCGTTGATCCGTAGATTTTATGGGCGGCAGGGTTTCCTTTTCCATTTCACCGGCCTGGCATCACCTGAGGGCTCATACAAGTACTCACCCTTGTCGTTGTATGGGTGAGCTGGTAAGAGCCCGCGATACCGCCAGGTCTTGACGGGTTGCCAGGTTATGTCCCAAATCTCCTGTAAAAGCAGGTAGCCCTCCTCTCACGCAACGGAAGAAGTTTTTTCATCGAATTCCTCCTTCTGACGGATTCCTCCCCCTGGACTAGGGTCTATGCCCAGAGAACGGGCCAAGATAGCGAGCTGCTTACGCTCAAGTTCACTGATCCTGACCCGTTGCCACCTCATGCTGGCCCGCCATACCGTGGCATAGACCAGCTTCAGGCAGCTCTTCTCCGTCAGGAAATAAGGAATGGTCTTGGTACGGCGCCACTCTTCAACAAAGCTACGCTCAATTAGGTTTGTGGTCCTGATACACTTGTGATGTCTTACCGGCACCTTAAGGTGCACCAAGCTGGCTTCCAGGTCATCACTGAGTGACCGCATGGCCGAAGGGAATCGCTTACCAAAGCGCTCCAGTACCTCCTTGGCTACCTGCTGACCCGCTTCGTGGGTCGGAGCGTCTCTCACGGCCTCCAGGAAGGCCTTCACCTCAGCCCTGGCTTCGTCAGGTACCTTGTCAAGCACGTTCCGCATCTTATGAGCCCAGCACCGGATACGGAGGGACCGCGGGAAAACCTCTTCAATGGCCCTGAGCAGCCGCGGTGCTCCGTCAGAGGTCAGGGTAAGGGGGGTCTTAAGGCCCCTCGCCACCATGTCCCGGAGCATCTCCAGCCAGCAGCTGTAGCTCCCCTTGTTCCCCAGGGTCATGTGGAGCAGCACCTTGCTGCCATCCTCAGTGACCGCCCACGCACACAGGATCCCTTCCCGGAGCCCAGCCCGCGTAGCGGCTCATAGATCGCGTCCAGGAAGAGGTAAACCACCGGGAACCTAGAGAGATCCCTACGCACGAAGGCCTCATACTCCCGCAGAAGGACCTCAGTCACCGCGCTCACCCCGCTCCGGCTGAGGAGGCAGTGGCCTGTAGCGTCCCGGAAGGCGTCCTCGATATCCCTGGTGGAAAGGCCACGGGCATACATTTCAACCGCCAGACGCTCCAGGACGTCCGTGTTCCGCCTAAGAAACCCAAGCAGGGTGGACTCAAACCGCTCCCCGGTCTGGCGGACCTGGGGAATGAACACCGGGTTCTCGCCCTCCCCGGTCCGGACCTTGCTTTCTTCGTAACCGTTACGGTAACCCCTTAAGTCTTCACCTTCAGCCCTACGTTCATAATGCCTCCGGCCAAGAAAATCCGTACCTCTTGCTCCAACAGCTCCTGGATAAGCTGCTGAGCACCTAACTTGACCAGCTTGCTGGTTAGCTGACCGCCCTCCCCTTGAATGCCGTTCCTCAAAAGCTCCTCAACCTCTTTACGAACCCGTTCGCTTGGTGGTACTCTTGACATGGGTGGTCTGAGCTCCTTTCTG
>MAGV01000028.1 GCA_001717015.1 Candidatus Methanosuratincola petrocarbonis (ex Vanwonterghem et al. 2016) | reverse complement strand
ACAGTATTCAGTAACGATCTCCCGCCCCTCGAACTGGAAGAGCTGGATGTCCCTTATGGCGGCCTGGGCCCCGTTGTTCCAAACTATCCACCTGACCGGGAGGTTCTGCTCCACAGCTGTGCAGATTATGTGCGGGGCCATCATGAACCCGTAGTCCCCGACAACCGCCAGGCACTCCTTGTCCGGCCTTGCGAGCTTGGCTCCCACCACACCGCACATGCCAAAACCCATGGCGGAGAACCCCCATGACTGGATGAGCGTCTGCGGCTCGTATGTCGGCCAGTGCTGTACCAGCCAGTTGTGATGCACGCCTGCGTCCGAAAGGAGTATGCCGTCCTCGGGGAAGAGCGTCCTCAGGTCCGAAATGAGGCGCTCCGGGCGAATAGGAACCGCGTCGGAGGCCCTGTTGGGCTTGCACGCATCCTCCCAGGTCTTCGTCCAGCCGGCTATTTCGCGGTGCCATTCGGAGCGCTCAGTACGGGAAGCGCCTTTTTCCTTTATGACCGCAAGCACCTGCCGGAGAACGCTCCGGATATCCCCCATTATCCCAACGGTAGGAGCGAAATTCCTCCCGATCTCGTCAGGGTCTATGTCCACCTGAATGAGCCTGGTGGGCGGGATGTTGAAGGTGAACCCTGGGATCCAGGCGCTGGAAACCCTGTCACAGAAGCGCGTGCCGAGCGCAAGGAGCACATCTGCGTTCCTGCACGCCTGGTTGGCCTGGTACGTCCCATTGCGGCCTGTCGGGCCGAGGCAAAGCGGGCTCCTGGCATCGATGGAGCCAGCCCCGTTAGGGGTAGTGACAACGGGGATCCCTAGATGCTCCACGAGGGTCTTGAGCTCTTTGGCCGCCTCGGAGAGGACCACGCCGTGGCCCGCAAGGATTAGTGGCTTTTTCGCGTTAAGGAGCATGTTGAAAGCGTTGCTAATGCTATCCACATCCCCACCTGCCCTGGTGCTGATCCCCCACCTCCAGTCGGCGGGCTCCGGGAACTCCACCTCGTCCTCTTCCTGGAACACGTTGAACGGCACGTCCAGGTTGACGGGGCCTGGCCTGCCTGAAAGCATCGTCTTGAATGCCTGCCTCACCGCGGTGGGCACCATGTCCACACGAGTGGGCTGGTAGGCACGTTTCACATACGGCTTCACAACAGACGGGAAATCCCCCTGGTAGTGCCTGCCCGTCTCCTGGAAGGGCCCCCTGTTGAACTGGCTCGTGGGCACGTTGCCCGTTATCGCCAGAAAAGCCGAGGAATCGTAGAAGGCACATGCAAGGGAAATCGGCAAGTTAGCGGAGCCGGGACCGCACGAGGTAACCGTTGCAAGCGGCCTGTGGGCAACACGGAAGTAGGCATCTGCCACATGGCCCGCGGCCTGCTCGTGGTGGACGCCGATGGTCTTGATCCTGTCCTTGTTCTGGGCAAGTGCATCAAGGAGCCCCACGTTGCCATGCCCGCTCAGCACCACGACATAAGGCACCTTCTCGCCTATCAGGTACTCAACGATTATGTCCGCACCCTTCATCACCTTTCTTGTCAATACGATCCCTCCTAAACAAGCTTTCAGTAGTCTATTACGCCCCTAAAGCCCTTTCGCTCCTCAGCCCAGGCGAGGGACCTCGTTGGCCTCGTCCAAGCTCAAATCTGCAGGTCACGAGTCTCTCGAGCGGGCGTTCAGACCGCGCTGTGAAATCGATGGGCAGGTGGCGGTAGCCCTTGCGAAGCACCCCACCAGCTCTATTTCGTTGGACGCAATATCGCACCAGCCACTGGTCTCGAATTCCGTTCCCCCGTCATGGCCGAAGCCTGGCGATGTACCGGGCGTCACTCCTGGTGAGCACAAACCCTCCTGCGGCTTTTCTGGAGGCACTCGAACACCCTTCGAGGCCCCGAAACCCCCTGTCAGGGAACGGGCCACATCCAGGCGCTCTTTAGGGGTCATCCGCGACACATCGAGGGTCGCCGTTGCGCTGAAGTCCCGGGTGAGTTCCGGTCTTGTCGCGACGAGATCAGGGGCAGTCACGGACCGGGTTCCCGAGGCAGACGCGCACGCTATCGCACAGAGGCCGACGTAACCGCACCCCAGGATGACCACATCCTCGCCCAGCCCCATCCGGGCCACCTCCGTCGCGTGCATCGCAGTGTCAGCGGTGCATCCCGCGGCCACGAACTGTTCCGGAGGGCTGCCATCCGGGATCTTCACAACGGGCTTGCCAGCGTCCAGGCGAACGTACTCCGCGTACCCCCTACCAAGATGGGGTGGGCCAGCATCGGAGCGGTTGACACTGTACGCTACCCTGTCACCGCAGAGCCAGGGCTTCCGATCGGTGCGGCAGTAGCATGTACCGCACGTCAGGCTCCTTTGCCTCGTAATCACACCGCCTTCGCGCGGTGCGTCATGACCCGCGCGGCGTGTGACCTGAACCCTTCCCACGTTCTCGTAGCCCAGTGTGAAGGATAGGGCGTTCCACGACATGGGGTGATGCTCCCGCGTTATGTGGGGGTCTGAACTACACACCCCGGCCATTTCCATCTTGATCACTATCTCTCCGGGACCCGGGCACCCGAGCGGGCATTCCCGTTCCTCGAGGGGCTTAGATAACCCGGTGGCAATCTGAGCCCTTGCCTTCATCTCTTTCCTCCCGGCTACTTGTCTTCAGGTGGAGAGGTGATCACGAAAAACACGAGGTCCTCAAGGCCTGTGTTGCTTATGGCATGCTCCACCCCCGGGGGTATGTGTATGACTGTGTGAGGGTCGACTACGCACTTTTCCCCGTCCAGCTCCATGAGGCCCTTTCCCTGTAGCACGTAGTAGATCTGCTCCTGGACCTTGTGGGTGTGACACGCGCAGTAACCTCTAGGCTGGTAGCTTGAGATCCGGAAATCAAAGTGCTTAGATCCAACGGTCGCGGGGTTAACTAGGAGCTTTGAAAAGGCATCATAGTGCTCTGGCGGCTCCTCCCACACTACTTCCTCGATCCTGAAAACCCTGGTCTTCACCGGCATTCCCTCCTTAGTAGGTGCAAACCTGATACAGCCGTTTCGACTCTCTTAATCCCCTCCCGGGTGTAATCCGGAAGAATCTTCGGGGATCTCCTCTCCTTATCGACTCCAAGGGCCTCAAGGGTCTTGTTGTGCCTCCTTACGTGGTCAAGCGTGGGCTCCTCCGGGGGATTCTCCCTGGCCCACGAAGCTGCTTGCATCCCCGCCCTCCTGCCGAACACGAATATATCAACGAGAGAGTTGCCACCAAGCCTGTTCCGGCCGTGGACCCCGCCCGACACCTCACCTGCAGCGAAGAGCCCGGGGATGTCGGTGCGGGAATCCCCATCGATCCTGATGCCCCCGTTCTGGTAGTGCTGGGTGGGGAATACCAGTATGGGCTCTGTCTTGACATTGATCCCGTACCTCTCGAACCTCCCCACTATGCCCGCGAAGAGGCGCTGGATGGTACCCTCCGGGCATACCATGTCAATGACTGGGACATCCAGCCAGACCCCTTTCATGCCGGTTGGGGTTACCGCGCCCAGGTTCCTGTCGATGCACTCCCTGATGATGGCCGAGGATGTGGTATCGCGCGTCTCGAGCTCGTTGATGAACCTTTCTCCCTTTGCGTTCACCAGGTGAGCACCGTTACCCCTCAGCGCCTCGGTTACCAGGTGGCCGAGCATCTGCTCGGGCCAAGCGATGCCCGTGGGATGGTACTGCACGGAGTCGATATCCAATAGGCGGGCCCCCGCCCTGTATGCTATCGCAAGACCGTCGGCGGTTGCGCCGTAGTGGTTCGTGGTTGGGAAGGAGCGTATGTGAAGGCGCCCAAGCCCCCCGCTGGCGAGAACCACGGCCTTTGCCCTGACCGTGAGGCACTCCCCGGTCTCGATGTTCTCGAGTATGGCTCCGGCGCACCGACCCGCCCCGTCGAGGAGAAGCTCTACCGCCGGCGAGAACTCGATAACCGGTATGCACTTGTTCAGTATCTCGTCTCGCAGGACACGCATCATCTCCATACCGCTGAAATCCTTGCACGAGTGGACCCTTCTCCTTGAGTGCCCCCCCGCGAAGGACGTCACGATAGTACCGTCCTCTTCCTGGTCAAACATTACGCCAAGGTCCTTCAGCCACTTGACGATAAGGGGCGCGTCGTGAACCAGGGTCTTCACCAGCTCGGGTGAATTGGCGTATCGGCCCCCGCCCATCGTATCTAAGAAGTGGTGCACGGGCGTATCAGTGGGTTTCGTGGCCGCAGCTATGCCGCCTTCAGCCATGATGGTGTTAGAATCCCCCAGCCTGAGCTTCGTTGCCAGCGCAACGCTCGCGCCTTCGGCCCGGGCCACCAGGGCTGCGGTGGCGCCTCCCCCTCCCCCTCCGATCACCAGCACATCACACGAGACGTCCACGCGTTCAACCGGGTACGTGTCTGGATCGACCCTGCTGTAAGCCTCAAGGATATCGGCTATCTCCACGGGTACCTTCAGGCCGGCGTTCGGACCCACCTGAATCTCCCTCATGTACCTGGGATCGAAATCAGGGTGAAACTTGCGCAGCAGGTCCTGCTTCCCCTCGGGGCTGAGCCTGGGTATAACCTGCTTGAGCCGGGCCTGCCTTGTTTGTTCTAGCAACCTAATGCTGGGTTGAAGCACTGACGGATATGGCAAGCGACGACACCTCCACCGTTGGACCGCTTCTAGTCGGCAAAAACCTTTTCCGGAACATAGACGAAACCTTCCATTATGCGCCGTGCGGTCCGTCCCAGGGCGGAACGCATCAAGACTATCTCACTGCCCCTGACCTCCACCTGGGTCTCCACCGCAATCGTCCCTCCTGCGTGGCCTATCCTCACCTCTTTGCCAGGTGTGAGCCGGAGGACCTCGTTTACGACGGTCCCTTCGATGGCGGCAGCCGCAGCAGTACATATGGCCCCCGTGACCGCGTAAGCCTTGTGGGCTTTCTGCATGGACATGATCCTAGATACCAGGTCTATTTCGCTCTCATTGACCGCCTCGCCAGCGACCGTCTCGTATGAGGCGGGAGGCGCCACAAATGCCACCTTGGGAACCGACGGGCTTTTGGAAACCGCATCGCTCGCCTCTTTGACCTTGCCCGTCATGACCGCTGCAGCCCCCCTGATTGCCTCGAGGACTCTCAGGAGATGGTCATCCGAGTTGATCCTGGAGGGCCCCTCGGTGCCCTCCAGCCCGAGGTCTTGGGCCTTTACGAACACGACCGCGGTGGCCGCGTCCACCAGGGAAACCTCAAATGTGCCCAGTGGCCCAAGGTCTATCGTGTCCCTCCGGTTCCCGGTGGGGAGGAGCCTCCCCGTGACCGCGCCACCGGAATCTACGAAATCCAGTGTTATCTTGGCCCCTGTACCCGGCACGCCCGAAATCGCGTACTCGCCTTCCATGACGGGGCACCCGCCATCTGTAGGAACCTCAGCAACGATTATCTTCCTGCTGTTGGTATTGTAGATGCGGACGCGCGTTAGGGGATCCGTAGCCTTGACAAGCCCCTCCTCTATGGCGAAAGGCCCCACGGCGGAAGAAATGTTTCCGCAGTTACTCCCGTAGTCCACGAGGGGCGCCGTGATGCTCACCTGGCCGAATGTGTAATCCACGTCGGCCCCTTCAATGGTCGGTGGGCCGATGATCGCAGTCTTGGAGGTGAGCGAGTCAGCGCCCCCTAGCCCGTCTATCTGCCTTACATCCGGGCTTCCGAACACGGCCAGTATGACCCTGTCCCTCGTATTCTTACGGGCGGGGAGGTTCCGGTCGTGGAAGAACACTCCCTTACTTGTCCCTCCACGGTATATACAGCAGGGGATCTTCCTCTGCATCGGGATTCACCTCTATGCTTTATCCATGTTGCCGATCACGGCATCCGCGAAGGCCGATGTCTTGACTTCCTTCGCCCCCTCAAGCATCCGGGCGAGGTCATATGTGACGATTCCCTGCGAGATCGTCTCCTCGACGGCGGATACGACGGTATCCGCCACCTCCTGCCACCCCAGGTACTCGAACATCATGACTCCCGAGAGTATCAGGGAGCAAGGGTTCACCTTGTCCATTCCGGTGTACTTGGGGGCTGTACCGTGGGTTGCCTCGAAAACGGCCGTTGTGTCACCTATGTTAGCGCCGGGCGCCATTCCGAGACCGCCCACCTGTGCTGCGGCGGCATCGGAGAAGTAGTCGCCATTCAAATTGGGCATCGCGAGGACATCGTACTCCTCCGTCCTTGTCAGGAGCTGCTGGAGCATGTTGTCGGCTATCCTGTCCTTCACGACGACCTTGCCCGGCGGGACCTTTCCCTCGTACTCACTGTAGAGGTCGTCTTCGGAAACCGTCCCGGATGCGAACTCCTCCCGGGCGAGTTCGTACCCCCAGTCACGGAACGCGCCTTCCGTGTACTTCATGATGTTGCCCTTGTGAACCAGCGTGACGCTCCGTCTCTTCCGCTCTAGCGAGTAGCGTATCGCCTTCCTGATCAGGCGCTTGCTGCCCCACTTGCTCATCGGCTTCAACCCCAGCGCCGTATCCTCTCTCAGCCCCACTCCAAGCCGGATTCTAAGGAATTCCATCAGATCCCGGGCCTCTTCGCTCCCCGAAGGCCACTCGTACCCGGCGTAGACGTCCTCAGTGTTCTCCCGGAAAATGACAACGTTCATTCTCTCCGGGTGCTTTACGGGAGCAGGCACCCCCTTGAGCCAGCGCACAGGCCTTATGCAAGCGTAAAGATCGAGGATCTGCCGTATGGATACGTTAAGGCTCCTGAAGCCCTTCCCAACCGGGGTCGTGAGAGGACCCTTTATGGCAACAACATGTTCCTTGATGGCATCGAGGGTTTCCTGGGGAAGCCACTCCCCGGTTTCTTTGAAAGCCTTCTCTCCCGCCAGGATCTCCTTCCACACAACACTCCTGGACGTACCATGGCACCTTTGAACGGCTGCGTCAAACACCCTCTGCGATGCAGCCCATATATCCGGTCCCACACCATCGCCTTCTATGAAGGGAATGATCACATGCTCCGGCACGTGCAGGTGGCCATCTTGGGCCCTTATCCGGTCCCCCACGGAACTCGTCACCTAACATCCCCTCCTTGGTCGGCCAGCCCAAAACCTTTATTCTTCTTTATGTGGTCCACAAGCCCGCCGTCTTGCAGTATCCGGAGCATGACGTCAGGCAGCGGTGAGAATTCTATGCGGCGCCCTTTAGGGAGAACCTGCAGCTGTCCGTTAGCAAGATCCGCCTCGAGGAGGGCGCCGTCTGGGAGGGGGTCGGTATCGCAAATCAACACTGGAAGACCAATGTTGATGGCGTTCCTGAAGAAGATGCGCGCCACGGACTTCGCAACAACGGCGCTCACCCCGGCCATCTTGATTAGCAGTGGTGCATGTTCCCGGCTCGATCCCAGGCCGAAGTTCTTCCCTCCGACCACGAAATCGCCCGGTTTGACTCGGCCAGCGAAATCGGGATTGGCGTCTTCCAGCACGTGCTTTACGAACTCGTCGAGGTTTGACCTCAAGTGGAAGTACCTTCCCGGCGCTATGAGGTCGGTGCTGATGTCATCGCCGAACTTCCAGACCCTGCCCTTGAGAATCAAATTCACAGCACCTCCCTTGGATCAGCTATGCACCCGCGAAGCGCGGTCGCAGCAGCCACTGCCGGCGAAGCCAGGTATATCTCGGACTCCGGGTTGCCCATCCTGCCCTTGAAATTCCTGTTCTGGGTGCTCAGGCACCTTTCACCATCACCTAGGATGCCAGCATGCACCCCCATGCATGGCCCGCAAGTCGGGGATATGATGGCCGCACCTGCACGAATGAGGACCTCCATTGTACCCTCCTTGAGGGCGTTCAGGTAGACTCGCCTCGACGCCGGGATGATGAGGAGCCTCGTATTCGGGTGGACCTTCTTTCCACGAAGAAACTTCGCCAGGAGCGCGAGGTCTCCCTCACGTCCGTTGGTGCAGGTCCCCACGACTACCTGCTGTATCGGGAGGCCCAGGACTTCGCCGACCGGTTTGGTATTGTCAACAGTGTGGGGGAGTGACACAGTGGGCTCGAGAGAACCCAGGTCTATCTCCATCTCTTCGTCAGCAGGCCCGTCCCCGGAAGGAACGGGGGAGTAGTCCCCTTCGCGTCCGAGAGACTTGAGGTACTCCCGGGTCGTGTCGTCCGAAGGGAAAAGGCCCGCCTTGGCCCCACACTCCACAGCCATGTTCGCGATCGTCAACCTGTCTTCCATCGTAAGGTTCGTCACCCCGGTCCCGCAGAACTCCAGTGCCCTATAGGTGGCACCGTCAGCCCCAATCTGGCCTATGAGGTGGAGTATCAGGTCTTTGGCACCGACCCAATCCTTGAACGACCCGGACAGGTGTATGCGGAGGGTCTCCGGGACCCTCAGCCACGTCTTGCCGTGGGCCATGATCACCGCCACGTCGGTGGAGCCCATTCCGGTGGCAAGGGCGCCAAGGGCGCCCCCCATGCAGGTATGGGAGTCAGCCCCGATGACTATCTGCCCGGGCTTTACAAGCTCTTCGCACGCAACCTGGTGGCAAACACCGTCGCCCACATCGTAGAGGCGTGCGCCGGTCTTCCGCGTGAAGTCCCTCAACGTTACATGGTCGTTCGAGAGGCTCTTGTGGCAGCTGGGAGACGCATGGTCGATGAATACCGCAACTCTTTCAGGATCAACGAGCCTATCTGCGCCCAGCTTCTCCACCTGCCTGACAGTGAGAGGGCCGGTGCCATCCTGGAGGTAGCAAAGGTCAACATCTACAACAACGATCTCTCCCGCCTCCACGGTGCGGCCAGCCTTTTTTTCGATGATCCCTTTGACGAGAGTCTCCGCCATTCCCAATCCTCCTGCTGAAGCATGTTCTGAGGTCTATCAGTGTCGAGTCCTATGGGTTCCTGGGGTTCCTTAGCGAGTAGATAATGTACTGTATACAACGACACTATGGGTATTTCGATACTCACGATTCTTCCTTATGCTCCACATCTTTGTAAAGGAGCAGCCCGAGCCTCTTTCGAAGCACCTCCCCTTTGTAGACATCTTCCGCATTCCTTCGAAAGACAGCGAAAATCGCCGAACCCGCTGGGACCCCAGCCACGGCACTCGCATGCTCAAACGGAGTCGTTCGGGTCTTTATGCAAAGAGTCACAGCCTTCTAGGTCACGCCTCTTCGTACACTCTCGGCCCCTGTACGTGCCCCTAGAACTTGTGGCACACTGGGCAAGGGTCGTCAGCCAATGGTCAATTGGGGGATCGGCCCCGGGCGCCGGCCGTGCTGCGTTACGGCGCCCCGGGACCGTCCTTTCCTTGGCGTTACAACGCCACTCCGTCGTGCGTTGTGTAATTGGGATCGTTCAGGCGAGCGAAGTGCTCTTCCACTTTCTCCATGTCCTTGGGAGGCTGGGTAGCCAGACTTACGCCAATCAAAAGTATTATCCCGACGATGAGAGACGGCCACATGAAGAAGATGTAGTTCTTGAGGGCGGGGACAAAGTACCAGATTACCGTTGTGATGAAACTCCCCATCATGGAAGACAGGACACCGGGAACGGTGGCTCTCTTCCACCACAGTGCCGCCACCATTGAGGGGGCAAACATCGATCCCATGCCGCTCCAGGCAAGATGTACAAGGAAATGGATCATTCCAGGCACTCTCGCGATAACGATGCCTGCGATGATCACAAAGATCGTCACCAGCCGGGTAAGGCTCACCTCGCGCTCTTTGGGCAACGGCTTCTTGAGCAGTTTATGATAGAAGTCTCTCACGACGCTCGTTGAAGCCACCAGCATCTGGGAGTCAGCGCTTGACATCATAGCAGCCATGCTACCGGCGGCCACAATACCCACTATGACGGGGTGGAAGAGGTTACCCACCATGAAGTAGAGGGCTTTTTCACGCGTTGCCGGTGGGGTGAGATTCATGGTTTCCACCATTGCCCTGGCGATCAGGCCGACGGAAAAGGCCCCGGTGTGAGCCATGGCCACCCAGATCACACCGACCAGGCCGCTTACGCGCATCTCCTTGATCGAGCGGATGGACATCATCCTGACGCCAAGGTGAGGCTGCGCAAACGCCATCCAGCCGCATAGAAAGATCACAGACATGAGCGTCACCCTGATGAATTGACCAAGCTCAGCCCCAGTGACTCCCCCTGTTGGATGCATCAAGTCGTAGCCTTGCTTCACTGATGCGGCGTGGAGGCCTTGTTGAAGCCCGCTCCA
>MAGV01000027.1 GCA_001717015.1 Candidatus Methanosuratincola petrocarbonis (ex Vanwonterghem et al. 2016) | reverse complement strand
CCCAAGGGCGGCCCGGGTATGCGCGAGATGTATAAACCGCTAGAACTCTTACAAGGGTTAGGCTTGGCCAAATCTACGGCGTTAATTACTGATGGTCGGTTTTCTGGTTCCAACAGCGGATGTTTCGTAGGACACATCAGCCCCGAGGCAGCGGAAGGCGGGCCCCTAGCGTTAGTGCGAGAAGGGGATGTAATTGATATCGACATTCCAAACCGGCAGTTGAATCTCGAGGTAAGCGAGGAGGAAATGGAAAGAAGAAAAAAGGAGTGGAAGCGTCCGGCGCCCAGGGTGAAAGAAGGTTACCTGTCGTTTTATTCACAAGTTGTGACGTCCGCAAACAAGGGGGCCATCATCGAGCACAGGCAGAAATGAGGACTGGTTGAACATCTTAACACATTTAGAAAGAGGTGACTGATATGATTATCGATGCTCATTGTCACATGGGAACTTCGTGGATGGGGTGGAAGCGTAACGAAATAGATGCGGAAAAGCTCCTACGGATTTACGACCAGTTTGGTGTGGATAAGGCTTGCCTGAGTGCCTGGCAGGTTTCCTACGACTTCGAAGCGGGCAACCGGGAAATATACGAGATTGCCAAAAGGCATCCCGACCGAATTGTTCCTTTTGCCATTGTAGGCCCTCGTGACGGGAAGCGAGCACTTGAGGAGATTGACAGATGCGTCGAGAAATATGGCATGAAAGGGTTAAAAATGCACCCCACGGTAAACAAATTCATCGCTGACTCTTCAATCGTGGACCCCGTTATGGAAAAGGCTAAGCACTATGGTCTACCAGTGCTCTTCCACTCGGAGAATGACGGTTACTCTCACCCAAGGGCCATCGCGGCACTCGCAGCCAAGCACCAGGAGGTAACCGTCATTATAGGGCACATGGGCGAGCACGCCTGGATAGAGGCGGTGCAGGCGGCGAAAAAGCACAAGAATATCCTGCTGGACACCACTGGGGTGCCGAACGAAGTCTACATCCTCCCCACAGCCGTCGAAGAGTGCGGGGCGGAAAAAATCGTCTGGGGTTCCGACGCCCCCGTCTTGAACATAGCCGTGGAGATGGCTAAGGTAAAGTACGCAGACCTTTACGGAAAGGTGACCGAAGAAGATAAACAACTCATTCTTGGTGGGAACATGGCAAGGGTGCTGAAGTTGAGCTAGACACTATCCTAAGGGGAGGAGCCGTTGTGCCCTATGAGTTCCGCCGCACGAACAAAAGGGGAAGAGAAAGGTAGAGCGATACCGAAGGGGAAGGGTATCCCGGTAAAGACCGTCGACAAGGCAGCCCAAATCCTTGCACTCCTTGGTGCTCACTACACATTGAGTGTCACCGAGATCAGCAAAATGACCAGGGTGAACACCAGTACCGTGAGCCGCATACTGGTCACATTGGCAAACCATGGCTTGGTGCACAAGGACGAGGGTACGGGGAGGTACCAGTTGTGGTATAAGATCTTGGACCTCAGCAACTCGCTGCTGAACACCCTGGAACTCCGCAAGAGTGCCCAACCCATTATGGAGAGGCTAGTTCGTGAAACCGGGGAAACTGTTAACCTCATGGTTATGGACCGGGAAAGAGGGGAAGGCATCTACATTTCCGTTGAGGAAAGTCCCCAGACCCTTCGCATGGCTCCGTTCATTGGGAAACGGGAGGCTTTACACTGTTCAGCGGTGGGCAAGGCGCTGCTTGCGTTTACACCGGCGGAGGTGCTGGAAGAAGTAATCCAAAAACGGGGCCTCCCTCGCTTTACCCCCAACACCATAACAAGTGTGGCGGAACTGCGCCAGCATCTGGCATTAGTGCGGGAACGAGGCTTTGCCATTGATGACAGCGAGGGCGAAGAAGGAATTCGCTGCGTTGGAGCACCTATCTTTGACCACGGAGAAAAGGCAGTGGCGNGGCGGCCTTGAGTGTGTCGGGCCCCGCCGCGCGGATGACCGATGACAAAATTGACCTCTTCAGTAAGCTGGTGATCAAGGCTGCCCGGCAAATATCATCCATTCTTGGATACGGTGAAGGAGCCGAGGCGTCTCTCGTAAGCGGGCCGATGCAACAAGGAGCAAAAGCAAATTAACAGAGTAGGAGTTGTAAACTGTGGTCAAGATTGAAGGGATTTACCCGACTTTGTTGACACCTATGAGAAATGGCGCCATAGATTGGGAGAGCTACCAGCGAATGCTGGATTACATGGGGGACTACGTTGATGGCTATTGCGTCGGAGGCAGCGTCGGAGAAGCAGCTAGCCTCACCCTGGAAGAACGAGTCAACCTGATTAAACAAGTGTCCAAAATGAGAAAGCCCGACAAGGAACTCATCGTAGGGGTGGGGGATCCTTCCCTGAATAACACAAGAGAATTAGTCCGGGTCGCCCAGGAGGTCAAGGCAAAGGCCGTGTTGGCACCGCTGCCGTTCTATTTCAGGCTTACCCCGCCGATGGTCTATGCCTACTACAGGGCTCTGGACCAGATTACCGAGATTCCAGTCATCATTTATGATAACCCGGCGCCAAGCGGCTACGTTCTTTCGGTGGATGAAATCGTGCGTATAGACAGGGATACGCGACATGTCCACCATATCAAGATTACCGAACCGCGTCCGGAAAAAGTTACGGAAGTACTTGAGCGGACTTCCATGGGGGTAATCTCCGGTGAGGATTATGTGGCATGGCGAATGCTGAAGCGTGGGGCTACTGCCCACATTATTGCCGCTCCCATGCTATTCCCGAAGGAGTTTCGTGAAGTGTGCCGGCTGTTCGCCGAGGGCAGGGAGGAGGAAGCCCAGGGCATATTCTCCCGGAGGATGTTACCCTTCATGAACGATAGCCTGGGAGGACCCGACTATATCCCAGCTCTCAAGGTAGCCATGAAAGAAATCGGAATTTTTGCCTCGGAGGAAACCAAACTCCCCTTATTACCTCTGGACGAGGCTCGGCGGGCGGAGGTTGTCTGCTCCCTCAATGCTTGCCTCGCCAGCTCATGTAGCTAACTAACCGTAAGGAGGTGGCCTACCTCACCCCCTTGTAGGCGGGGAGGGAGCCAGTGCTTAAGTGGTTACCCGAAAAGTGTACCGGCTGCCGGCAATGTGAGATCATCTGCTCTCTGGAACACTACGGTAGGATCAACCCCAAACGCGCCCGGATTCGAGTTAGAAGCGGATGGCCAGATCAAATGAAGGTTCTGGTCTGCAAGCAATGCAGGCGGCCGGCTTGTGTAGAGGCCTGTCCAGAGGGCGCCCTGGCCAAAGAGCGGTGGATTACCTTAGACGAAAAAGCGTGCACGGCCTGCCAGCTTTGCGTCGGGGCCTGTCCCTTTGGCGCGGTGCTAGTGGGTCAGACCAGCGGTAAGCCGGTCTTTTGTGATACCTGCGAGGGCAATTACGTGTGTACCCGCTGGTGCCCCCCCAGGGCACTGCAGGTAAGCGGGGGTGAAACCAATGGATGGTGAACACTTTGGCTGGATGGGGAAAATGCTGGTGGTGGATCTAAGTGCCCGTTCTGCCCGCGTTGTGCCTCTTGGCATGGACTTATTAGCTTCTTACCTGGGGGGAAAGGGGTTGGGAGCCCGGCTACTTTATGATGAGCTCCCTGCCAGGTGTGATCCACTAGGGCCCGAGAACATGTTGATCTTTGCCAACGGGCCCCTGACGGGGACCTTAGCTCCTGCAGCCAGCCGGTGTGTGGTGTGCACGAAAAGCCCCCTTACCGGGGCTTGGCTGGATACCAATGCGGGGGGTTTTTTCGGCCCTGAATTGAAAGCCGCTGGGTATGATGCCTTAATGATAAAGGGAAAGGCCCCCGAACCGACTTGCCTTGTTATTGACGATGAGAAGGTTGAATTCCACGACGCTGTCCATTTGTGGGGGCAGGGGGTTTTTGCCACTCACGGACTTTTGCGCGATACCCACGGTGAGGACTTCATTATTGCCTGCATCGGTCCAGCTGGGGAGCAGCAGGTACGTCTGGCCAGCATCATTTCTGAAGCGCGGGCTTTTGGCCGCGGTGGCGCCGGAGCGGTGATGGGGTCCAAGAATCTTAAAGCCATCGCAGTCAGGGGCAGTAAGGACATTGCCATATACGATCAGGCGGGGTTTCTCACCGCCATTCAGGAGGCCATTAATGAGCTCAATATTCACCCGGATACTGGAGGCGGCAGGCCAAAGTACGGAACCAACGTTATCTATTCTTTAATGAATGTGGCCGGTGTTCATCCCGTCCATAACTTCCAGGAGGGAGTTTTTGTAGGCGTTGGGAAGATGAACGAGGAGGTCTGGGCTCGGGATTATTACACCAAGCATAAAGCCTGCTTTGCCTGTCCCATTAGCTGTTCAAAAATCTCCCGCGTCCGGGAAGGAAGGTATGGGGGGAAATATACAGAGGGCCCTGATTACGAGAATACATGGTCCTTTGGGGCCCAGTGCGGCAACCAGGAGCCCGGGGCGGTCGTTTACGCGGAATATCTTTGTGATGAGTACGGGCTGGATGCCATCTCGGTTGGGAACTGCATCGGTTTTGCCATGGAGTGCTTTGAAAAAGGGCTCCTGAGCAAATCGGAGGTTGGTTTTTCACTGAGATTTGGGGACGATGAAGCGATTATACGCCTGGTACACCTTATTGGTCAACGTGCTGGTATCGGCGCTTTGCTGGGTGAAGGGGTGAAGCGGGTGGCGGCCAAACTGGGTGGAGGCTCCGAGGCCTTCAGCATGCACGTTAAGGGGTTAGAACTGCCGGCCTATGATCCAAGGGGGTGCTTTGGCATCGGCCTCGCCTACGCCACCAGTGATAGAGGGGGGTGTCACCTGCGTTCCTGGCCTGTGGCATCAGAAATACTCCGTTATACGGACCGCATGGATCCTCTGTCGACCGAGTTCAAGGCCGAGTTCGTTAAGAATGAACAGGATCTCATTGCCACCATCGATTCCCTGGGAATTTGCCTATTTGTAACCTTTGCCCTTTCCCCGCGGCAGTTAGTAAGCCTCACTTACGCCCTTACCGGTTCCCCGGAGGTTTCCAGCGGGGATAAGCTGGTTACTATCGGGGAGCGGATTTACAACCTTACCCGTCTGTTCAACTTGCGGGAGGGGTTCACTTATAAGGACGACACCTTGCCTCCGAGGTTGCTTAGCGAAGCCCTTAGCGCTGGTCCAGCTAAAGGCCAAGTTGTACCGCTGGACACTATGGTGAGGGAATACTATTTGGTCCGCCAATGGGATGCAGAAGGCTGCCCAACGCCTGAGAAACTGGCCAGTTTAGGACTAAGGGGTGACCCTGCCTGATCTGTGTCCTTAGATGGCAGGGGGGTTGACCTGAGGGGTCAAGGTCGCGTTTTTGAGGAGGAAAAGGAGATGTTCAGGCCAGAAGGGGTCTATGTGGCTATGTTGACCCCTTTTGATGAGCAGGGTCGAATCAACGAGCCAGTGTTACGCCGTATGGTGGACTTCCAGATTGAAAAGGGGGTCCATGGGCTTTTCCCGGTCAGCAGTGTGGGAGAATTCATTCACCTCAACCAGGACCAGCGCATGCAGTTAGCGGAGATAGTGGTTGACCAGGCGCGGGGTCGAGTTCCTGTCACACCCGGGGTATCTAACAGCTGCGCTGAGAATTCAGTTATTCTGGCCAGGCACGCGCAAGACATCGGCTGCGCCGGGGTAGTGGTTTCGCCGCCATACTACTTTCCTGCTTCCCAAGAGATAATTGAAAAACATTACGAAGTTATTGCCGATAGCGTAGATTTACCAATCATACTCTACAATATTCCATTGTTCAGTTCCCCCATCAGCTATGATGTGGTCAAGCGGCTCAGCCGGCGGGAAAATATCGTAGCCATGAAAGACAGTAGCGGAAGCATGGTTGACCTAATGCACTTTCTCGACAAGGTACGCCTGATTGACAGTGACCTGAACGTTCTGGTTGGAAGGGAAGAGGTTTTATTCCCCGCTCTGATGGTGGGGTGCAAGGGGTGCATGGTAGCCACTGCGGGGATTGTTCCGGAGGTAATGGTTGACATCTATCGCAGTTGGCAAAACGGAAACTACCAGCGGGCACAAAAGCTACAGTTTGATGTC
The DNA here is from genome assembly GCA_001717015.1 of Candidatus Methanosuratincola petrocarbonis (ex Vanwonterghem et al. 2016). Classification (GTDB taxonomy): domain Archaea; phylum Thermoproteota; class Methanomethylicia; order Methanomethylicales; family Methanomethylicaceae; genus Methanosuratincola; species Methanosuratincola petrocarbonis. The sequence goes on along the minus strand of MAGV01000027.1, from coordinate 3,591 downwards.
CTCCAGTTAATCCGGGCCTGCTTTGCCCTACCGCTGCCGGTGGGGTTCAAAGTGGCTATGGAATTGCGGGGATTCCTCATGGGTCCACTCAAACAGCCCCTCTCCAACGCTGATCAATACTATTATCTGGGCGTTAAGGCGAGAATAGAGAAACTCCTCCATCTCCTGTTGGACGACCTATCGTAGAACAAGGTCTCATAGCTATGAAAGGAGACGGTCTCCACACATGAGTGCGGAAGTGCAGGTTCAGTTCCTTGGACAGATAGGGGAAGAGATAGGCACCAAGGAGGTCTACCTTCGAGTTAGCTCGGAACTCCATAAGGCCATTGGTGACCTTGAACTAGCTCTAGGTGTTTCTCTACGGGATCAGTTGGGCAAACAGTGGACCATCCTGGTAAACGGCAGGAATTATCTGCTCATCATGGCCGACGGGGGGAGGCTACAAGACGGAGATTGCTTGGTCTTCGTGCCTTTTCTCGGCGGTGGCTAGGATTATGGTAGATTTTGAGCAGGACAGTTGCTCTGGGAGGGGCTTGCGTGTTAAGTCCTGTTTTCATCCGGAATTTGAAAGCGTGCCTAGGGGAAGAGAATGTCCTCCTGGACCCAGAGGATCTTATTTGCTATTCTTTTGACGCTGCGTCTGGGATTCCACCTAGGAAACCAGGTGCAGTGGCTATCCCCCGTTCAAGGGAACAGGTCTCAGAGATATTGAGGGTTTGTAGCCGTCACGGAGTACCTGTTTACCCGCGAGGTTCAGGAACTAATTTAACCGGGGGGACGGTTCCCAGCCCGGATGGAATCGTCCTTTCCATGGTCGAGTTAAGCCAGATTCTGGATATCGACGCAGAAAACCTTACCGCTACGGCCGAACCAGGGGTAGTTATTGACAAACTCAATAAAGCTGTGGCCCAATTCGGGTTAATGTATCCGCCTGACCCGGGGACGGTGGCTACATGTACCTTGGGTGGTTCGGTGGCGGAATGTTCAGGTGGATTGCGAGGCTTAAAATACGGAGTCACCAGGGATTACGTGATGGGTCTAGAAGTTGTCGTGGCCGATGGATCGATAATCCGTGTAGGCGGGAAAACGGTGAAAAATGTCTCCGGTTATGACCTCACCAGGCTTTTCGTAGGCTCCGAAGGCACGCTGGGCATCTTCACCCAGATCACCGTCCGTCTCGTCCCGGCTCCGCAAGCCCGAAGGAGTATGTTGGCCGTCTTTGATTCCGTTGATAAGGCCGGCCAGACGGTAGCCGACATTATAATCCACAGAGTGGTTCCGGCGACCCTCGAGATCATGGATGACATAACCATTCGGAGCGTGGAAGCTTACACTCCGGTAGGGCTTCCAGTTGGGGCTGCGGCGGTCCTGTTCATCGAAGTTGACGGATACCCTGAGGTCGTGGAGAGGGAAGCAGGAATAGTCCGGGATATCTGCCAGACCCACCAAGCTCAGGAGGTGCGGGTTGCCAAAGATGAGGTTGAGCGGGATCGTCTGTGGGAGGCACGGAGAGTTGCCCTACCGGCTCTAGCTCGGGTGAAACCTACCACTATCCTCGAAGATGCAACTGTTCCTCGTTCAAAGATTCCTAATATGTTGTCAGCAATTAAAGAAGTAGCCAGGAAATACTCCCTCACCATCGGTACCTTCGGACACGCCGGCGACGGTAACCTTCACCCCACTATTCTGACGGATGCCAGCAATACAGAGGAGATGACCAGGGTCAAAGCTGCTATTGAGGAAATCTTCCAAACAGCACTCTCCCTAGGGGGCACGCTTTCCGGTGAACATGGGATCGGGATAGCCAAAGCCGAATTCATGGAATGGGAGTTTGGGCCAGCCGGCTTGGATCTCATGCAGCGGGTCAAAAAGGCTTTTGATCCCCAGAACATCCTTAACCCCGGGAAAGTGGTGAGGAGGGCGGGCGATTGATTTGGTACGAAGACACACAGCGCCTCCGCCAAGAGGTTCTGCGGTGCATGAAGTGCGGCAACTGTCAGGCGGTGTGCCCTATTTACCAGGAACTTCGCCGCGAAGCGGGTGTTGCGCGGGGGAAGATACGGCTGGTGGAAGCATACCTCGGTGGGGAACTCCCGGCGACCCATGGGTTAGAAAGAAGGCTAGATCTGTGTCTGACCTGCGGGGCTTGCACTGCCAGTTGCCCTAGCGGTGTCAGGTTTGATCAAATTATCATCTCTGCCCGAGCGGCGATGATTCGGGAACGTGGGCTTCCTATAGGGAAGAAGCTCCTCTTCTACGGGGGACTCCGGAACCGACGTGTTGTTAAGTTGGGACTCAAAGGGGCATATATAGTTCAACGTGCAGCTTTCCGGCGCCACCCTTTTCGCAAAGCAGGTTATCCCCGCTTGCCTATTGGCCTAGATCCCAGAAGGATCGTCCCCGAAGTGGCGGCAAGACCTCTTGTTGAGGCATCACCCCCTATGAGGGTTAAGAAGCCGGTTGCCCAGGTAGCATATTTTGCGGGTTGTCTTAACAATTATATCTATACAGACATTGGGCATTCGGTAATTAATGTTCTAGCGAAAAATGGGGTCGAGGTATCGGTACCACGGGAGCAACATTGCTGTGGGATACCTTGTTTTGCTCACGGGGATTTGGATCTCGCCCGGGAGATGGCTCGCTCGTCCGTTGACCTCTTCTGGAACCAGCGGGTTGATGCGATAATCACCAGTTGCGCCACTTGCGGTGTGGCCTGGAAGCACCACTTCCATGAACTTCTTGAGGGTGAACCCTCCTATGCTGAGAAGGCCCGGGCTTTGGCTCAGCGGACGTTCGACGTAGCAGAATTCTTGGTAGACGTGGTCGGATACTTACCTCCACAGGGTTACCTCCAGCGAAAAGTGACCTATCATGACCCTTGCCACGCAAACCGGATATTGAACATCCGCCGACAGCCGCGTGCCATCCTGCAATCCATCCCAGGAGTAGAATTTATTGAGATGTCCAACCCCGACCGGTGCTGCGGCGGGGCCGGCTTATTAAGCCTGACGCATTATCAGCTTTCAATGAGGATCTCTGCTCGCAAGGTCGAGGATATAAAGAGGACAGGTGGGGAGGTGGTAGCTACGAGTTGCCCTGCGTGCCGGCTGCAGTTGGAGGACGCCCTAAATCGTTTTGGCACGGATACCAACGTGGTTTATGTTACACAACTCCTTGATGAAGCCTATAACCTGTGAAGCCGTATAACCTTATTCGACAGCAAATGTGGTGTACAAAGTCCTTTCCCCCAAGTTCATCACTCGGAAAAGGCTTCTACGCCAGTAATCTGCGTTTTTTAGACAACGGCTTTTTGCTTTACCATTGGTACAGGCGTACCCGGGCTTTCCTGGCGGCCCTGATCCACCTGGTAAGAGAGTTCAACCCGGCCCCTGGTTCCTCCAATCTCATAACGAATGAGGTCGGACATATAGCGCTTGCGCAGCAATTGCCGGACAACCTTGCTTACCGTCTCCGGGGTGGGGGCCTTCCCCCTGGGTTATCTTTCCGGTTACCCGGTCGTGGAGCTTCCGCTGGAGTTTCCCGAGAGCAGCCGTGACTTTCAGCACTTGGGCGTTGAGGCCCTGCATCTGG
>MAGV01000026.1 GCA_001717015.1 Candidatus Methanosuratincola petrocarbonis (ex Vanwonterghem et al. 2016) | reverse complement strand
CGAACCGTACTTCTACAAGACAAAGATGATCTCGTACGACTACGAGCCGATCTATGCGCTGGGCGCTATGCTCGAGCTGAAGAGCCCCGAGGGTTACCTCAAGCTCATGGACACAGTGGAGGAGCTCGGGCTCGACGCGATGTCGACCGGGGTGGTCCTCGCCTGGGCAACCGAGGCCATGGAGAGGGGGATCGTCAAGGAGGGCGACGCGGGCGGGATAATGCTCAAGTGGGGCGACCACGAGGCGTACATCAAGGCGGTCAAGAGGATAGTTGCGATGGAGAACGAGTTCTTCCAGGCGCTGGCGAAGGGGGTCAGGTATGCCTCATCAAAGTACGGCGGGGAGGAGTTCGCACTCGAGTTCGGCGGGAACGAGATGCCAGGTTACCACACCGGGCCTGTGGCGCACCTCGGCTACCTGACTGGGGCGAGGCATAGCCACCTCGACGGCGCCGGGTACAGCATCGACCAGAAAATGTACAAGGAGGGGTTGAAGTACACGCCAGAGTACGCAGCGAAGGAGCTCTTCGAGGAGGAGTCTTGGAGGCAGGTCCTCTCGAGCCTGGTCGTCTGCTACTTCGCGAGGGGGGTCTACACCCCGGAGGCGGTTTCGCGGTGCCTTGGGGTGCTCGGACTGGAGCGGAGCCCGGAGGAGCTCAAGGAACGCGGCAGGTCCGTGTTGAAGCAGAAGTACGCCTTCAAGTACAGGGAAGGGTTCAGCCTAAAGGATCTCAGGGTACCGGAGAGGATCTGCGAAACGCCGACGCCCCTCGGGTTGATAACAGAGGAGATGATCAGGGCAGGCCTCGAGGAGTTCGAGAGGCTCGTGATAGGGTGATTGGAGTTGAAGGGGAGTCCCTTCGAAGCCGTCATTTGCATGCCCCTTATTTCCTGCCACGCAAAGGGATTTATTGGGTGCGGGAGAAGGTAGAGAGGAGTGCATTGGTATGCCCTTGGATAGCTGCTCTGGCATTGGGAAAAAGGTAAGGCTCAGCAGGATACTGAAGACCGGGAAGGCGGTGGTCTTCGCCTTCGACCACGGGTTCGAGCACGGGCCATCTGACTTCATGCCCGAGAGGTCGAACCCCAGGAAGGTGGTCGAGCTCGCTGTCGAGTCAGGGTTCGACGCCCTCATGCTCACCAGGGGGGTCGCGCAGGCGACCGCAGACCTCTGGGCGGGCAGGGTGCCTGTCATAATAAAGCTGACCGGGAAGACTTCGCTCAGGCCTCCGGACATGCAGATGCAGCAGTACAGGATAGGGTTCGTCGAGGACGCCGTTGCGATGGGCGCGGACGGTGTGGCTGCGACCGTCTACTGGGGCGCGCCCGGGGAGGACGCCATGGCAGAGGAGTTCGCCGCGATAGCATCGAAGAGCGAAAGGTTCGGCTTGCCGGTGATGATCCTGGCCTACCCGCGCGGCCCTTCGATAATTGAGAGGCACGACGAGTACATCGTGAAGTACGCCTCGAGGGCGAGCGTCGAGATAGGCGCGGACATAATCAAGACCCACTACACGGGGGGCACCGAGAGCTTCAGGCGCGTGGTCGAGTCGGTGCCGGTCCCTGTACTAATGAGCGGGGGCGCGAAGACCGAAGACCCGAAGGAGTTCTTGAGGACGGTCAAGAGCGTCATGGACGCGGGGGGCGCGGGGGTCGTGGTCGGGAGGAACGTCTTCCAGAGCCGTGACTTTGTGGGGACTGCCAGGGCGATCCTCGAGGTAGTGCACAAAGGAACGGATCCCGAGAGGCTCTGATCGGGGGTGTCGGAGACGGGGATGATCCTGGCAGCAGGGCACATACTCGCGGACATAAGGGTGAGGGTCGACGAGATAAGCAGCAGCGACCAGTTCAACGAGGTGAAGAAGCTCAGCTACGGGGTCGGAGGATCCGCAGCCAACGTCTCGATAGGGGTGAGGCGCCTCGGCGGGTGCTGCATGCTCCTCGGGAAGATCGGGATGGACGAGTTCGGGAGGATGGCCGTGGACGAGCTCCTCAGGGAGAAGGTCCCGCTGGACGAGGTCAAGGTCGACTTGGTCAACCGCACGGGGTACACGATAATAATCATCAACAGGCACGGGGAGGTATTCATGTTCGGTCGCAAGGAGGCGGCAGAGACCCTGGAGCCGGAGGACATCGCCAACATGAGCCTGAGGGATTACCAGGCAGTCCACATCGCGAGCCTGAGGGTGGACACCGCCACAGAGATAGCCTCGCGGGCGAAGGAGGAGGGGGCAATGGTCACTTTCGATCCGGGGAGGCTTCTGATCAACAAGGGGATCGGGCACATCAGACCGGTACTGGAGCGCGTGGATCTCCTGCTTTTGAACGGGAAGGAGGCCAAGGCGCTAACCGGGCACGATGATCCTGAGATGGCAGCGGCTTCGCTGATAAGGCAGGGGGCCAAGAGCGTGGTGGTCAAGCTCGGGGCTAGGGGCGTTTACATCTCAGACGGCAGGTCTGGGAAGCTGGTCCCAGCCTTCAGGGTAGATGCGATAGACACGACTGGTGCTGGCGACGCGTTCGCCGCAGGGATGATAATGGCGCTCAGCGACGGGGAGGAACTCGCTGGGGCGATAAGGTTCGCGAATGCGGTTGCAGCGCTGAAGGTGACAAGGCTCGGCTCGCACGAGACCCCGAGCAGGAAAGAAGTCGAGGAGTTCCTCTCGAGGAACTGACTCCGCAAATCCCATGCAGAGTCCATGGCAAGGATGCCCATTTTTAGTTGAAAAATAAACTATTTTTCTGCCGATCAAGCTATATTGTTTGGGGGGAGTGGCTTGGTCGAGTTCAGGGTGGCAGGTCCAGACGATTTGCCGAAGCTCAGCTCCAGGATCCTAAGCTCTCTTGATCAGTCGAGCGACTTCTACCAGGAGAATGTGTCTAAATTCGGGATACCGGAGGAGTACGTGAAAAGGGCGTTCTCTGAGGGGGCGCTGAGGGGGGCTGCGTCCAAAGGCTCGAAGTTCTACCTTGCATTGGAGGGGGACGAGATACTCGGCTTCTGCCAGATGGTGCCGCAGGGGGGAGAAAAGGCAGAGTTGGACAGGATAGTCATGTTCCCGAGTTATATGGGGAAGGGGTTCGGCAGCCGGCTTCTCGAGTTCTCCATCGAGGACCAGGCGAGAGAAGGGAAGAGGGAGATAATCGTCTACGCGGGAAGAGACGAGCGCAGGGCCAGGGCGTTCTACGAGAAGAACGGGTTTGAGTTCACGGGGGAGGTCAGCGTCGATGCCCCGTGGGGGAAGCGGGTAGATCTCGCAATCTATAGGCTTGAAATCGGAAGGGACATCGGATAGCCGGCTAGACCCGCCTCTCAAGTAGCTTACGCAGTGAGCGGGGCACGAGAATGCCGTAATGAGGGTCTTACTGAGGGCACAGTACCTCACCTCTTTTATTCTATTCTAAGCCATTCTCTTACATTCTATGAGCGCTGGATGCCCAATCGAATCAGCAAGAACAGTACCACCATGATGAAGCAATTGTCAAGGGAAAATAGAAAGTGCTTTTAGTTGAGATTAGGCGGGTCCGGAGGGATTTGAACCCTCGACCATCGGCTCTCCCCACGACTTCCGTTCCGGAGGCCGACACCCTGATCCGGACTAGGCCACGGACCCACGCTCATCAGGCAAAGAGCGCAACCAGCACCAAGATCGCGAAGACCGCGATTATGTAGTACAGGAGGTAGCGCTGGAACTTCTTCGACCGTTTCATCTTAGACTGTTCCTTCACATATTCGGGCTTGCACTTGAGGCAGTAGTCTCTCCCCTTGACCTCGATTATCCTCCCGCAGTAGAGGCAATGCCTGTGAGGGTATATGTAGGGTTTCTTAGTGCTTTTTTCGCTCTCTGTCAATCCAAGTCCTCCGATCACTGCATCGAACCTAGGGTCAAGGCCATCGCCTTGAGCCGCTCTATCCTCTTCCAAGTCGACGGGTGCGTCGAGAACATCTCCATCACTGCCTCCCCCCTGAACGGGTTAACTATCCAGAGCGGGCTCGTTGAAGGGTTGATGTTCAGCCTGGTCCCGCCCCTCACTGTGCGCTCGATCTTCTCCAGTGCGCTGGCGAGCGAGAGCGGCTTGCGGCTGAGTTGCGCACCCTCCCTGTCAGCCTCGTATTCCCTTCCCCGGGAGATAGCGGTCTGCACCAGGAAGGCTGCCAAAGGCGCTAGGAAGCTCAGGATAAGTGCGACCATGTTCGCGTCCCTGTTCCTCGAGTCGCCGAAGAAAGCGCCGAACCTCCCCATGAGTGCGAGGTAGCTGATCGCTCCGGCGATTGTGGCTGCTACCGATGCCACGAGAACGTCGCGGTGCTTCACGTGGCTTATCTCGTGGCTGAGGACACCCTCGAGCTCGTTCTCGTTCAGAAGCTGGAGCAGCCCTGTTGTGACTGCGACGACCGACTTGTTGGGGCCCCTCCCGGTCGCGAATGCGTTGGGCACATTCGAGTTCACTATGGCCACCTTAGGCTTCGGCATCCCTGCGCTAGCCGCCAGTGATGAGACGATCCGGTGAAGCGCAGGGTACTCGTTCTCGCTGACCACCTTCGCCCGGGTCATTGAGAGGACTATCCTGTCGCTGTAGAGGTAAGAGATCGCGTTCATGGCTATCGCGAGCACCAGCGCGCCCAGCGTCACGATCTCTGGGCTGCCGAAGAGCCACCCCACGACGTAACCTAGACCGACAAGGATCCCAGTGAGCAGGAACATCATCGCTGCGAGCCTGAGCATTCAGATCACCCGGATTTCAATCAGATACAACGCTTATAAAAATATGGCTTATACAGCTCACTGCCTGTCTTCGCTTGTCACTTCAGTGTAGTAGTACTCCCCGATCTCCTTCTGGTATCTGTCTAGCCAGGAGTCCTTCTTGTTCACGCGCGGGCGCCCAGTCTCAGGATCCCTCCTGAAGGTGATCCCGACGTTCTTGAGGAAGTAGTTCATGCCTTTCCTGAGACCCACCGGCGCTGAGGCGACCCCGCTCCTACCAGGGGATCCACCGAAGACCATCACAGTGTCTGATAGGAGGTCGTTGGCCACTATGTCATGCTCTACGACGAACGATGCAGCCCCCTTCTTCTCAGTGACCCGCCTAATCGCCCTGGCAACGACAAGCCTGTGTTCGACATCCAAGTGGGCAGTCGGCTCATCCAAGAGGTAGAGCTCCGCTTCCCTTGAGAGGCAGACTGCCACAGCAGTGCGCTGGAGCTCGCCGCCGCTCATCGATTCCATGCTCCTGTCGAGCAGGGGCTCTATCTCCAGAGGGGCGTAGATCTCGTCGATGAACCACTGCGCACTCAGGAGACCTGGGTCGATCGAGTTGAGGACTTCCCTTAGAGTCTTCGTCGTGCTGGGGACCACGTACTGGGGCTTGTAGCTGATCCGGAGACCGAAGTTGATCGGGGATCCCGCCTCGGGCAGGAGCTCGCCCGCGATGACCCTGACGAAGGTCGTCTTGCCAGTCCCGTTCGGTCCGACGATCCCGACGACCTCGCCACGGTGTATCTCCCCGCCCTGCGCGTCTAGGACGAAGTCGCCCCGGCTTATCCGGAAACTCCCCCACCTCAGCATCACATCCTCGGATCTCCACTCGGTCGGGGTCGGGGAGAGGTGGAACCTTATGGGCGAGGTCCTGAAACGGATGTTCTCGTCCGGGATGTACCCGTTGAGGTATATGTTGATCCCGACGCGAACCCCGTGCGGCTTGGAGACGATTCCGTAGACCCCAGGCTTGCCGTAAAAGAGGCACACCTGCTCTGAGATGTAGTCCAGCACAGCGAGGTCGTGCTCCGCGACCATGACGTACTTCCTTTCGTCTGCAATGGACTGGACCAGCTTCGCCATCGACATCCTCTGGTAAACGTCCAAGTAGCTCGACGGCTCGTCGAATATGTAGACATCGGCCTTCCTTATCGAGACAGCGGCGATCGCGACGCGCTGGAGCTCGCCGCCGCTCAGGGCGTGGATGTCCTTGTCCATTATCGGCTCGAGCGACAGGTATGCAGACACTTCGTCGAGCGCATGCCGCTCGTCGATCCGCTCAAGCAGCTGCCTGACGGTCCCGGTGAGGCGCTTCGGGGCCTGGTCGATGTACTGCGGCTTGGTGACCACCTTGAGCCTCTTCTCCGAGAGCTTCTTGAAGTACTCCTGGAGTTCAGAACCCCTGAAGAAGCGCAGTATGGACTTCCAGTCGGGCGGGCAGTCGAAAAGCCCGAGGTTCGGCATCATCTCGCCACTCAGGATCTTCAGCGATGTGGACTTCCCGGCCCCGTTCGGTCCTAGTAGGCCGACAACAACCCCCTCTTTCGGGATCGGGAGGCGGTAGAGCTTGAATGTGTTCGGGCCGTACCTGTGCACGCAGACTTCCTCTAGCTCGTCCGGAAGGTTCACTATGTTCAGTGCCCCGAACGGGCACTTCTTAACGCAGATGCCGCAGCCCGTGCAGAGGTTCTCAGCGACGAGTGGCCGGTCCATCCCGGGCTCGTACTTTATCGCCTC
>MAGV01000025.1:9923-13071 GCA_001717015.1 Candidatus Methanosuratincola petrocarbonis (ex Vanwonterghem et al. 2016) | reverse complement strand
AACTACGGCTACGGCATTCTCTACCAGCAGATCTGGGGTGCGGTGATGCTCGCCGGCCTGGAGCCCTTCGCGGGATTCCTCCACGTCGACCGGCCGGGGAAGCCCAGCCTGGTACTGGATTTCATCGAGGAGTTCCGCGCCCAGGCGGTGGACCGCACGGTCATTGCCATGATATCGCGGGGCTTCCGGCCGGAGATGGAGGAGGAGCGCCTATCCCAGGCCACCCGGCGAGAGCTCGCTGCCAGGATCAGGGAACGCCTGGACGCAGAGGAGCGCTACGAGGGCAAGAAACACCGCCTGCGCACGGTAATCCAGCGGCAGGCCAGGCACATCGCCACCTTCCTGCGTGGTGAGGGGAACTACCGCCCCTTCATCGGGGGGTGGTAAGCCGAGGGGTTGGGTGCGCCTTTAGAGGGGTGGGCGTACCCGGTTGGGCGTCCCGGAGCAGTCTACCCGGGTAGCTTCCGGCCCTGCATCGGTGGGTGAATGAGGGAATGGAGACGCTGGTCATCTACGATATCGTGGACGATGTCCTCCGCAACCGCATTGCTGAGGCCTGCAAGGATTACGGGCTACAGCGGATCCAGTACAGCGCCTTCCGGGGACACCTCAATCACAACCGCCGTGAGGAACTGGAGCAACGCCTGCGCCGGCTTCTAGGGAGAAAGGAGGGGAACATCCAGATCTACCCCATCTGTGACAAGGACCTGCGGCTGAAGCGGGAGATCGAGGGGAAACCGCCGCAGCGCGGTGGCTAAGTAACTCAGGCGTGCGCTGNGACCCCGGGGGAGGAGCACGGGAAGCTTCCGTGGGCCTTGACTGAGAGGTGCGACAATGGTTCATTCGCTGGTGTGCCTGGGGCTACAGCACCTCAATCAATGAGAATCAGGAAGCAGTGAGCAAAGAGGGCTGAATGGCGTTCTTACCCATGTAAGGGCGCGAAGGGTTTGCGAGGAGGTTTTACAAGGGTATGTCCTACGGTGCGCTGTTACGTGGTGACGTTGACGCTATTCACCGGTTTGTGTTTGAAAGTGCTTTGCTACCTCTCGTGCGCGGGGGTAGTCAATTGCTACTTGAATGCGAGGAAGCCGTCCGCCAGCACGTGCGACGAAGGGGAGGGCGAGAGATCTACTGTGGCGGTGGGAATTTTCTCTTTGAGGTCCCCCACGCTATAGCAACAAGTCTTAAACAAGAGATTGAGCGCATTTACCTGGAAAAAACGCTGGTAGCTACCGTGACTGTTGCTGTTGAGGATGGTCCCCCTCCAGTGGTTCCTGGCAAAGCTCCAGATGGCTGGGCTGCGCGGATCCTCAAAACTTCTCAAAGGCATGTAGCTATAGACGGAGGCTTTGCCCATCGGGTTTTCCTGCTAGGAGGCAGCATACGGGAAGCCAAGAACGGCAAGGGAGAAGCGCCGTTCCTTGAGAGTTTCCCGTTTGGCAAGCGTTGCGATACTTGTGGCAAGCGAATGGCTGTGAGAGAAATAATACGGCGTGACCCGGAGGATATCAGGAACGTCGAGTATTTGTCATTGTGCCCGATCTGCTTAAGGAAGTACCAAGCAGGTATTAAAGGCCAGGCGCAAACTCGAGGAAAGTTCAACGAGGAGTTTAGACTGCGTACCCAGGGCCAAGCCGAGCAGGCGCCAGACCTGGATCATCTCGTCTCTACATCCCGCCGGAAATACGTGGCATTTCTATATGCTGACGGAAACGACATCGGAAGCGTCTTGGACAAAGCAAGGAGCCCCGAAGAGCTGCGAGCTCTTTCGGAGGCTATTGGTGACGGGACTAAGGAGGCCTTGTTTGCCACGCTTAGCGAAGTATGTGGCCGTGCGCTGGAAAGGGAGGAGTACTGGCCATTTGAGATCGTTAATGTCGGAGGTGATGATGTTATACTGTTGATCCAGGCTGGGTATGCCTGGGAAGTGGCGGTAGCGTTTCTTGCCCGCTTCGAGCAGGAAATCCGGCAACGAATTATACTAAACCTGGGGCGATGGCCCGATGATTGGCCAGAGAAGATTACTGCCGCCTGTGGCATCGCTGTTGCCGAAGCGAAATACCCTCTCCAGTACATGGAGCGGCTAGCCAACGACCTCCTGTCGCGAGCAAAGAAGCTAGCCAAAGCCAGGCCGGGCGTACAAAGTGCGTTGGACTTTCTTTGGTTGCCAACCCCTGTAGCCACTGAGCATGTCGAGCCTCTCATGGGGTACTATCAGCGCGGGACCCACATGTTGACTGCCCGACCCTATACCCTGTCGCAGGCCCGGCAACTGATGGAACTCGCTGCGGAGGCTTCGCAATGGCCTCGAACCCAGCGGCACCTTTGGGCTGCATCACTGGAGAAAGGGGTGATGGCTTCCATCAATTCTATTTACTACAATATTGCGCGACGGCAGAAGGAAAAAGAGCGCGAGGGTTTGGTGCAGTTCCTGAACAAAGTACGGCAGAGCATCGGGGCAGAGCCTCACGCTGCACCTGCACCCCTATGGGGGTTGGACGATGACACGAGTCGATACCGCACCGCCCTGCTGGATGTCCTGGAACTGGCGGAACTCCGTTCGATGCGGTCGGATATAGAAGAGAAACTGGAGGGCTGAAAATGAGCCACCTCCTCTTGAACATAAGTCTCACGCTGGAAACCCCTGTTCACATCACTGGGAATCATTGGCTCTGGGGAGTAGACAAAGCGTTGGCCCGTGCCCCCAGTGGGCAGTATGTCATCCCTTCGACAACGCTCAAGGGGTTGCTCCGCTCCAGTTCCGAACTCCTTCTCAATTCCTGGGGCCTTCCAGTGTGCCTGGGGCCCCAGCCGGCGGGGATGTGTTCAAATCGCGATAACCTCTGCTTGGTGTGTCGGGTTTTTGGCAATCCCCGTTGGAGAACTCCCTTGAAGTTCCAGCCTGCCAGGCCTCTAGAAAGCGGCAGTTCACAAGTACGAAGCGGGGTGGCGATCAGCCGGAGGCGGCGGGCCGTTGTACCCCAACGTTTTTTCTTCATTGAAACTGCTGCCTGGCCAGCAGAGTGGGCGTCAACCGTTGAAGGTTATTTCCCAGCCGACGGAGCCGCCCGTGAGGCAGTAGCGCTTATTTGGTTGGCGTCGAAAGCAGCCCGGGCCATAGGTGGGGGGCGGAGCAGGGGATTAGGCT
>MAGV01000025.1:8102-9901 GCA_001717015.1 Candidatus Methanosuratincola petrocarbonis (ex Vanwonterghem et al. 2016) | reverse complement strand
CAAAGAGTGGCGCATAGAGGCCACGTTGGGCGGGGTTCAAATCACCGACGGGCAGTTGCAACTGTTCTGGCGTGCCTGGTCAGGAGGAAAACAGGTATGAAGTGTACATGGTTAAGGATACAACCTAATGAACCACTGATCTTTGGCTGGGTGAAAGCAGGGACCAACGTTTTGAGCAGCTTGCCTTATCTCCCGGGGCGGGTTTTACGTGGGGCGTGGGCCGATTGGCTCGTTGCGCATGGACGGGAGAGGCAAATTGTTCCTTCCTTGCAGCACCTGCGTTTCGGCAATTTCTTTCCCGTAGCCGATTGGCGACCAATTAGTTACGTTTCGCCCTATTTGCTTAGTATGCTAACGTGTAGAACAAGCCGTGGCTTTTTAAGCGAGCCGCATCGGGAAAGCGCGGGACATGGCGTGGTGGATACCTTGCTTGCCCGTCTATCTTATTACCTTTTGAAGCAGGCTGGAGCCGCTATCGCGGCTCCTTTCGTGCTGGAATGTGCCCAATGCCAGAGTCGGATGGAGGTGCAGAGTGGCTTTTATGCGGTTTATCAGGGTGGGGATGCTAGCTGGTACGTCCGGACGCGAGAACGGTACCATACCCAGACACGGGTGGCCCTTAGCCGCTTCCGGCGGGCTGCAGCACAAGGCATGCTATACACCGCTACGGCGCTCAGCCCCGAGCTAGAACGACCGGACAAAGAGGGACAGGCATCCCTGCAATTCTGCGGCCGGGTATACGGTTCTGAAGAAATTATTGAGGAGTTAATCCAGGCACTGAATGCTACGCCAATCGGGGCTATGCGAACGCGCGGCTATGGTAAGATCAAGGTCAAAGTCGAAGAAACTATTGGCCGCACTCTGCCGGCGTTGCCGGAGCGGTTAGAGCGATTCAACCGTATGCTAGCCGAACTCTATTGGGACTTGAAGCGGCTCGCAGCCAACGCCGATGATTTGCCGGAGGCTCCCACGGGGCTGTACTTTTCGGTGGATTTGTTGGCCCCTGGAGTTTTTCTCCGGAGAGGCATTCCTTCGCTCGTGCCGGAACTCCAGGTAGCTGGCTATTCCTTGTACCCGGTCTTTTGGCTTACGCGCCCCGACTTCGCCGGGGGATGGTCGGAGGCGTGGGGTTTACCAAAGCCGACCGCACTGGCTGCAACGATGGGAAGTGTGTACGTTTTCCATTGGCTTGGTGACCGAGAGGTGCTAATTGAAGCTCTGGAACACCTGGAAGGCGAGGGTGTAGGAGAGCGATCTGATGAAGGCTTTGGGGAATGTTGGGTGTGTCACCCATTCCATCTGGAGGTGGACGAAAAGTGAGGAAGGTGCCGGTGCGCCTACGGCAGCAAATTGAAAAACAGGATGACCGATGGGTTCAGAAGGCTGAGTTATTAACCAAAGACCTCGGTAAGGACAACAAAGAACGGCAGCTTAGGAATATCCAAAACATTGCGGAGACCAGCGAATCCTGGAAGGCGTTGGCCCTTTTTGTCCGGTACCAGGCAGCCCGAGGGTATATCGATAAGGATTGGACGGAAAGAGCCATAGCTCTGTTGGAATCCCTGGAGGAGGACGCTCGGGTCATCACTGGCCCTGCTGAGCCTGAAATGATAAGAGCTGTGCACATGGAGCTGGTCTCGCGGGTTATGGGTTATGCTGTTCGTTGCCATGTCTCCGCCGTTAAGGGATAAGGAGGTCAGCCGCATGCGCAGCTTTGACCGTTTTGTGAACCGCACCGTGATCCAGGGAACGCTCGAAATGGAAACCGCCCTTTCCGTGGGTAGCCGCCCTTTGCTCGA
>MAGV01000025.1:0-7862 GCA_001717015.1 Candidatus Methanosuratincola petrocarbonis (ex Vanwonterghem et al. 2016) | reverse complement strand
GTACCGCCTGCCGGCTGTTTGGGTCAGCGTGGTTTGGTAGCCGGCTTTCTTTCAAGGATGCTCATCTCATCAATGCTTCTGATCTTGCCGTGGTGACCCAGATCCGGGATGGGGTAGGCATTGACCGCGACTTGGGTACAGCCCGCAGTGGTATCAAGTACGATTTTGAAGTAGTGGTGCCTGGTACCCACTTCGGGGTGGAGATTCTAGCGGAGAACATGGACGATTGGGAGCTGGGCTTCTTGTTGGTCATATTACGCATATGGGAGCAAGGAGGTCTGCCTATAGGCGGGAAAAGCACCCGCGGTCCCGGTTGGGGCAAGTTACAAGGTTTGACCTTAAGACGTGTTGAGGCATCAACTCTCCTTGATTACCTAACGGAGGGCACCATGAGTGAGGCGGACGGCGAAAGATTTGTTCAGGCCTTTCGTGACAAAGGGTCGGCTACCTAGACATAAGGGGGGCATACCATGCACAAAGCAAGATATAATGCATTGCGTTTAACTCTGGAGATATCTCCAGAGGGTCCGCTCCTTATCAAGGCCGGTGGCTTCACGGCCAATCCTTCTTTACCGGACATGCAATTTGTGAGGACGTATAGGGGGGCGGAGGGAGAGGGCCTCTATATTCCCGGCGCTTCCCTTAAGGGAGTAGTGCGCAGCTTTGTTGAGAGGGCTCTACGTACGTTAAACGATCGGACCACCTGGCGATGGGCCTGTTCAACATTCCCGGTGAAGGTGAGGCCACGAGTTGTGGGAGGCAAATGGAGAAAAGAGAGAAGAGCAGTGACATTTACCGTGACTCATGCGGTGTCTGTCGTCTCTTTGGACACATGCGCTTGAGAGGGCGGAGTGCCTTTACCGATCTCTTTCCCGCTGGGGCTGTCCCCACCGAAGTAAGGTATGGCGTGGCTATCTCCAGGCTGAGCCACGCCGTGGCGCAAGGGCCTTTTGAGATGGAAGTAGCTGTAGGCGGTATTTTTCGAGGCTACCTGGTGCTGGAGAACTATGAACTCTGGCAGTTGGGGTTGCTGGCCGTGGCGTTGCAGGCGATGAATCATGGGTTGCTGAAGTTAGGGTATGGGAAGAATAGAGGGTTCGGAAAGGTCAAGGTCAGCGTGCCTGAGGTAGAGATTGAGGAGGTAGCCCCCCTCAAGGATAACACCGTCTTGCGGGGCCTAGCTGCCTTTGTAGACGAGGAGGTAAGAAGGCAATACGGATTCGGCCTCCCGGATTCGCTGGAGGTGCCCCTCCCGGCCAAGACGGAAAGCCTCGGCTTTTACATCCGGAGGGTTTACGACAAAGACGGCTGGCTGGCTATTAGCCAGAAGAGCATTACGGCGGTGGAGGCAAGTTGAGGTGACTGCTGATGGATAAACAGGTGTATGTTTACTGGGCAGAAGGAAAGGCAGAGGACCTAAAAGGTTATGTTGATAGCTACCTTGGCTCCCCAGTTTGCTTTTGGGCGGGGGACATAGCTACTATCCAGCTTGGGCAGGCCTTACCCACAGACTGGCTGGCTCAGGGGGCGGTTTTCAATGAACGGGGAGAGCTCCGCTGGTGGAAAGGTTGCTCCGGGTATCAGGCGTTGCTGATCAGTGAGCAGCCGGTGTCGGGGCTTGACCCTTTGGAGGGCGAGTGGCGGGGCGATGCAAAGACAGAGACAGTCTTCTTGCAAGACCTGGCTGAGCCACGGGTCAAGCCGCTTTTCAGTGAGTACCCAACTAGGATGCAGTCAGGTTGGCTGCGGGTGAGGGTGTGCCGCCGAAATGGAGTAATAGTTTGCATCAGCCCGAGGGCCTATGTTGCGAGTGCAGAGGAGGCTTAAACATGGTCAAATACCGCGATCGCGAGGCACAAGAACCTAAGCCGTTTTTCTGGATCCCCTTAGAGGGAAAACCTGATAAAAGTGTCCCACCCTCCCATGATTCCTTCCGTGGCTGGAGCGGCTACATGGAACTGGAAATCGAGGTCATTTCCGATTATCTTTTTGTAGGCAGCGGTCTCATTGAGTATAAGGACGAAAGGGTTTATCACGCTTTTGCTCGGCGCAACGGGCAGGTCGTCATCCCTGGCACAGGGCTAAAGGGAGCTGTTCGGGCAATAGTCGAAGCGATTTCCAATTCATGCGTCCAGCATGTTACCAGGGAAGAGAAGGGAAAGGTTGATAAGCATCATCGAGGCTGTACCGAAAGAGAGGAAGTCCTCTGCCCTGCCTGCCGAATTTTCGGCACTACGCGTTACAGGGGGCGAGTTTACTTCAGCGATGCAGTACCTCGAGATGACATTGTACCAGATGTTGTCAAAATCTCGGATCTCTGGCCGCCGCGCCAGACGAGAGGACGGAAGTTCTATCAGAACAAGGCGTTCCAGCGCCTGGATAAGACACCGCAAAAGAACCACCGTTTCGTGGAGGCGACCCCAAAGGGAACTCGCTTTGTGGCCACACTTTTCTTTGATAACGTTGCGTCTGCGGAGATAGCGCTGGTTATGCGAGGCCTGGGTTTGGAGCGCAAGGCAGAGAAATCTGACACGGTGGTCTACGCCTTTCCAGTGAAGCTGGGTGGAGGCAAACCACGCTGTCTGGGGGGTATCCGTATGCACCCTAAGGAAATTCGGGTTTTGAATCGCTCAAGAGCCGAGTTATTCAAGGGACTCTCAGAAGGAGGGCAGCCGGTGCGGCTAAAGGACACATTATTGGAATGGTTAGGCGACGAGAGCCTGCTGAACGCCAAAGTTTGGGATAGATTCAGGCAGGAAGCTAAGCCTTTGACAGAGTCCTGCCCCCGGGNNGGGGGTATACTGATGGCTACCGTCGAGGAGCAAATCCAACTGGCAGAGCAGATCGCGCGCAAGCTGCCAGAGGTTACTCGAAATGAATGGAGGAGCTGGGTGCAGATGGCTGAACGCTATGGGCTGGAGCAGGCTATCCAGTGGGGGGAATGTGTTTCTCGTGATGTTACGATGCGCCCGGCTATCAAGCGGTCTGCCCAACGGATTGCGGAGACGGTGCGTGTGAAGCGAGGAGAACTAAGTAGATTGAGAGCTGAGGAGCGTGAAGCGGTGTTAGGATATGTCGGGTGGTTTCTCGCTGCAAATACTTTGCGCGGTTCGGTCAGCACATGAAAAAACCCAGCGAGATTCGGTTTCGACACATGCGTTATAATTGACTACATCCGCGAGTGTGATGTAGGCGGCGATGGCCTCATACTATCCGCTCAGAGGTTGCCAAGTATTCTTTTCCCTGGTCAGCCGGATGGAGCTTTGCCTCGGGAAGTGCGGTAATGATAGAATAAAGGCAGACCTAAAAAAGGTTATAAAGCTTGCAGTAAATTAGCAATTAAGGTTGTGCCATGCACTGTGCCGTCTGCAGAGAAACTGCGCAAGCACGGTTCTTTGAAGCAGAGTGGCATTGCAGACAGCCTGATCATCGGTACACCAAAGACGAGAAGTTATTTAGAAAAGTAGGTTGTCATGGTATTAGATTACCATTTCCAAAACAAATATTGGAGGAGTTGTGACATGTCAACAAGGGTGGTCCCAGGGTGAGCTTGTACCTGCTGCCCCCAAAAAGAATATTACTTACCGCATTAGGCAAGCGACCGCAACAAGCCAAATACCGGTTCGCTAAGCACGTGGAAACCGCGAATCTCGTGCCGGTAGCACTAATGAAGTTGCTGCCGGAAGACAAAAGGCCGAACGAGATTGTTGCGTTATGCACGGAAGATGCCAGTCGCCATGCGTGGCCGGAACTTGAGCCTTCTGTTGGTGTTGAAGCTCGAAACATACCTATACCGAGCGGCACGAGCGAAAACGATCTTTGGGCGATTCTTCAGATCATTTTGCGAGAGATACCTTCAGGGTCTAAGTTGATTTTAGACATAACACACGGCTTTCGTTCAGTTCCGTTCCTGTTCTTTACGGCCGCGCTTTTTCTCAAGGCCCTCCGCGGGGTGCAAATCGAGGGTATATATTACGGGATGTTGGACGCTAGAGATCAAGATGACGTCGCACCGGTGGTAGACGTTAATCCAGTCTTGGAGATGATCGAGTGGTTTTACGCTACGCGTATCTTTAAAGAAACCGGTCAAGCACACCTGCTCTCAGCCTGCCTAGCACCCTTCGCGTCACCTCCTGAAGGCTTAGAGAAGCTAGACTACCGGCTCTACGGTGGAGTTAAGAATCTACGCCGAAAGATTATGGAAGTAGCCAATCTATTTGCGCAGGCTTTGCCGATCGAGCTGGGAAGCGCCGCGTGTAAATTAGTGAGGATTTTGGAGACACCAGTTCCCGAGCATTTACAGACTAAGGTGCCGGTACCGGAAGAACTTTTCCAAGTTCTTAAAGAATTTGTCGAGCCTCTCGCCTTTGTAGGTGGTGTACCCTGCAAGAGAAGGGACTACCCCCTGACCCTACAGGAATTAGAAAGGCAGGCTAATCTCATTGACATCTATCTAGAACGGGGCTATGTCAGCTTCGCTATCGGGCTTATGCGCGAATGGATTATTTCCGCAGTGCTATTCTACCAAGGAAGCAAAGATTGGCTAAAATATAAGCAACGCCTCAAGGTTGAGAGGCGCTTGGGTGCCTTACTGGAGTTGCGAAACCTAAAACACAAGAGGAATGTCCCGGGGTTGTTGAATGATGAGCAGAACAGGCTCGTTGAGCATTGGCATTATTTGGCCGGCCACCGAAATAGATTAATGCACTATGGGATGAAAGAGGAAAACGCTTACATAACGGGCAATGAGTTAGAAACCATAAAATCCTGTTGGGAGCAGCTTAAGGAGAGGTTGCACGAACCATCGATGTGGCAGATTGATTTACCCGCGGCAGGCGGCCTTCTGCTCGTCAGCCCAATAGGACTATCACGGGGAACCTTATATTCTGCCCTAAAGCACGTACAGCCGGACTGCTTACTATTGATTGCCTCTGCAGGCGCCGAAGAGCGGTATTCCGAAGCAGCAGTTGCTGCTGGATGGCAAGGGCAAGTTGTATTCCAAAAAATGCGCGATCCTTTTGCTGGGTTTGACGAAATCCAGGGGCTTGTGGAAAATGTAGTTACTCAGTTGCTGACAGCAGAGAAAATCGTGGTGAACATGACCGGCGGAACGACGGCGATGCAGTTTGCTGCCCAAGAAATATACGAGCGCGCTAAGGGGCTAGACCGGGAAGTCAGCAGGATTGCTCTCGTTGACCGGCGGTCTCCTGAGGAGCAACAGGCCAACCCTTACTTGTTGGGAGAAATAATAGAATTGGCGTAGCCCGTTGCTACAAAAAACCTTAAGGCTTCTTGCCACTCCTGAGAACTGATGGTGGGCTAGGTGTTCGGCCCCAGGGGATGGCGGTATGACAGGCATGATTAAGCAAAAACGATTTCTAAGTTAAGGGAGCTGTGCAGGTAGGCAGGTGGAGAACGTGAGAGAAGAAACAAGGCGCTGGCTCAAACAGGCCGAAGCCGACCTTGCCGTGGCGCGGGAGCTGGGGCACGGTCACTATTACATAGGGGCCTTTGCGTGCCACCAGGCCATCGAAAAGGGTATGAAGGCGGCGTTCATAGAGCGGAAGCGCTCTATGCCGCCTAAAACGCATAACCTTGTCGAGTTGGCCAGGGAGTTGGGAGCCCCTGAGGCGGTTCTAAGTGACGTGCGCCTCCTCAACCCGGAGTATGCGGTATCTCGCTACCCGGATGCCGCCAACGGGGTTCCTGCAGAGATGTACGATGAGCGAAAGGCGCGATTGCTCCTCGAGGCAACGGAGAGGATATGGCAATGGGTCACCTCGGTATTGACCGGGAAGGGCTAGAACGATTTCTAAATAGAGTAAAAGCCTGCTTTCCGCTCGACAGGGCCATTATTTTTGGTTCGCGGGCTCGTGGGGACGAGTTGGTGGACAGCGACTATGACTTGATCCTGGTGTCCGAGGCTTTTCGTTCCCTGGGCTGGACGGAGCGGGCAACAGTGGTGCTCGAATTCTGGGATCTTGATGTAGGTTTGGAGGTGCTATGCTACACCCCGGAAGAATTCGCCCGCAAAGCCGCGGAGATCGGCACAGTAAGTGAGGCCCTCAAGGAAGGGCGCGCTCTCTTGTAGCGGGATCAAAACGGCAGGAAGGGGCCCGCTTGACTCGGTTTGTCTTAGCCCCTTACTTGACAGGGGGGCATGGTGTTGCAAGAGGAATCCAGGGAGCTTCTCCCCCTCAGGGTTTCCGACATCAAGCAGTTCATGTACTGCCCAAGGGTGGTCTACTTCAATTACGTCCTTCCGGTGGAGAAGAAGGTCACGCGCAAGATGGAGCACGGCAAGGAGAAACACCTGGAACTCGACCGCCTGGAAAAACGGCGCAAGCTGGTGGAGTACGGTCTGGAGGAAGGGGAGCGGCGCTTTCACGTCCGGCTCCAATCTGACCGGTTGGGGCTGACTGGGGTGCTCGACCTGTTGCTGGTTACTCCGAAGGGCTATTTCCCGGTGGAGTTTAAATACAGTACCCGGGAGCCAGGCCTGAACCACAAGTATCAACTCGCGGCCTACGCGGTGCTGGTGGAGGAGCAGTACCAGGTTCAAGTTCGGGCTGGGTTTATATACGCTTCCCCCGGGAAGAGAATTCAGGTAGTGGAGATGACCCCCAACACACGCCTGCACCTCAAGCGGCTGATGGGCGCCATCCGGAGGATGATCTGTGAGGAGCGCATGCCGATGGCCCCGCGCTCCCGGGCGCGTTGCTGGGACTGTGAATACCGGCGTTTCTGCGGGGAGAGGTGAGGGAGGTGTATTTTCTAAGCGACGAGGAGCGCAAGAAGCTCCTCAAGGGCCTTATCCCCAAGTCACGGGAGGCGGAAACCGCCGAGGATCTCCGGGGTTGGAACTGGAACCGGCCGCCCTTGGAGCCTATGTACGACATACGCCTGGCCATGTACGAGATAACCTCCAAATATTGCGCCACGGGCCGTGACCTGTACCTGCGACGGGTTCAGCACGTCAAGCCTCCTCCCAACCGGGCCATGGTGCTGGGCTCCCTGTTCCACGAGGTACTGGTCCGGATTCTGGTTAAGGCCAAGCGTCTTATCTACGAAAAGGGGGTGGCGGGGTACCAGGAAATAATTGAGGAGCTACGCCGACCAGACCTGGAAGCTGTAATGCAGGGGTACCGCCAAAGGCTTGCAGGTGACCTGTGGGAGGAAGCACACAGCAAGGCCCGGCTAATCTGGGAGTTCGAATCTTCCCGCATTGTCGCCAGGATCCAGGAATACCTGGCCAAACAGCCGTATATCGGCGAAGATTCCCTGGTTGCCCTCGCCATACCGGTGGTGGTGGAGCAGAAGCTGGACGGCTCGTTCTTGGGGTTAAGCCACAACCTGAGTGCCGATGCCTTTACCTTCTCCGAACCCATGGTGCTTGATCTTAAGTTCGGCGAGCCACGTGATTTTCACCGTCTGGGCACTACCGGTTACGGTTTGGTGATGGAAGCCTTGCACGAGTACCCCGTCAACGTGGGCTGTGTCATCTACGTCGAATTTCGTGAAAACCGGGTGGTCATCAGGAAGGATTTTCATCTTATCGATGACGAATTACGTCAATGGTTCATCGAGGAGCGGGACGAGCGCATGCGCATGATTTACGAGGAGGTAGACCCCGGGCTTCCCCCGGAGTGCTATCCTGACTGTCCGTTCACCGTTACCTGTCGAGGGGGGTGAAGCTCTCACCTGCCTCACGGGCTACCTTTAAAAAAAAACTTCGCCTGCTGGCCAGGGCCGAAGGAGTTGACCTCTGGGCCATGGACGAGGTCCGTTTCCAGCAATACGGGTCTCGGTGCCGAATGTGGATTCCTCCCAGAGCAAAGACCCTGTGGTCCTCCACCCTCCGA
>MAGV01000024.1:18448-20600 GCA_001717015.1 Candidatus Methanosuratincola petrocarbonis (ex Vanwonterghem et al. 2016) | reverse complement strand
GGATCCGTTAGTCAGGCGGCTTCCAGAGATACCGAAGCCGCAGCGCAAGGTCAGCCTGAAGGAGAAGGCGCTCTGGACTGTGTTGGCCCTCTCGATTTACCTCATAATGGCCGAGATCCCGCTCTACGGCGTCCCTTTTTCAGGGGGCACCTTTGAGCAGTTCCTGATTTACCGGATCATCTTCGCGTCGAAGAAGGGCACACTGATGGATCTCGGTATAGGCCCGATCGTGACCGCAGGGCTGATCATGCAGATACTCGCCGGCTCCAAGATACTAAACGTCAATATGTCCAACCCGAAGGACAGGGGCCTCTTCACAGGGACACAAAAGATATTCGCTATAGTAATGACTGTTGTCGAGGCAGTCGCCTTCCTCTTGGGAGGCTCTTACGGCGCCACAACGACAACTGCGTCCGTGCTCATTATAGGTCAGTTGTTGGCTGTCGGCATACTCGTGCTGCTCCTTGATGAGATGATACAGAAGGGTTGGGGGCTAGGCAGCGGCATAAGCCTCTTCATCCTCGCCGGCGTAGCGCAGCAGGTCGTCTGGCTGTGTTTCTCGCCTGTCGGCCCCGTCGCAGACGGCAAGGCGCTGGGCGCAATAATCGCCTTCTTCCAGACCATATTCAGCGGCGAGAGCATCCTGCTTGCATTCTCGAGGTATCCCTATCCTGACATGGTGGGGTTCCTGGCGATGCTCTTGGTCTTCTTCATTGCCGTATACCTGGAAGGGATGAAGATTGAGATTCCCGTCGCGTACGCCAAGTACGGCGGAATGCGCGCCAAGATCCCGCTCAAGTTCCTATACGTCTCCAACATACCCGTCATACTTACATCTGCCCTGTTCGCAAACTTCTACTACTTCGGGCAGGTGATATGGAACAACTTCAACCAGGGCAACGCAAATCCGTGGCTGAACTGGCTAGTCCAGTTCGACGCGAACTACACCCTGATGCCTGGCAGCTTCCTGTACTACATCCAGCCCCCGCGGAGCCTCGCCGCCGTTGCGAATGATCCCCTACACGCGCTGTTTTACATTTTGATCCTTGTCGGCTTCTCGGTGATCTTCGCCAAGATCTGGGTCGAGGTCTCTGGGATGAGCGCGAAGAACCAGGCCACGCAGCTCGTGGATGCTGGTCTCCAGATACCTGGATTCAGGAGATCGCCTGCTGTAATAGAGTCCATGCTCAACAGGTACATCCCGCCCCTCACCATACTCAGCGGCATAACTATTGGTCTCCTTGCAGGCTTCGCGGACATGCTCGGCGCCATCGGCAGCGGCATAGGAATACTGCTCTCTGTGGGCATCATATACCAGTACTACCAGATACTCGCGAAAGAGCAGCTCGCCGAGACCTACCCAGGTCTTGGAAGGCTGCTGGGTCAGGAGTGAGGTGTTTGGGATGTCTTCGGTCGAAAAGCGCGGCAAAATAGTGATTGTGACTGGCGTTCCTGGGGTCGGCAAGACGACTGTCCTGAACGCCGCCCTAGATCTCTGCCGTGGGGCTGGCAAGGAGGTCTCGCTCCTCAACTACGGCAACGTAATGTTCGAGGAGGCATCCAGACGCGGTCTCGTCAAGGCAAGGGACGAGATGCGGCACCTCCCAGTCAAGACCCAGATTGAGCTCCAGCTCCAAGCATCGGAATCAATAAGAGCGGCAAAGGGGAATGTGATAGTCGACACGCACATGTTCATAAATACCCCCAAGGGCTATATGCCGGGGATACCGTCTTGGGTGGCCGAGTCGCTGAAGCCGGACGCCATCGTCCTCCTCGAGGCCGAACCAGAAGAAATTTCCAAGCGCCGGAGGAAGGACGCTGCTATCCGCGTGCGTGAGGCCGACTCGCCCGAGAGGATCACCGAACACCAGATGATGGGCAGGTACGGCGCTGCCGCAATTTCAGTTCAGACCGGTTGCACGGTCGTTATAGCAAAGAACAAGGAAGGCGGTCACCTTGAGGCCGCCAAAGCGATAGCCTCGCTATTCGAGGGGGAGTGATCGAATGGACCTGAACGAGATCTACCTCGCCATCGTCAACGCGGTATCGGGCGCAATGGGCCCTGCCAAGGACTACCCGCTGTCGGTCCTCTCCATTTTTCTGATCACGATCGTAATGGCGGTTATCTCGTCAGGGGTCACAAGGCTCGTGG
>MAGV01000024.1:0-18403 GCA_001717015.1 Candidatus Methanosuratincola petrocarbonis (ex Vanwonterghem et al. 2016) | reverse complement strand
GGACGTGGACCTCCTGAGGCGGCGCACATCCGAAGTCAGGGCCTGGCAGAAGGAATACACCCAGGCGATAAGGTCCAAGGACGAGAAGGCGATCGCAAGGCTGAAGAAGAAGGAGCAGGCGATCAAGACAGCACAGGCAGAGATGTCGAAGGAACAGTTCAAGCCCCTCATCTTCACGATCATCCCGTTCTTCATATTCTATTATGTATTCTATGCCGTCTTCGGGTACAACCAATTGACTGTCGCGGTATCTCCGATATCCCTGCCATTTGTTGGGACGGAGCTTAATTTCTGGGTCTGGTACCTACTCTCGTCCTTCAGCG
The DNA here is from genome assembly GCA_001717015.1 of Candidatus Methanosuratincola petrocarbonis (ex Vanwonterghem et al. 2016). Taxonomy (GTDB): domain Archaea; phylum Thermoproteota; class Methanomethylicia; order Methanomethylicales; family Methanomethylicaceae; genus Methanosuratincola; species Methanosuratincola petrocarbonis. Next base: position 18,080 of record MAGV01000024.1, on the reverse strand, counting down.
TCTCCTCGCTGATCCAACGGATCTTCGGACTACCTTCGGCCGCCGACTAGAGCGGGGGCATTGAATTGGAAAAACCAACGTTCCCAAAAGGTTTCTTGGTGACGATAAGCGGACCGCCGGGCTCGGGGAAGTCGCACTGCGCCTCCAGACTTGCTGAGCTGTACCGCATCCCACACCACTCAGCAGGCTCCATATTCCGTTCGATCGCTAAGGAGAGGGGGCTCTCAATTGAGGAGCTCTCGAAGGTCTCCGCTTCCGATCCTTCGGTCGACAGGGAGATAGACCTGAGGACAGAGGGGTACGCCAGGGCAGGCGGCTGCATCCTGGAGGGCAGGCTCGTCTCCTGGTTCTCGGGAGGCGTCCCGAAGCTCAGTTTTTACCTCACGGCTCCATTCGAGGTCAGGGCCCGCCGGATAGCGGAGCGGGAGGGCATACCTATCGAGGAAGCGGTCATTAGGACGAAGGATAGGCAGGAGAACGAGAGGCAGCGCTACCTCTCGATATACGGCATCGACATCTCCGACCTCTCGGGGTATGATTTCGTTGTGAACACGTCGATATGGGGCAAGGATGAGATCGTCGCCCTGCTCAAGTCCGTGATAGACCTATATCTCACGACACACTTCGGCAGGCGATAAGATAAATAGAGCAGGGGACAAATTTCGTGATGAATGGTGCGTCTTTTTGAACGGCGAGTACCTAGTCAAGGTCGAAGAGCCATCGGGCCCATCGCACGGGTGGAGACCCAGGGAAAGGCCGCTAAGTGAGTATCTCGCCACAGGGGTGATTAACCTTGACAAGCCTCCGGGACCGAGCAGCCACGAGGTAGTGGCTTGGGTCAAGCGTCTCCTCTCGCTTGGGAGGGCTGGCCACGGCGGAACCCTGGATCCAAAGGTCAGCGGCGTGCTCCCGATCACTCTCGAGAGGGCGACTCGGATAATCTCATTCGTGATGCGGTCCGGTAAGGAGTATGTCTGCATCATGGAGCTTCACGAGGATGTGGCCAGGGAACGCCTCGAGGCTGCCGTAAGTGAATTTGTCGGCCCAATATATCAGCTCCCGCCAGTGCGTTCGGCAGTCAAGCGTGCCCTCAGGGTCAGGAACATCTACTCGATCGAAGTCTTGGAAAAGGACGGCAAGTACGTCCTGATGAGGGTCAGCTGCGAGGCTGGGACCTACATCAGGAAGCTCTGCCACGATCTGGGCGAGGTCTTGGGTGTGGGTGCCCACATGCGCGAGCTCCGGAGGACGCGGGCGGGTCCGTTCAGGGAGGATGAGGGCCTCCATACGCTCCACGAGCTCCTCGACGCGATCACGCTCTGGAAGGATAGGGGGGACGAGAATGCCCTCAGGGAGGTCGTCTCGCCGATCGAGGATTTCCTGGGGGATTTCCCCAAGGCGTTCATCAGGGACTCTGCAGTGGATGCAATATGCCACGGGGCAAGCCTTGCAGCGCCCGGTCTCCTCAAGATAAGCAAGGGCGTCAAGCCCGGAGATACGCTCTGCATAATGACCGGAAAGGGCGAGCTCGTCGGGATTGCAAAGGCGAGGCTCAGCAGCGAGGAGTGCATCCGTTCCGAAAGCGGGATTCTAGCCGACACCGAAAGGATAGTCATGGAGCCCGGGACTTACCCGAAGGGGTGGACATCGGGTGAGTGACATGGGTCAACACGCTAGCCACTACTACGACTCTAGGCCAGTCCAGCCCAAAAGGCGTTTTTTCATAAGGCTGAATATCAGGGGGCAGTTCCTTGAGTTCGCTAGCTCAAGCGGGGTCTTCTCAAAGGACAAGGTCGATTTGGGGACCCTGGTGCTGATAGACAGTCTGGAGCTCCCCGATTCAGGTGAAGTGTTGGACATGGGGTGCGGTTACGGCGCGATAGGGATAGCCATTGCAAAGCTTTACCCTGCGCTTAAGGTCACGATGGTGGACGTTAATCCCGCCGCCGTGAAGCTGGTCAGGGAGAACATAGAGAGGAATGATGTCCAGAACGCTGAGGTCCTGCACAGCGATTTGTACTCCCTGCTGGGGGGCAGGTACTTCGACGCGATCGTCTCGAACCCGCCCCTGGCTGCAGGCTACAAGACGATCTTCCCGATGATCGAGGGGGCTTTCGGCCACCTTAGGGACGGCGGGTTCTTGCAGATCGTGCTCCGCAAAGGGGTAAACGCGATCCCAAGGAAGATGGAGGACGTCTTCCAAAACATAACTACCGTCTCAAAAAAGAGCGGCTACAGGGTCTTTAGGTCCCTCAAGAACCCTCTCGGCAGTTCTAGTATGAGGGATCTCCACGATTGACCGCGGAGGAAAAAGCAAAAAAATATCCGCCTCCATTTGTTAGGGAGGTACAAGCCGAGGTATCCTAGCCTGGTAGGGAGCAATCCGATAGGGCTCATGCCTGGAGAAGGCTAGGGCTCTTCCTGAGAGCTTGTGACTCGTAAGGGTCTCGGGGGTTCAAATCCCCCCCTCGGCGCCATTCCTTCAAACGAGCATTTTGCCTTCCCATCAAACCTTTTATACTCCGGAGACGTGTTCGTGGAGGCTTATATGGGGTCCACGCTCGTCTGCGAGGCGTTAGAGTTAAATACTTTCATATTATTCTTTATTTGCCTTTAAGAAGGGGATGCGTCTATTGAGTTCCTCATACAGACACATAGTCAGGCTGATCGATACCGACCTGAAGGGGGAGGAGAAAGTAGGGTACTCCCTGAGCAGAATAAGAGGTATCGGAATCAATATGGCATACGCACTCACTCGGAGCTGCGGTGTCGATCCCGAGTCCCGTGTGGGCTACCTCCAGGACAGCGACATCAAGAGGCTTGAGGAAGCCCTTTCAACAATCTCGTCCAAGTTCCCAAGTTACATGCTGAACAGAAGGAAAGATCCCTTCACCGGCCAGGACCAGCACCTGCTCGGCTCAGACTTGGTTGTAGGTATAAAGTCAGACATAGACCTCATGAAGAAGATACGGAGCTGGAGGGGCGTCAGGCACTCCCTAGGGCTGAAGGTCCGCGGGCAGTGCACGAGGACGACTGGAAGGTTCGGTTCATCCGTTGGTGTAACAAGGAAGGCGTCAACTGGAGCTGGCGCCTCACAGGGATCCAAATAATAGGTGATCTGACATGGGTGACCCAAAGAAAAGCAGGAGGAAATGGCAAGGTCCGAGGCACCCTTGGAGGAAAGAAAGCCTGGTCTCAGAGCTTGCCCTTCTGGGCAAGTACGGTCTCAGGAACAAGAGGGAGCTCTGGACAGCCGAAACCAAGCTCAAGTCTTTTAGGGAGCGGGCCAGCGAGATCCTCGCCATAGAGGATCCCGCGGTCAGGGAGGCTGAGGAGCGGAAGCTGGTTCAGCGTCTCGCGAGCCTCGGTCTCCTGAGCGAGGAAGCTGTCCTCGACAACGTTCTGGGTCTCAGCGTCGAAAACATCTTGGACAGGAGGCTCCAGAGCGTGATCCTGAAACTCGGATTTGCTGCAACTCCCTACCAGTCAAGGCAGCTCATAGCCCACGGCCATGTGCTCCTTGACGGGCGGAGGGTGACGTCGCCTGGTTATCTGGTAAAGCGAGACGAAGAGCCGAAGATAACTTGCGATATCAAGCTAACCTCACCCGAGGCAGCTTCACAGGAGGCATAGCAATGTCAAGGATCGACAAAGGCATGAAGTGGGGAGTCGCTAACATATACAGCTCTTACAACAACACAATCGTGCACATAACCGACCTGACAGGAGCCGAGACCGTGGCATTCCAGTCGGGCGGCAGGATCGTCAAGGCTGACCGCGAGAAGCCCTCGCCGTATGCGGCCATGGTCGCCGCGACAAGGGCTGCGCAGGAGGCCCTCGAGAAGGGGGTAAGCGGCATCCACATCAAGGTCAGGGCTCCGGGCGGACACAAGAGCAAGACCCCTGGGCCAGGTGCCCAGGCTGCTATCAGGGCCTTGGCAAGGGCTGGCTTGATGATCGGAAGGATAGAGGACGTTACCCCAATACCTCATGACACGACTAGAAGGCCCGGTGGAAGGAGGGGAAGGAGAGTCTAAAAAGAAGGCTTAAATACCTTCTTTATTCTTTCACTTCAAGACCCGTGTTGGAGGTCAACACACATGGACGTTGAAGTTCTCGGCAATGTCGGCGCGAGGTTCAGAATCATCACAAGGGGCGCGGATCCTTCATTCATAAACGCCATCAGGAGGACTGTGATGGCTGAGGTGACCGTCCCCGCCGTCGACAAGGTATTCATAGCCGAGAACTCGGGCGTCCTTTACGATGAGATACTCGCCCACAGGATCGGGTTGGTGCCCCTCAAGGGCGGAGAGGGCCTGGTCCGCCCCTCTGAATGCGACTGCGGTGGGAAAGGGTGCCCACGCTGCGAGGCGATATTGACTCTCGAGGTCGAGGCACCGGAAGACGCTTATACTGTTTACTCCGGGCGGCTCAAGCCCGAGGGCTCAGTTTTTGTTGCTAACAACGACATCCCCATAGCCGTGCTGAACAAGGGTCAGAAGATCGCCTTGGAGGCGCACGCCCGGCTCGGCTCTGGAAAGGAGCACGCCAAGTGGCAGCCTGTTTCGGGCGCGGTGGTCAAATACGAGCCGATTATCACGATTGACGCGAAGAAGTGCTCGCTCTCGGTTAAATGCGTCCAGGCCTGCCCGAAGAAGATACTTGTCGTCGAGGGGGGTGTTCTGAAGGTCACCTCCGTCTGGGACTGCACCCTCTGCAAGGAGTGCGTGGACGCATGCCCCAATGGGGCGATTTCAGTCTCGTATAACCCTGCGAATGCGATGCTGACGCTCGAAAGCGAAGGATCGCTGTCCCCGCAGGAACTCATCTTCGCTGCTTGCGACGTTCTGAAGGATAAATTCGAGTCGATAAGGATTGCGCTTGAAAATACAAAGGAGGCATCTTAAATGAAGAGGACATTACCAACAAACCCTAAAACTAGGCGTTTGATAAGAATGCTCAGACGCGCTTCAAGGTCAAGCAATGTCGGAGTATGGAGGGATCTCTCCGAACTGCTCTCCATCCCGACCAGGAAGAGGATCTCTGTAAACGTAAGCAAGATCGACAAATTCGCCAAGGAAGGGGAATTCATAGCTGTGCCAGGAAAAGTGCTTGGCTTCGGGAACATCACCAAGAAAGTCGATGTCGCTGCCCTGTCTTTCAGCCCTTCGGCAAGGGAGAAGATAACGAGCGCCGGAGGCAGGGCGATCTCACTCGAGGTGCTGTTGAACCTAAATCCGAGGGGAAGAGGGGTCAAGATACTGAGGTGACACGAATTGCCAGAGGTACTTTACATCGACGGTAGCGGACTGAGGCTCGGGAGGGCTGCCTCGAAGATAGCCAAGCATCTGATGGCGGGAGACAAGGTAGTTGTGGTCAATGTTGACAAAATAGCGGTCTCCGGGGATCGGGACTCTGTTATGAGTAAATACGAGCGTTGGATGTCCATAAGGACGCTAAAGAACCCGGAGGAGGTCGGGATGAAGCAGCACCGCTCCCCAGATCGCCTTTTCCACAGCGCCGTCAAGAACATGCTGCCGAAGACCCCTTCTGGGAAGGCCGCACTGAAGAGGCTGAAGGTCTTCATCGGAACCCCAGGAGAGTTCACGAATGCCCAGTTCCATACAATTGAAGAAGCACATGTCAAGAACCTGCGGGGTCCGTATATGGAGCTTGGCGAGGTATCAAAGAGTTTAGGATGGTCTGTGCAATGAGCGAGAAAGTAGTCGTTGTTAGCGGAAAAAGGAAGACTGCCATAGCAAGGGCAGTCGCCACCAAGGGGACTGGTAAGATCTACATAAACAACACCCCGATCGAAATCATGACGCCAGAGCTGGTGAGGATGAAGGTCATAGAGCCCCTTCTCGTCGCCGGGGCAGAGTATGCCAATGCGATAGACATCGACGTTAAGGTAGAGGGCGGCGGTGTGATGGGACAGGCGGAGGCGGCCAGGGTCGTAATAGCAAACTCCTTGGCTGAGATATTCGGCGAGTCTCTCAAGGGCAAGCTGATGGCCTACGACAGGAGGATGCTGGTCGAGGATCCCAGGAGGACCGAGCCGAAGAAGTTCGGCGGCTACAGCGCCCGAAGAAGGAAGCAGAAGTCTTACAGATAAGGTGTCGTTATGATAATCCCTGTCCGGTGCTTCACATGCGGCAAGGTCATTGCCGACAAATGGGAGGCGTTCAATGAGCGAGTGGGGAAGGGCGAGAACCCTGCCAGGGTGTTGGACTCTATGGGGATCGAGAGGTACTGCTGCAGGCGCATCTTCCTCTCACATGTGGACCTCGTCGGCGAATCGCTCAAGTTCTCGGTGACGGACAAGGAAGGAAAAATATAAAAGCTCTTATCGTTTTCACAGATTTGCACCATTGGGGAGTAATTGCATGGCGACTATTGAAGCTGCTGACCTGTTGTTGCCGCTTGAAGTATACCTTGCGGCTGGGATACATATCGGTACTCATGTTAAGACCAACGATATGCGCCCCTTCATATACCGTGTCAGGCCCGACGGCCTTTACGTCTTGGATGTCAGGAAGACAGATGAGCGCATCCGGGTCGCCTCAAGGTTCATAGCAAAGTTCGCGCCCGAGACTGTCTACGCAACTTCGGCGAGGCAGTATGGGTTCAAGCCGGTTGAGAAATTCTCCTCCATGATTGGGGGGAAGAGTCTGACCGGGCGGTTCATACCTGGCACGTTCACAAACCCTAAGCTCTCCAACTACTGCGAGCCGAAGCTGCTCGTCGTGACCGACCCCAGGGCGGACTGGCAGGCAATGATCGAGGCTGCAGAAGTGGGCATACCTGTGGTCGGCCTCTGTGACACTGACAACAGGGCCCAATTGATGGACCTGGTGATTCCGATCAACAACAAGGGGAGGAAATCCATAGCCCTCGCATACTGGCTTCTGACCAGGCAGGTGCTCCGGGAGAGGGGCGCCCTGGGTCCGACCGAAGACCTCCCTGCGACAATCGACGACTTCGAGTCGAAGGTACTCGTCGCAGAGGAGGAGTATGGGGGAGACTACAGTCTTGAGGGATAGACCCCCCTCAGTCTCCGGCTCTTTTTATGAATCTGATCCTGTTGCCCTCGAATCGCGGATAAAATGGTGCTTCCTGCATAAGGTTGGCCCCGGCAGGCTGCCATCAAAGCCTACTTGCGCCGAGAGGAAGATCTGCGCACTCATCTCTCCGCATGCCGGCTACATCTATTCAGGTCCGGTCGCCGCCCACGGCTTCTACGAGGTTTCGAAAGAGCCGCCACCCGAGACGGTCGTCCTCATCGGGCCTAACCATACCGGCATGGGTGCCGCGGTCTCAGTCTGGGAAGGGGGGGATTGGCTGACCCCGCTCGGGCGAGTCAGGGTCGACACAGAGGTCTCGCGATCAATAATGAGGTCTGGGGCAGCAGAGCCCGACTCGGACGCTCACGAATACGAACATTCCGTTGAAGTTCAGATCCCATTCCTCCAGTATGTCTTCGGATCCTCCTTCCGGATCGTTCCGATCTGCATGATGCTCCAAGACTTCGAGACCTCGAGGGAGCTCGGGGAAGCAATCGCCGCTGCCGTCAAGGGAAGATCAGCCCTGCTCATAGCGAGCACAGACTTTTCGCACTATGTGCCTTACAAATCCGCATACGACCGGGATTCGCTCGTGATTGGGGAGATCCTCGCAATGAACCCCAAGGGGGTGGATGAGGTCGTGAGGAGCAAAGAGATCACGATGTGCGGTCCTGGTCCCGTGATGGCTATCATGACCGCTTCACTTACACTCGGGGCAGACCGCTGCAGAAAGCTCTGCTACGCAACCTCGGGCGACACCTCGGGACCCAAGGGCGATGTCGTGGGCTACGGGTCCTTCTCGATCGAGTTCAAGTAGGGCGAGTAACTCAGGTCAGGTAAAATCAGGTCAAAAATGCGGGCGAAAGCCTTAATCCGACCGGGTGGTTAGGTCTACTATGGATGCGATCAAGCTTGATGTCCCATTCACAGTCCCGCTCCTCGGGGAGGCATTTGTGGAGGCAGGCACCCCCCTGCTCACTGCGGCCCTGGGCTTCTCTTGGCGCGTGACTGTCAAGAAGTCCGACTCTCAGAATCTCTCCATTCCGATAAGCTCTCCACACCTCAAAAAAATGCTGTCAAAGTTCCTTGCCTCTCAGGGGCTCGACGGCTGTTACTCGATATCCGGCCCGCATGAGGGCGGGCCTGACCAGGACTTCGTGAATGCGGCAGCCCTGCTGTACCTCACCGAGTGCGACGCAATTGAGGAGAACCTCCCCCAGCTCCTGAAGAAGGCGGGCCCATGGGACTTTGTGACCGCGGCGAGGGCTCTTACCTCCCTGTCGGGAGGGGTCGTCGCAAGCAGGCAGGGCGAGGGCTTCCTCTCGATCGAGTCGACCGCCTCTGGTCCGATCTGCCTGAGGATCCTCCCGGGGAGGCGCCTCGATGAAACCCCTGTATCTAAGTTCTCGAAGGATTTCCCAGCACTCTCTGACCCGATGTGGCACCTCTTGGCGCACCTGGTCCTAGAGGGCATCAATGCTATCCAGAGGGGCGACCTGGCTGCCTTAGGCAGGGCATTTTCCCTAGAAGCCTCCCTGCTGTACGCGACTGGGCAGATAGCATTGTCCGACCTGCAAAGGGTCTCGGAAATACCCTCCCTTGGCAGCAAGATCATTGTCTCCCCTACACTTGTGGCAGACGTTGCGATCCCTGCAGGTGGTGCTTTGCCCGAGGACTTCCAGGTCGTGCGTCTCTCCTACGAAGGGGTGAAAGAGATTGAAGGCTGACTTGGTGATCAAGCTGGGCGGTAGCGCGATCACGCAAAAGGACACGCCATATACCCCTAACTTGGATGTGATAGACCGGATCGCGCAGGAGTTCTCCTCTTCCTGGGGAGGGATGCGTGTCCTGCTCGTCCACGGCGGGGGCTCATACGGGCACCATGCCGCAATAAAATACATCGATGGGAGCGGTAAATTGCGGAGCCCAAGCGGGATAGCTGAGACCAGGCATGCAATGCACCGCTTAACTTCCCTGCTCGCCGATTCGTTCCTGGATAAGGGGGTGCCCTTCTTTGCCATCGACCCCTCCGCCTGCTTCTTCGAAGAAGGGGGCAGCAAGCCAAGTCTGGAACACTCCATCCGGCCGGTCGAGCTGGCACTTTCTGCAGGACTCCTCCCCTCGTTGGGAGGGGACGTCATCCTCTCGAGCCAGGGGCATGGGCGGATCCTATCGGGTGACACAATAGCGCGAATCCTGGCACTTGCCAGCTCGGCGAAGCTCCTAGCATTCGGGACCGATGTCGATGGGTACCTCGAAGGCGGAAAGCCTCTCGGGAGAATAGGTCGCGGGAAGCTCAAAGAGATCATTGCTGCTGCCAAAGGCAGGAGTAACGATGTGACTGGCGGGATGGCGGGCAAGCTCGGCGAGATCGACAAATACCTCTCATCAGGGGGGAAAAGGGCGCTCATCTTCAACGCGACCCGCCCTGGTGCCGTCGCGCGCTTACTTCGCGGCGAAGAAATAGAAGGGACATATATAGATTGAATCAGAATGAAGAGATGTCAAAAGGCGTTAAGATATGATCTCTGACAGGAAGCTGAAGCACCTCGAGATATGCAGGGATATGGATGTCGGGCCCAGGCGGAAGACCACGCACCTGGAGGATGTCGAGCTCGTCCACCTTGCAACGCCAGAACTCGACCTCTCTGACATCGACCTCTCAACGGTCTTCCTCGGGAAGCGGATCTCAGCGCCGCTTATCATCTCGGCAATGACAGGGGGCCACCCCTCAACGAAGAAGCTCAACGAGAGCCTCGCCAAGGCTGCCTCTGAGCTCGGGCTGGGGATCTGCGTAGGTAGCCAGAGGGCAGCCCTCGAGGATCCCTCGCAGGAAGACACGTTCCGTGTCGTTAGAGAGGTGTCTGGCGAGATGCTCGTGATCGCAAACATTGGGGCTGCCCAGCTTCTCTGCCCCGAGCGACTCTCCATCGCCAAGAGGGCTGTCTCAATGATCGGTGCCGATGCCATCGCCGTGCACCTGAACCCGCTCCAAGAGCTCGTCCAGCCGATGGGGGACACTAGGTACCGCGGCGTCTTGAGTGCTGTACGCGATCTTGCAAGCGATCTGGGGGTGCCGATTGTAGCCAAGGAGACCGGCTGCGGCATATCAAGGGAGATTGCAAGTAGGCTCTTGGAGTCCGGCGTCTCCGCCATTGAGGTTTCCGGCGCAGGGGGCACCAGCTGGGCTGCGGTCGAGTACTACAACGCGCAGAGCAAGGGTGAGCGATCGAAGGCAGAAGTGGCCGAAACCTTCTGGGACTGGGGAATCCCCACCGCGATGAGCATATGCGAGATCCGGTCGCTCAAAAAATCAGTAGCCATAATCGCCTCAGGTGGCATAAGGAACGGTCTGGATATCGCGAAGTCAATAGCCTTGGGTGCTGACCTTGCCGGAGTTGCCAGGGAGCTCCTCATACCGGCATTCAAAGGTCACCGGGAGGTGGCTGCGAGGCTGGAAAGGATGATCCACGAACTGAAGGCAGCAGCCCTCCTGACAGGCTCTCGCGACATCAGATCGCTCAAATCGGTGCCCATCGTACTGAGCGGGGGGCTTTTAAACTGGATAATGCAGAGAGGGCTTGGTGTTTGCAAAAATGATTGAGGCAGAGATGGCTTCAGTAGCCCGTGAAGTGGGGGATTTCATAGATTCGATGCTCGGCAGGAAAGACGCCCTGTTCAGATCCGCACACCACCTCCCGTCCCACGGCGGTAAGAGGATGCGCCCTTACCTCGTCGTGAAGTCCTGCGAGGCAGTGGGCGGTGAACGGGTAGCTGCGATTGGACCGGCGGCTGCGGTCGAGCTTCTCCACAACTTCACGCTAGTCCATGATGACATAATGGACAACGATACGATGCGCCGAGGCGTCCCTACGGTCCACGTGATCTGGGGGATCCCTACTGCGATACTCGCTGGCGATCTCCTCTTCGCGGAGGCGTTCCAAGCAATACTGAGGAGCACGCTCGACGACAGAAAGGCAAGGGCAGCAGCCTCTGCGCTCGCAGATGCCACGGTGAGGCTTTCGATAGGTCAGTTCCAGGACATGTCCTTCGAGGAGAGGGAAGAAATAACCGAGGGAGAGTACTTGGAGATGATCTCCGGCAAGACTGCTGCGCTCTTCCAGGCTTGCGCCGAGATTGGGGCGATCGTTGGAGGGGGCAGCGAGGATGGCATCGCGAAACTCGGGGCATACGGATGGAACCTCGGCATGGCCTTCCAGATATTCGACGATTACTTGGGAATCACTTCGAATGAGGAAGAGCTCGGGAAGCCGATTGGGAACGATCTGAGAGAGGGTAAAAAGACGCTTATAGTGATCAGGGGGATGCAGACCCCGTCTAGGGGTATGATAAAATCCCTCCTCGGGAACAAAAATGCGTCCCAGGCAGAACTGGCGAGCCTCATTTCCTCGCTTGAGGGCGACGGCGTCTTAGACTACGTCCGGGGGAAAGCCTTGGGGTATGTCGAAGAGGCGAAGAAGGCCCTCTCCTCCCTGCCGGACTCTGAGCCAAAGAAGTCCTTGACTCAGCTCGTCGAATTCGCGGTAATGCGTAAGAAGTGAGGCAGGGGCAGAAGGTACAACAAAAAGATAAGTGCTCCCTCGCACAATTGTTTCTCCCATACCAGTGGTGATCCAGTTGAACCAACCGCCTGAGGATAACCGGCTAAGGAAGCTGCTCCGGAACCATGCATTGCTCAACGCTGTCAAGTACGGCGGAAAGGCAAACCCAAAAGCAGTGGCAGGCAAAGTCTTTGCAGAGGAGCCTGCACTTAAGTCGAGAGCCGCCGAGATCTTCCGCTTGGCTGAGGAGGTTTCGGCTGAGATCAACGCCATGTCCCCGGAGGCCCAAAGGGCGCTAGCCGAATCAGCCGGACTTTCTGCGGAGAAAGAGAAACCGAAACCCCGGCAGCACCCGCTCCCCCCGCTCCCAAACGCCGAAAGATACTCGAGGATCCATGTCAGGTTTGCGCCCAACCCAGACTCGGTCATACATTTGGGAAACAGCCGTGCCGCCATCCTCAGCGATGAATATGCAAAGATCTACAACGGGTCCTTCACCCTCCGGTTCGAGGATACCTCCCCTTCAATCAAGCCGCCCCAGCCAGAGGCATACGAGGCGATCAAGGAGGACTTGAGGTGGCTAGGCGTGCGGTGGGACAACGAAGTCATCCAGTCTGACCGCCTCCAGATATACTACGAATACGCTGAGAAGCTGCTGCGTTTAGGCGGGGCCTACATATGCACATGTCCTGCCGAGAGGTTCAAGGAATTCATTTCACAGAGGAAGCCGTGCCCGTGCAGGGATCTCCCGGTCGAGGAGCAATTGTCCCGGTGGAAGGGCATGCTTGACGGGAGCATAAGGAGGGGTGGCGCAGTCATGCGGGTGAAGACCATTCTTGACCACCCAAACCCTGCGATTAGGGACTGGCCCGCGATGCGCATAGACACGAAACCCCACCCGAGGATTGGGACGAGGTACCGGGTCTGGCCGCTGTACAACTTTGCCTCGGGGATTGACGACCACCTCTTGGGGATAACCCACATCCTCAGGGGCAAGGAGCATGAGGTCAACATGGCGCGCCAGAAGTTCATGTACGACTACTTCGGGTGGGAGTACCCTGAAGCGATCCACTACGGGCGGCTTAAGATCGAGGGTACAGTCCTGAGCAAGTCCAAGATAAGGGCTGGGATAGAGTCTGGGATCTACGAGAGCTGGGACGATCCCCGTCTCGGCACGATCTCCGCCCTCCGGAGGCGGGGCTTTCTCCCCGAGACCGTACGGCGCCTGATCTTGGAGGTCGGCGTCAGGCCGTCTGAAGCAACGATCAGCTGGGAGAACCTCTCATCAATAAACCGCAAGCTCCTTGACCCAGTATCGAAGCGGTATGTATTCGTCGCTGATCCAAAGGCAATCCTAGTCGAAGGGATCGATAGGGGCTTCGAGGTGAGCATCCCATTGCATCCGGACCATCCTGAGTGGGGCTCAAGGCACTTTAAGATAGGCCCCGGGTCCAGGATAATCGTAAATTCCTCCGATCTGAACGGCGCAAAAAAGAGCCGGTATTTGCGCCTGATGAACCTCTTCAACATAGAGGTCACCTCTGATGGGAGTTGCAGGCTCCACAGCGAGGGAGTAGCCGAAGCGAGATCGCTCGGGGCACCGATCATACAGTGGCTGCCTGAGGGTGCGGGGGTGCCTATCTCAGTAGTGAAGCCTGATGCCTCAAAGGAATCGGGCCTTGTCGACTCTGGGGTACTCAGCGAGGGTCTCCCCCAGGTGTTCCAGTTCTACAGGTATGGGTTCGTGAGGGTGTGTAGTTCGGGCGGAGCCCTGATAGGGTACTTTACACACAGCTGATCCGCCTGATTACCACAAAGCTCATAAATACCCTCCCTTTTGTCTAATTGAAACAAGCGATGAAGACATCCGAGGTAAAGGATATGTCCAAGAAACCAATGTTTGTGAGGTTTGATGTGCCTCCAGAGATCATGGAGCGCGCTTATGAAGCTGTAAAGTTGGCAAAAGAGGATGGGAAGCTCAGGAAAGGTGCGAACGAGTCCACCAAGGCGGTCGAACGCGGGATAGCCAAGCTTTTGGTCATAGCTCAGGATGTAGACCCACCTGAGATTGTAGCTCACCTTCCCCTGCTTGCTGAGGAGAAGAAGATCTCATACGTTTATGTCGACTCGAAGGTGAAACTCGGCACTGCTGCAGGAATTGACGTCCCGTCGGCTGCCATTGCGATAGTCGAGCCAGGCAAGGGCAAGCCTCTGGTCGATGAGGTGGTCTCAAAGGTCTCTTCCCTGAGGCTGAAGGGAACCGCTGAAGAGAAGGCAGAGGAACCGAAGCCGGCACCTAAGAAGGCAGAGGAGCCGGCGGCTGAGCCCAAGAAGGAAGAGGCCCCCAAGGAAGAGGCTCCAAAGAAGGAGAAGCCCAAGAAGAAGGCAGCAAAGAAGGCACAGGGCGAACCTGCGGAGACCCCCAAAGAGGAAGCTTAACCCCTGGTGATTCCCGATGAGCCGTGAAATGGGTGACGTCTCTCCTGCCGAAGTCATTCAGATAGTGGGCAGGACTGGCGTCACTGGCGAAGTGATTCAGGTCCGCGTCCGAGTCCTGGAAGGGAAGGATAAGGGGCGGATCATCACTAGGAACGTCAAGGGCCCTGTGCGAATCGGGGACATCCTGATGCTCAGGGAAACTGAGCGCGAGGCCAAGAAATTAATGCCAAGATGATTCGATTGGGCTGATGCCATATGGTCAGAATCCAGAAGTGTTCATTCTGCAGCCAAGAGATCCCCGCTGGGACCGGGCTGATGTACGTCAAGAATGACGGTACCATACTCAGGTTCTGCTCCAGCAAGTGCCGCAAGAACATGCTCGGGCTGAAGAGAGTTCCCAGGGATCTCAAGTGGGCATCCTCCAAGGTGTAAGCAGATGATAGAGCGCACCTTTTCGATGATAAAGCCAGACGCAGTGCTGAGGGGCTTAGTCGGCGAGGTCATATCTAGGATAGAGAAGAAGGGTCTCAAGATAGTCGGCATGAGGATGATCAGGGTCTCGGAAGACCAAGCGTCGCGGCTTTATGCCGTCCACAGGGAAAAGCCATTCTACGGCGAGCTCGTGTCCTTCATAAGATCGGCACCCGTCGTGGTGATGGCGATAGAGGGGGAGAGCGCCGTTTTGGTGATGCGAAGGCTCATAGGGTCGACCGATGCGAAGGAGGCATCCCCAGGCACTGTCAGGGGCGACTTTTCATGCTCGAAGAGCATGAATGTGATACACGCCTCTGATTCAGTCGAGAATGCGCAGAAGGAGCTTGCCATCTTCTTTGGAGAGGGCGATCTCTTGGCGTATGACCGATTGGACGCAAAATGGGTAGCCTGACCCGTTCCCAGCGCCCGCATAACCTGCATTCCTTTTTTATTCTTTGTCAACTACTTGAGGCAACATTCCGCATCATTTATGAGTGAGCTGGTCTTCTCTACCTTTGAGAAACCATTCGGGGTACCTCAGATGCCAATCCGACAGCCTATAGTCACCGTATTGGGACATGTCGATGTGGGCAAGACGCTGCTCCTCGACAAGATAAGGGGGAGCGCAGTCATGGCGCGCGAGGTTGGGGCCATGACCACGGCTGCTTTGCCGTGGTGGTAAACCCAGCACATCGGCGCCTCGTTCTTGCCGATCGACGTAATCGAGCGCTACTGCTCACCAGTAGTCAAGGGTTTCCAGATGAAGGTCAAGATACCTGGGATCCTCGTAATCGACACTCCAGGCCATGAGGTCTTCACAAACCTGAGGGTCAGGGGAGGCTCGGTCTCTGACATCGCCATACTCGTCATCGACATTCTCGAGGGCGCAGAGAAGCAGACCGAGGAGTGCATCGAGATCCTTAGATCCAGAAAGACCCCCTTCATTGTTGCAGCCAACAAGGTGGACAAGATACCTGGGTGGAGGCCCTTCCCTGAAAAGCCGTTCTTCGAGTCTTACAAGGCACAGACGAAAGCCGTCCAGGAAAAGGTAGATGAGATGATATACAGGATCATTGGCGACCTGGCGAGGTACGGATTCGCATCTGACCGCCTCGACAGGATCCGCGACTTCACAAAGTCCGTCGCCATTGTACCCACGAGCGCCGTCACGGGGGAGGGGATACCTGAACTCCTTGCCCTTCTCTGCGGGCTCGTCCAGCAATACCTCCTCAAGCGGCTTGATGTTTCATTGGGGCAAGGCAAGGGGGTAATCCTGGAGGCGAAGGAGGACCTGGGGATAGGGCACACCATCGATGTCATCCTTTACGATGGGATGCTCGAGCGCGGCGACAGGATTGCCGTCGGCGGGTTCAACGAGCCGATTGTGACGAAAGTAAGGGCCCTGCTGCTTCCGAAGCCAATGAACGAGATCAGGGATCCAGAAGACAAGTTCCAATCGGTTGACAAAGTCATCGCAGCAGTCGGGGTGAAGATTGTCGCCCCCGGACTCGAGGGTGCTGTCGCGGGTGCCCCGCTGATTGTGGTCAACTCCGATGAGGAACTCGAATCTGCCCTCAAGAGGATCCGCGAAGAGATCTCTGAGGTCCGGTTCTCCACGGATTCACAAGGCATCGTTGTGAAGGCTGACACGCTCGGATCCCTGGAAGCCCTCGTGAACTTCCTGAGGACCCAGCAGGTGCCGGTGAGGGTCTCAGACATCGGCCCCGTCTCGAAGCGGGATCTCATCGAGGCCACAATAGTCAAGAAGACGAAGCCAGAGTACGCTGCAATCGTTGGCTTTAACGTCAAGGTCACGCCGGAGGCCGAGGCTGAGGCAAAGGATAGGGGCATCCCCATATTCACGAGCAACGTGATCTACCACATCGTCGACGACTTCAAGTCCTGGTCGGCTAAGCTGATCGAGGAGATCACCACGAAAGAGTTCAGCAGCCTGATAATGCCTGGGGAGGTCAGGATCCTCCCGGGATGCGTTTTCAGGAAGAGCTCTCCCCCCATATTCGGTGTCGAAGTACTGGGCGGGAGGATAAAGCCTGGTTACCAGCTCATGAAGGAGAATGGCGAGGTCCTCGGCTCGATAATGCAGATACAGGACAGCGGGAAGAACCTGCACGAGGCGAAGCGCGGTGACAAGATTGCGATCTCGATGAAAGGCGACTTCATGGTCGGGAGGCAAGTGCAGGAAGGCGAGAACCTGCTGGTATCGATCCCGGACAACGACCTTTTCATACTCAGGGAGAAATACAAGGACCGGCTTGGGGAGGACGAGCTAGGGATAATCGACAAGATAATGAGAATAAAATGGAAGTCATCGGGGTTCTAAAAATGCCTGCGTTGGGTCCGCCAACCGAGCCCTGACGAATTGCGAAAGGGATATAAACTATCTTACACTTCGAACTGTGATCAACAGTCATTATCTCGGTGATGCATATTGGTAGAGTTCAAACTTGTGGTCTCAAACCCATCTGATGGGACGTCGAAAACAGTGACAGTCTCCGATCCCCATTCACAGGCGCTCATCGGCCTGAAGATCGGAGACACCCTGAATGGTGACCCATTCGGTCTGGCAGGCGTGGAGCTCAAGATACTCGGGGGGACAGACCGGAGCGGGATACCTATGCGCAACGACGTTCCGGGCGGTTCCAAGCGGAAACTCCTGCTCTCTTCGCCCCCTGGCTTCCGGCCGCATGAAGACGGCGAAAGGAGGAGGAAGCTCGTCAGGGGCAATATGATCACTGAAGACATCGTCCAGATCAATGCAGTAATCGTGAAGAAAGAGGAAGCAGGGAAGAAGAGTGAGTAAGGAGAGCACGCAGCCCGAGTGCAACATCGGCCTCACGGGGCACGTCGATCACGGCAAGACTACAGTGGTCTCTGCCCTCAGCGGGGTCTGGGCTGCCCACCACAGCGAAGAGCTGAAGAGGGGCATAACGATCAAGCTGGGTTATGCAGACACGGTCTTCAGGAAGTGCCCCATGTGCAAAGGGCCCGAGGCATACACCGTTTCAGAGGTCTGTCCTGTCCATAATGTGAAGACAGAGATGCTCCGGAAAGTTTCTTTTGTTGATGCCCCGGGTCACGAAAGCCTCATGGCTACCATGCTCTCGGGATCAGCGCTGATGGATGGGGCAATGCTGATAATATCTGCCGCGGAGGACTGCCCGCAGCCCCAGACAAGGGAACACCTCGTTGCGCTCGAGATCATAGGCGTGAAGAACATAGTCATCGTCCAGAATAAGATTGACGCAGTCGATCGCGAGAAGGTTCTGGAAAACTATAACCAGATCCTGAATTTCGTTAAGGGGACGATTGCAGAGGGGGCACCAATAGTCCCGATATCTGCCCTCCACGGGGCAAATATCGACTACCTCATAAAGGTTCTCGAAGAGACTATCCCGACCCCCAAGCGGGATCCCTCGAAGCCCGCCAGGATGTATGTTGCCCGTTCATTCGACATAAACAAGCCTGGAACCCCGCCCAGCTCTCTCCACGGCGGAGTTCTCGGCGGTTCCCTGATCCAAGG
>MAGV01000023.1:4233-7892 GCA_001717015.1 Candidatus Methanosuratincola petrocarbonis (ex Vanwonterghem et al. 2016) | reverse complement strand
AACCGGGAGGTGTGCAACATTCGCCCCAGGCCGTAGAGATCAAACCCTCAAAGAGTGAGGATGTTTCAGGGGGCAAGCAGGCCTCTCTCATGTGATCTCTCCAGGGCACACTCTGGGGAGGTCGATCCTGTCCTTCAGAACGGACACGAAGCGGATTTCCAGCGCCCAGGTATATCCTGGTGTCGCCCCGTCCCCTTCTTCCAGCGGAATTGCCTCGGTGAAGGCCAGGTTCCCTTATCAGCCTCACGCGTTCGATATCGAGCTGGACCCTCCTTAGACACCATTCCGTGTTCTAATCCGACATCAAGGGCAACGACCCCGTTTCCCCTGGCGAAGCCGCCGGCTATTTCCAAAGAGGTCAGTCCGGAGACATGCTGCTCGGTATCGGCACGGCCACCAGCGTGGAGTACATAGCCATATCCCGCGCTGCTTGCCCTGGTCATTTTCACCGCTTGGGCGGTAAGGCAATATTCTCATTGATGGGGAGGACGAACCGTTCTATCGTCACCTAGGTGAAGCCAACCTCAAGACAGGCGGCAACGGTTTTCAGATCTCTTTCATGGTCGAGGTGAAGCACTACGGGAAGTCCACGTCAGTTGCGGCTGCTTTGACCATTCCCGCGAGCATTCTTAGCCCCACGTACTGGATGATGGTCGGAGTCACCTGGATGACGAAGAGCCAAACCTGCGATGTTGAAGATGTACCCCTACAAGCACAATAAGCATACGTTGCCCCCAGAGGCGGAATCACAGACTCAAACGGCTGAGAGTACACTTGGTTGGAATCCCCTCGCTATCCCAACCCCGCATTTCGTAGTACTCATCGAGCATCCTGGAGAAGGCCTGAGGAGATATCCTGCTGCCCTCAGCTGGTCCCCCTACCAGGACCTCTTGGGCCCACCTGGCGGGCAAGGAATCGTCCTTCCGAGAGACTCCCTCCCGCACCAGGGCAGAGCGTTCTGCCGTGTATACTCTCTCCCCCACCAGGGTCAGGCTGGGCGTCATGTTGTCTCCCATCACCATCTCAAACCACTGACCCTCGGGACTATCCCCATATCCCATGGACCTCCGAACCTCCGTACATATGCCGAGGCAGTCGATATAGGCTCGAGTGTTTTGGAGGTTAAAGACGAGGCCAGCCTTGCCCCCGGTTCCGAAGCGGTCGAGCTCCGTTCCCACTTCGTGTCGGATGGTCCACCCGCCAACATTGTGACATGCGCCCCTCGTGGAGGTGGCGTAGGCGAGGGCCATTCCAACGGCCCCCCTGGGATCGTAACCAGCGGGTGGCATTCCCTTTACCTCTATGGCCAGGGAATCGGCCCAAGGGATCCTTTCTTTGATAGCGAGGAACCCGCCAGCCAAGATGTCATAGACCCCTTGTCGCTGGGGCAGCCGCTGGAGAATCTCGAGAAGAACCGCGCCTTGTCCAAAGCCGACATCCATTCCGGGAAAGCCGGGCTTCATCTTCCCCCTTGCATGGAGGTCCATGATGAGCGCGGCCACCTGTCCAGAGGTCATTGTATCCAACCCAAGATCATCGGCGATGCGATTGGCAGAGAGGATGACCGAGTAGTCCTTGATACCGCAGGCCGGACCATAGGCCCACAGTGTCTCATACTCAGGGTCGCTGGTGAGCCCTCGCATCGGGCCCTCAGGAATCTCCCCTACCTGCCAGCACCTTATGGGACAGTTGTAACAGGTTTTTCGCCTCTTGAGGTAGACCTCTCTCAAACGTTCCGGTGCCAGAAAGGGATACCCCTCATAAATCCCTTCCGTCCAGTTCCTGGTGGGGAGTATTCCGGCAAGTTGCGTGATCTCGATTATGGCGTTTCTTCCCAGTCTGTGGATTCCGGCCCGGTCTCTCTTGAGTCTCTCTACAAGGAGCGGCCGTTCCCTCCGGAAAGCGGCGATGTCAGCTGCGGGGATGGTTCCTTTGGCCTGTACCACAATGCCCTTGAGGTTCTTGGACCCCATGACAGCCCCTGCTCCACCACGTCCGAAGGATCGGGTTCCGGACTGGACGCAAGCGAAGGCAACAAGGCTCTCCCCGGCGGGGCCTATAGAGAGCGCCGCATTCGGGCCGGGAAGGGCGCGGCGAAGTTCCTCTTCTGTCTTGCCCGTGTCAAGGCCCCAGAGGGAGTTGGCTCTCAGAAAGGATACACCCGATTGCCCTAGGCCGAGTGCCACAGGCGCCCTTGCCCTTCCCTCGATGATTATGCCCATATAACCGGGCCTCCTGAGAAAGGAGCCGAAAATTCCACCGGCGTTTGTCACGAGGTAATGACCAGTCTCTGGGCCCCGGGTGGCGATGTAGGTTTTTACGGCTCCAGGCACTTCCGTGCCCACGAAAGCACCGGGGAACACATAGAGGCGGTTTTCCGGGGAAAGAGGTGTTTCGTCACCCTGCATCTCGTCAAGGTAGTACCGGGCGGCGAGGCCCCGCCCACCTAGATACAGGGAAAGGACCCGCTCTGGAATCTCCTCCACCCGGTAGGCTTCCCTGGTGAGATCCACTCTCAGAATCCTGCCACTTCGAGGCAACGCGCCGACCTCCTTATGGTTTCAGGACAACTCGCAGATGCTCCGGTTGCCTCGCGAGTTCAAAAGCTGCTGCAATATCATCTAGGGGCAACCTGGCAGTTATGACGTTCTTGCCAGATACCTTCCCCTGGGAAAGTAGGCCTAGGGCCCGCCTGTTGTGGCGCGGAGTGGATGAGAAAGCACCGAACAGAGAGAGCTGTCTATAGTGAACGAGGTTGGCATCAATCTGGGGGCTGTCTGATCCCGCGGGAAGACCTGCAAAGAAACAGACCCTACCCATCTTGGCCGCCAGTCTCACGGCCATGGCCTGGGCCTCTGGTGCACCGGCGGCCACCATTACCACCTTCACCCCTGTTCCTTCCGTAACCTCCATGACTGCGGCATCGAGATCTAAAGGGTTTACTGCCAGGTCCGGTCCCACTATTCTCGATGCAAGGGCAAGCCTTTGAAGGTCGGAATCGGTCATGATGACACAGGTCGCTCCCAGGGCCCTGGCAAGGGAAGCGTGCATACACCCCACTGGGCCAGCGCCGATAACGAGCACACTATCGCCCACATCTACCCTGGCGAGTTCCTGCCCGTTGACACAACAGGCGAGGGGCTCCGCCAGGCTGGCCTCTTCAAGGCTGAGGCTCTCCGGAACAGTGGAGACATTCCCCATCCTGACCGCCTGCGCGGGTATCCCCATCTTTTCGGCGAAACCGCCAGGGATGTGGTATCCAACGGTATAGCGGTCATCGCACATGTTTAGCAGACCGACCCTGCAATACTTGCATGCGCCGCAGGAAATGGCCGGCGCCACTTGCACCCGGTCACCCTCCCTGAAACGATCGCTGGCCGTTTCAATTACTACTCCTGTTACCTCGTGTCCCAGTACCTGAGGGGGGTTTACGTGACGGTGCCCGTGCCGGTAGGTCCTGTTATCTGCTCCGCATATGGCACACGTATCCACCTTGATGACCAACCCACCGTCCTCCAGCGCCGGATCGGGAACCTCACAAAGAGCAATTTGCCCTATATCGTGGTAGACGGCCGCCTTCACACCTTCACCTCCTCAACTACGGCAGGTACCTCTCAATGGTCTTCTTCGCCAAAAGCAATCCCGCTTTGATCTTCTCC
>MAGV01000023.1:0-4209 GCA_001717015.1 Candidatus Methanosuratincola petrocarbonis (ex Vanwonterghem et al. 2016) | reverse complement strand
GTACCCGACCTCATGAAGTGCGCCGATGAAATCCCGCCAATCCACGTCCCCCAGCCCGGCAACCTTATCTTTCCACCAGGTATAAAGGTTGTTCTTCTGGGAAAAGAAACCTACTCTTCGCAGGACCCTCCAGTCTATCAATGTATCCTTGGCGTGAATATGCAGGATTTTGTCATGGTATTCGCGCACTATCGCCGCAGGGTCAATGAACTGCCAGATAAGGTGGGACGGGTCCAGGTTCAAACCGAGGTTCGGAGAAGGGATGATCTCAAACATAGCATCCCAGAAATCCGGCGAAAAAGCCGCATTGGTACCTGCCGGCCACGTGTACATCATGGGGCAGTTCTCGATAGCAATCTTCACACCTTTATCCTCCGCGTAACGGACAAGGCGCGGCCACTCGGCCTTGAAGGCCTCGATGGCCTCCTCCATCTTGGCCTTGGGGTCACGGCCGATGAAGGTACCCACCACAGGAACCCCTAGGGATGCCGCCCCGCCAATTACCTTTTTTAGGTGCGAGTGGAAGATCTCTCTCTTGGTGGGATCCGGGTCCAGGTTGTTAGGGTAGTAGCCGAGGGACGAAATGGTGAGACCGCATTTCGCCATCATATCCCTTATGCCGGCAGCACCATCCGGGGTCAGCTCTTCCACATCCACGTGACATGCCCCGGCGTAGCGACGGTCCTTTCCCCCCACTGGCCAGCAGGCGAGCTCAAGGCCTTTGAAGCCCTTGGCCGATGCCCAGGAAGCCAGCTCCTGAAGGGAGAGCCTGGGAAGACAAGCAGTCATGAAGCCTACGTACATCGAATACCCTCCTCACTGGGTATTTGATAGGCGCTCCAAAGCCCAAAGGGCGCTTCCGAGGATGCCCGCATCATCGCCAAGGTGGCTTTTCACTATCCTGACCTCGCCTCTTCCGCCCCGTACCATTTTCACCCTCCTGGTGACGGTCTTCTCAATGGAGTCTAGGAGGCACGGCCCACTCTCGGATACGCTTCCTCCCAGCACAACTAGGTTGGGGTTCAGGATGGTGATGACATTGCCTATGGCCGTTCCGATATAGAACCCCGCTTTCTCCAGTATCCTCCTGGCTAGCGGGTCGCCCTGGTCTGCCGCCTTGGCTACCACCTCAGGATTGACTACGTTCAGATCCCCGTTCACGATCTCCGTTATGACGGTCGGCTGCCCTTGCTTTATTGCTTTTATGGCCATAGATGCTATGGCGGGCCCTGACGCCAGGGATTCAACGCACCCCCAGTTCCCGCAACCACAAGGCTCGCCGTCTACGTCAATCACCTGGTGACCGATTTCACCGGCTGAATCTTCAGCGCCAAAAAAGGGCTTTCCGTCCAGGACTATGCCGCCCCCGATCCCAGTTCCTAGAGACACGAAGACCATGGATTTCGCTCCGCGCCCAACACCAAGCCTGCTCTCACCATAGGCTGCGGCGCGCACATCGTTTATGAGGAACACTGGCACATGGAATCTTTCCCTAAGCGTATCTACTACAGGTATATTCTCCCAGTCCCCAGGGATATTGGGCAGTAGGAAGATCTTCTCACGTCCCATGTCGATGGCTCCGGGAACGGCAAGACCGATGGCCGAGCCCCGTTCAGGCTCAGACACGGCTGTGATGGCCTCGATCAACCTGCCCACGACTGAAACGGAACCCTCAGTGGCCAGCGTAGGTATCTTGCTCCTCTTCAGTATCATTCCGTCCCCCTCTACCAGCGCTGCTTTTATGTGGGTGCCCCCTATGTCCACCCCAGTGATCCTAGCATGGCTCACCCTTTCCCACCCCCGGTGCCGGGTTGTTTATGGCCAAATCTGTCCAAACCGAGCCGAAATGGCCTCGTTAACTTCCTTCAGGTTCCCGTAGAGGCTTGAGTAGACCTCGTAGTTACGCTTATGGTACTCGTGCATCCCTTCACTGGGGATATGCTCGATGGCTCTGGAGCCCATGTGCCGGATGGCGGTATCCAGGTTGGGGAATAAACTGGCCCCAAGGCCAGCGAGCATGGCCGCACCCCTGGTTACGGTTTCATCGTCCAGGTAAGCCTCGAGGGGCTTGCCCATCACATCACACTTTGTCCTGAGCCAAAGAGGGTTCTTGGTTCCTCCTCCAACGAAAACGACTCTGGTCGGGTCAACACCCGTGAAGGCTTTCACATTATCCATCATCAACCTAGCCTCATAGCATACTCCCTCGACCACCGACCTCATTAGGTCATTCTTGCTATGGTGAGCGCGCAAGCCGACAAAGGCGGCCCGTGACCCGCTGTCCACGTAGGGGGATACAGAGCCACGAAGGTGAGGCAAGAAAAAGAGGCCTGTCCCTTTGCTGCCAGCCTCGAGGGAGGAATGATCGATCCCTAGCAACTCCCTGACCCAGTCCAGGCTGGCACCAGCCGTCTGGAGAACACCCATGAGGTAGAACTTTCCCGGCGCACAGTGGCACCCGGTGGCAAGCCCACTCTCAAGAAGATCTAGGCTGACCTGCGGTTTTTCCAGGGGAATAAGGAGCACCTCAGCTGTTCCCGCCGAATCCAGGACTTTGCCGCTGTGGGTTGCGCCCACGGCCAAGGCTGCGCATATGTGATCATGTCCCCCTGCGGTCACTACGCAATCTCGGGTGAGGCCAGTCTCCCGTGAGGCCGCTTTGGAAACTGTTCCGAGGCGAGTACCGCTGGGCACCACCGAAGGAAACAGCGACGGTGGGATCCCGGCGATGTTGAGCATATCATTAGACCACGCCCTTGCCCTGATGTCCAGGGCCATGGTTCTTGAGGCCAAGGAGTAGTCCATGGCCATCTCCCCGCACAACCTGTAGGCTATGTAGTCTGCAACACAAAGCCACTTGACCGCGGCAGTGAAGGCATCCGGTTCGTGTTTTCGGATCCACATGATCTTGTTAATACTAGGGATATACTGCAAGGGATACCCCGTGATCTGGTAGATCCACTGCTTCCCTACTTCGTCGGCCCACCACTGGGCCTGTTCCAGGGTTCTCTGGTCAAACCATGCGATTACGGGATACAGAGGCCTGTCGTTACGGTCCAGGAGGACACCGGACTCCCCTACACTAGCTACAGCCACAGAGACTATGTTTCCCAACCCGACATCTCCAGTTACCTTCCGAATGCCCGCACATACAGCATTCCAGAGTTCGCTGGGGTCATGAGTGGCGTGCCCTTCTCCATCCTGCTGCATCCTACAAGGCGTCGTCCAAAAGGATATAGGCTGGCCCAAAGGGTCGTAGGCCGCCATTTTCCAGCTGGTGGTGCCTATGTCTATCCCGAGAAGGCAGGTGTTCTCCTCACACTTCATATTTCACATCTACCCAACGGTTCTCCGCATTGCTCTTGAGCATTGCCTCCACCAACACCTGGATACGATAGCCCTCTGCGAAGGTTGGGAAGGCGTCTTCTCTCTCCGGGTACTCATTCCCCTTGATGTGGTCGTAGATCACGCTGAAGATTGCCCGCCAGGTATCTAGGTAGCCTTCGGCCAGACCGCCCGGAGCTCCCATAAGGTCACGCGCCATGGGCTGGGCAAGGCTCGGGTCTTTAAGAAGGAGCGAGTTGGGCTCGAATCGGGAACCTATCCAGAGCACGTTGGGCTCCTCGCCGCTCCAGGCAAGGCTCTTTTCTCGGCCGTAGATTTCCAAGCTGATCCGGTTCTTCCTCCCCGGGCAAACCTGGCAAGCGGCTACCGTACCTATGGTCCCTCCTTCGAACTCCAGCATGGCAACACCTAGGTCTTCGGTATCCACCTGNCGGCGGGAACAAGGGGTTTCTTCCTGGTGGGCAAGACTATCCTGGTCTTCGAGTAGACCTTGGTCACCCGCTGCCCTAGTATCTCCTGGGTCATCTGGAGCCAGTGAGACCCGATGTCCGCGAGAACTCTGGAGGGACCGGAAAATCTCGCCTCGACCCTCCAGTTGTAGTCGTTCTCCGTGAGAAGCCAGTCCTGCAAATAAGAACCTTGGATGAAACTTACCGCGCCAAGTTGGCCGTTTCTCACCATTGCCTTGGCCTGCTTCACCATGGGATAGAAGCCCATGTTGAAGGTAGTAGCATTGATTACCCTCTTCTCCCTCGCCTTCTTGACAAGATCAAGGGAATCCTTGGTGGAGAGGGTAAGGGGCTTGTCGGACACGACGGGCTTGCCACGTTCAAGACAGGCCACGGCGATAGGGTAGCGCAGCTC
>MAGV01000022.1:7244-20317 GCA_001717015.1 Candidatus Methanosuratincola petrocarbonis (ex Vanwonterghem et al. 2016) | reverse complement strand
CTTGCCCCCTCCCAGTAGCTTGTCGTAGCCAAGCGAAGAGAGGTCGATCACTGCCCTCCCCTTCTCGTCCTTCTCGACAACCTTGCCCTCCACCAGGGACTGGAGCGAGCCGACGTTTATCGCAGAGACTTCCTCAAGAACTGCTGCCGGCCTGACAAAGCCGTCCTTACCGTAATGATCCTTGCCGTATTTCACCGTCCAGCTCCACTTGTGCTTGTGCATGCCTGCGTTTCCGAAACCGCCCCGCATTCCCGACTTCCTGTGCTGGCCAATCGTGCCCCAACCGTAGAGCCTTGAGCCGCGCTGTCTGCGGACTTTTCGATCTCTTCTGACGACCATCTGTAAACACCACTAGGATTAGCGTTTAGAAGAAAGATGCCTATCTTAAATATTTTTACCTTTTGGAGGCGGCGATGAGGTCGCGGTATCCGATGCCTGGATGGAAAGAAAAGTTCGACAATCGAAGGAAATGGGGGGAGAGGAAGGCCTTAGATCATCTTGCGAAGCAGTTCCGCTATCGCCGCTCCGCGGTAGCCGAGCTCGCCACCCGATTTAAGGTGCCTCGTGATGTGCCCCTTGAAGCCTCCGCTCGGCGGCGTAAGGCGGAATGTCCTCTTAATCGGCGGGATAACAGAGCCCTCTTTCAGCATCATCTCCGCCAGTTCCTCGAATGTTCCGAGCGAGAGCTCTTTGAGCACCTCTTCGCTAAGGCGCCTGTCCCCTGGGAGGCGCCCCCTTTTCTTCAGGAGCTCGACCAAGGAAGGTTGATCTATCTCCCCCCAAGTGACGTAGTCTGCGACCTTGTTCAGCATCCCGATATTCGAAGGGGTGTCTGATACCAGTGTTGCAGAGAACTTCGATGGCAGGTTCATCCTCGAGAGAGTGTCCAATATTTCGGGTGCGATCCCCATCTCGCCCCTTAGGCGTATTACAAGGTATGTCTTCATTTTCAAAACCTCACCGCTTGAACCTGTAAGTGTTCTTCAACGCATCGTAGACCGCGCCAGCGAAGTTGATTGTGGTCCTCGTCTCCCCGAAGGAAACTACCCATGCGTCCTTGATGCCAGCGTACCGGAGTATCGTCTTTGCGACCTCTCCGCCAACTAGACCGATCCCTTTGGGAGCAGGCAACAGCACTACGGATACGCTGCCATTCTTCCCTGTGACCTTGAATGGAAGGCTGTGCGGCTTGCCGCAAGGGCACTCCCAGTTACCGCAGCCCCTCCTCACGGGAGTGAGGTTTAGCTTTGCGTCGGCCACTGCCTTGTCGATCGCGAACCGCATCTGCTTTGACTTTCCTATGCCGACCCCGATGTACCCGTCCCCGTTTCCAACCACTACGCCGATCTTGAACTTGGTGATCTCGCCGGCGTCAGTCTGCTTCTGGACAACGCTTACGTCCAAGACCTCATGCTTCATATCGGGCAGCAGAGCGTCCACTATCTCAGGCTCCTTGATCGGCTGGTTCTGCTCGAAGACATCTTTGATGCTCGTGATCTTGCCTTCTAGTACAGCCTTCCCGAGGGATGTCCTCGGTATCCACTGGGTTGTTTGGTACGACAACTCATCTCACCTCTTTCTCTATCGCCGCCTTGACACTGTCGAAGTGATCAACAATGTTCTCAGGGGGCAGTTCATTCTTAAGGTAGCTTGAGAACATGCGCCGGTACTTTTCAGGATCCTCGCCCTGGAGGGCTGAGGCGAATTCAGCAATCGCAGCGCCCTTTGCCCTCTCCTCGTCAGGGAGAATCTCTTCGCCGTGCGGTATCTCCATCCCAGAGTCGATCGCGCCCTTCATTGCGTTCAGTATGCGGTTGGACTTCGTCACTGCATAGCCGTTTATGTCGACGATGGCCTTGCTAATGCCCTTGGCTATCGCCTTCTTCCCGATGAGGAAACCGGCGAGGTATGCAGCAGGGACATTGCCTGTGCCGCCCTTCCACCCGTACTTCCTCAGCTCCGCTGTGCTCGCGGAGACCAGGACATGGTCACCCTCGATCCTTGCTTCCACAAGCTGGAGATAGGTGTGCTTGAGGCTCCGCCTGATAACTAGCCTCGGAAGCCTGCTTGATATGAGCCTCTTCCTGAGGCGATAATCGGTCCTGTCCTCACGCCTTCTCCGGAAGGCGACCCTGTAAATCGTTCCCTTTGCCAACTAACATTACCTCCTTGCCAAACCGTGCTCCTCGATATATGTCTTGAGCTGCCTCTTGTTGTGGAAAGCGCCGCCCTTTGCCTTGAGGTAGAGCTCCCTGTAGATGCCAGGTGTGATTATCTTCCTCTTCTTGAGGAGGCGGAGAAAAGCGCGCATGGAGCGTATGCGGAACTCCCATTCGTCGCCCTCGACCGTCCCTTTGCGGCTGCCAGGGCCCTTCCTGAGGCCCTTCTTCTTCTGGAGGCGGGCTATCCTGCACCTGCCCCTGCTGACGCCCCTCTCGGGCCTGGCCCTAATCACACCTTCTTTGATCAGGTTCCGTATGTCTTCGCGGGTTATCGCTGCCACCACGTCCTCGAACCTCGTTGGGTCTATCCACACTCTAGTCTCCCCAATACCGAGGACTTCTGCGGCAAGGCGCCTCTGATTGCTCAGGCTCATTCCTTGCTACCCTCCTGATCGTTATCCGAAGCCTTGGAGGCGACTGTTTCTTCTGACGGTTCCTCCTCAGCCTTTTCTTCAGCCTTTGCTTCCTTCGGTTTCTCGTCGGGCCTCAGGTTGACTATCTCTACGCCGAATTCACCGGCTTTCTTGATTATCTCTGCACGTTTCCTCTTCCCGACGCTAGCGGCTATCCTGATCGCCATCATGTACGGGTCAATGAACTCGACATCTTCCGGCGTATGGACGAGCACCTCGATCCTGCCCTTGGGGTTCAGGCCCCTTGTAAGCCTCGGACCGCGGTACCCAGTCTCGACTATGGGCCATCTGCCCTTCTTCTTAAGCCGCATCTTGGATCGGATTCCCTTGCTGCTCCGCCATTTGTCGCCGAGTCTGGGGAACCTGTTCGACTCCGATCTCCTGAACTTGGGTCGCCGGCTGGCGATCTCTTTGCGCTTCCTGAGCAATGAATCAAACTCGTGCGCACAGTTATCCTGTGAGCATCCACACCCGGTCATATCACACCCTCTCCGCCAGATATATACCGTCCTGGAAGACCCTCGGATCCATCTTCTTCACATGCGTAGCCATGTGAATGTTCGCAGCGGTCTGACCGACCTCCTCCTTGTCAACACCCTCAATGAATAGCTCTTCACCCTGGACGGTCACTTTCGCACTCCCGACTATCTTGGCACGACGCTTGGACCGCTCCCCCATGAAGTTCTCTATAAGCACATCCTTGCCAGTAACCTTAACAGTGATGGGGAAGTGCGCATAGACAACCTTCATCTTGTAAACGTGGCCCTGGGTCACTCCCTTTATCATGTTCTTTATGTGCGATGCAATCGTCCCCACGAGTGCCCTTTGCTTCTTTCCCTTCATTGTGGCAGCAACATCGACGGCTTTGCCATCAATCGATAGCCTGAGGCCCGAGTGGGAGAAGTCCCTGGTAAGCTTCCCCTTTGGTCCTGTGACCGTGACTGCTGATGCATTCACCTCGACCTGGACGCCGTCAGGGATCTGAACCTTAGTAGAGGCGAATTCCACCACATGCACCACCTCAGTAGACGTAGGCCAGCAGCCTCCCACCGACCTTGTTGGCTATTGCCTCTTTGTGAGTCATAATTCCCCTGGACGTGGTGAGTATGATGAAGCCGATCTCTTTCCCTGGGAGGTACTGCTGGGCGATGCCCTCGAGCTCCCTATATGAGACGTTGAAGTACGGCTTGATCACGCCGCACTTGTTGATCCTCCCAAGCAGCTGGATCCTGAGCTTGCCCAGCCTGCCATCATCGATATATTCGAACTCCCCCACATACCCTGCCTTTTGGAGAACCCTGAGGACATTCGCGATTAGTTTAGGGGCAGGAGTGACTATGCACTCGTTCTTGCCCCTCTCTTCGCTGTTCATGATGTTCACGAGTGAATTTGCAAGAGGATCCTGTACCCACATCGATTATCACCATCACAAATACTTCTTGAATCCGAGGTTCTCAGCCGATTCCCTGAAGCACTGCCTGCAGAGGTTCAGGCCGTATCTCCTTATCAGGGTGCTGCCCTTGGAACCGCACCTCTTGCACCTTCTGCTGCCTTTCCCGAATTTCCTCTCTTTTGGCTGACGGTATTTACCCATGTTTAGGCCTCCGTTTCGATATTGATGCCGAACCGGCGCTTCATGTAGTCCATTGCTTCATCCTTGCTCACTCGGTGCCCCATCCCGATCGTGCCGGGCCTCATCTTCCTCCTGGCGACGCGGTATCCGGGGCGCTCAAGGACGATGCAGACGTTCATGCCAAATATGCCGAGCGTCGGGTCGTATTTAGTTCCAGGGAGGTTTATGTGCTCCTTGATGCCGAAGGATATATTCCCATAGTTGTCGAAACAGCTCTCCCTGATCTTGTTCTTCAAGGATTCGAAGGCGCGCTTAAGGAAATCCTCTGCCTGCGGACCCCTGAGGGTCGCCACGCAGCCGATGTTTTCGCCCTTCCTTACCCCAAAATCACGTATGGACTTTTTTGCCTTCCTGGGGCATGGCTTCACGCCAGTTATTGACTTGAGGACGGTCATGGCCTTCTCTAGCCTCTCTCCGCCCTCTCCCAGTCCCATGTTGACGACGACTTTGCCAAGTCTTATCTCACGCATGGGGTTCAATTCGCCGCCCATGGCGGCGGTAGCACCCTCGGACAACCTATGCCACCTCTCCATTTATGGTAATGATTGGACTCTCCTTCCCTATCGGGAATAGGTACTTAAGCGTAACGGTCGTCTCATTCCCGCCTATTGAAACTTTGGCAAGGGCGTTGGGCGACTTGCTCGCCGGAACCTCAAGGACTGTCCCGTACTGACCGACGTTCCGCCCTCCCGTCACGACCACGAATGCCCCCTGCGCCAGAGGTATGTGGTCCAGCACCTGGTCGTCTGAGAGCGATACTTTGAGCACGTCGTTTGTCATGTAAGGGAGCTGTATGTTGAACGGATCTTCGACCTTAAATATCTTCGTGCTGCCGTCGTGGAAGGCTAGTTGTAGTCTACCCTGTTTCAGCAGTTTCTTTCCGGTGACCTTCAGCAGCTTGAATGTAGCCTCTTCCGCGGGTATCTTCATCAACGCCAATTTCTTGACTCTGTGTGAGATAACCCTGAAGTAGGCTTCCTCGGGCTTGATATAAATGACGTCCATCAGACCCACCGGGTAGCGGTAGTCCGTCCTTGCCCGCCCGTCCACAAACACCTTCCTCTCGGAGAGAGCCCTCTTCGCTTCCCCGATTGTCTTTACTTTACCGAGCACATCCCGGAGCAGTATGCCCAGGGGTATGCATTCATCTATGGGATGCGGACCTGCAGAGGGCTTCACCGTGAATGCCCTTTCTTTTATGGCGACAGGCCAGTGCCTGGGCGCCGGATAAGTTCTAAGGTGTCCTGCCAATCTTAATCCTCCTCTCAATCACCCTTGAATGAATCCTTCCTGATCTTGTCAGATAGATCCAGTTTAGTGACCATCACCTTTGACGGGGAGATCATGACCGGGATAGTGGTCCCGTCCATCTTCTTGGCATTGACCCCCTCGACCGTTATTCGCATCGCGGAGGTGTCGACCGAGGCCACTTTCCCCTCATGCCCCTTATAGTCACCTCTGGTGATTTGGACTGTGTCCCCCTTCCTGAGGGAAACGGTCCTCTTTCCGTACTTTGACCTGAGATCCTTCGAGAGCGGGGCGCGGATCTGCCGCTTCCTGTAAGTCGGCTCATCCAGCATCTTCCTTTGTTTCTTTGGCTTTATGCTTGACATTAGATCTCACCTACACTACCATGGAAGCCAGCCCTGCTACTTTGGGCCACCTCTCAGCGGCCTCCTTCGCGACCGGCCCCCTTATCTCTGTGCCTTTCGTTTCGCCTTCTTCAGTGACTATTACTCCTGCATTGTCCTCGAATTGGATCCAGGTGCCGTCCATCCTCCTGAAAGGCTTCCTCTGCCTTATTATGACGGCGTGGAATATCTGCCGCCTCACCTCAGGGGTCCCTTCCTTTACTGAGATTATCACCTTGTCACCAACAGTCGCGCTGGCGACCCTCCTGATCCGGGTCTTTGTCCTAGGCACCCCTATTATCTGGAGGACTTTGGCGCCACTGTTGTCCGCACATCTGAGCAGCGACTCATGTTCGAGGCCTGCGCTGATCCCAGGCCTGTATGTTATTCCTCCTCCTAAACCCTTACCTCGCTTTGCCATCCTCAGACACCTGCCTTCTTCTCTACCACTACGTAGGATACGGTCTTGCTAAGAGGCCTGCACTCGATTATCTTGACCACGTCACCCTTTGATGCGTGGATGCAAGGCGGGTTGTGCGCGTGTATCTTGCTCCTCCTCTTCCCGTAGCGGTTGTATTTAGGGAAGTAATGGAGATAGTCTATCTGGACCACAACGGTCTTGTTCATCTTGTCGCTTACAACCACGCCTGAGAGGACGGTCCCTCGGGTGGAGAGCGTCCCGTGTATGGGGCAGTCTCTGTCCCCACATGACTCTGTTTTCAACTCTTTAGCCGACTGGGACATCTTTCAGTGCCTCCTCTGTAGCCTCTTTAGCCTCTCTTCCGGGCTGAGCGCTATTTCGCGCCCTTCGACGACGACTTCCTCCGGAATGAAGAAAGAGAACCTTGATGCCATCTTCGGGATCATCTTCCTGCGCGCGGATCCTGCGTCCGAGACTACGAGCATATTTGCAGTCTCGTCCACCACGGTCCCCGAAACGCCCAAAAGCGATGGATCCGTGGACCCGACAACGCTTACCCTCAGCCCTATCAGCTCGTTGTAGATTATGTTTTCTGGCGTCACATTCATGCCTTTGGCGCCTCCTTTTCGACCTCTGCCTTCCTAATGCCCAATGCCTCCTCCCGATCGACGGTGTGGAACCGGGCTATGGTCTTCCTGAGAAGCCTTATCCTTGAGGGGTTCTCCAACGATCCGCCCATCGCCTTTGCGGTCATGAGCTTGGAGAGCTCGACTTTGAGCTCATTGAGCTTGGTCTTCCTCTCTTCCTTGCCCATCTTCCTGATCTCGTTTATCCTGAAAATAGCCATGTGCACCACTCACTCCGCTGCAGCCTGCTTTGGCGCTGTGACGTGGATGTCATCAATCGTGTTGATCGGGAGGTATATGCTGACCTGTATGCCGAACATCCCGGGCTTCAGCTGCACGTGCGTAACCGCGTGATCCACTGCGTACTTCCTCGGTTCCCCTGCCTTCAGGACTGTGCCTGACTTGAACTTCTCATACCTCGCCCTCTCGGTTGAGAGCTTGCCTCTAATCACGATCTCGGCGCCGCGCGCACCTGCCTCCATTATCTGCCTGAGCGCGATGAATGCCGCCCTCCTGAAGTGTATCCCCCTCTCTAGCGCAGAGGCGACCCTGCCAGCCATGATCCTTGCATTGAGCTCAGGGTTCTGGACGGGGATGACCGCGATCTGGGGGCTCTCGAGCTGGTACTTGGACTCGATGACTTGGGCAAGCTCGCGGATCGTTGCACCCTGCCTGCCTATGACCATGCCAGGGCGCTCAGCGTAGATCACGACGCGGTTGCCGAGAGGGGTCTTCTGGAATTCAACCCCGGCATAGCCAGCCCTCTTCAGCTCATTCCCAAGGTAATTGTCTATGATCATATTCTTAGAGAGTTTACCGATGAAAAACTTCATGACGCTCAAGCTCAGGCTTCCTCCTCAACTACAATCTCAACGTGTGTAAGCGGGTGGTAGAACGGCGTGGCCCGGCCGAATGCCCTTGGGATGTAATTCCTCATGCGTAGCCCAGCCTGCGCGCAGGCATGGACTATCTTCAGGCGCTCGCTGTCCAGGCCCTTGTTCTCCGCGTTCGCCTTCGCGTTCTTGAGGATCTTGATGATCTCAGAAGACGCTTTAACAGGATACCTGCCCGATGGGATACCCCACCTGGCTGCGATCTCGGAGTGGTGGGGGACGTTCGAGTTGAACCTCCTGTACGGAACCCCTTCCTTCTTCTGTGTCACGCGCTCGAGATAGCTTATCGCATCGTCTAGGCGCATGTTCTTGATGGTAGCACAGATCTCCCTGGCCTCCTTAGGCGAGATCCGGAGATCCCTGCCGCTGGCCTTAGCCATCCGGTCAGGGTCAATTTCGACCATTGAATATCCCCATTCAGGCATCGGGAACACTTCCAACCTCTATCATAGTTCAGATTGCACAGTTTACAACTTGGGGGGGCTATAAAAAGTTTTTCACAAAAAATGGAAGGGCAAGTTTATGCCAGGTCCGACAGGAAAGTAAAAGAAAAGAAAAGAAAAAAATTACTTTAGCGGGATGAACATCGAACTCCTCGTGGCCTTCAGACCCGGAGCGCCGTGCGTGACCTTGGCTGTCGTTACGGCGAACTCGCCAAGATACTTGCCCACCATCTCCGGCAGTATCTCGACTGGGACGAACTCCTTGCCGTTGTGCACGGATATGGTAAGCCCGATCATCTCAGGCAGTATTATCATATCCCTGCAGTGCGTCCTGATGACCACCTTCTTGCCCTTCGATGTCTTGGCCTTCCTTATCCGCTCGAACAGAGCCCTCTGATCAGGGGTGAGCCCCCTGAGAAGGGATCTCCGCTGCCTGCTGGGCAGCAGCCTGATGAACTCGTCCATCGGCATACTCGCGAGCTGGCTGGCAGTATATCCTCGGTAAGTGAATTCCCTATATGCCATATCTCTCCCTCCATTTCACTCCATATCACTTCTTTGTCCTGCCCGTGCGCCTCGAGGCGATGATCCCGACCTTCTGCCCTGGCGGGGCGTTCCTCGCGACCGGCCTGCCTCCCTTCGGGTGCGCTCCGCCGCCGTGCGGGTGCGCGTATGGGCTCATTGCCTTGCCCCTGACGCGCGGGTACTTGACCGACCTGACCCTGTACTTGTGGTAGTTCGATCCGGCCTTCAGAACCGGCTTCTCGATGATTCCGCCCGAGGCGACGATGCCGACGGTCGCGCGGCACTCCTCCGGGAAGGTCTTTATCCCGCCCGAGGGGAACTGGCACAGCACTCCATCAGGGGTGTGCGAGACCACAGTCGCGTAGCCGCCAGCAGACCTGACGTACCTCCCTCCGTCGTTCGGCTTGCCCTCTATGTTGCAAACCATCGTGCCCTCAGGTACGCTGCTCAACGGCAGCACGTTGCCCACGTTCACGGGGGCTTTTGAGCCGAAGTAGACCTTCTGCCCGACAAAGCACCCCTCCGGTGCGATCATAAGCACTCTCGCGCCAGACTGAGATTTCACGGACATTACAGGAGCCGCCCTGCCCGATTCGTGCAGGATATCCTGGACAGTGAACTCTACACTCCCGGACCGCTCCTCTTCCGTGATATGAGGGTACCCAACCTTGCCGAGCCTCCTCCAAGAGGGGGATTTGAACACAGATCCCCCGCGACCTCTCCTCTGAAGAACTTGTTTCTTGCCCATTTACAACACCTACAGCAGACCCAATTTTGTGGCCAATTCGGATGCGCTGAATTCCTTCTCAAGCGCCACGATCGCCTTCTTCTCCGATCTCGTAGTTATCATCGTCCTCACGGACTTGACCTTTACCCCATACAGCTTCTCCACTGCCCACTTGATGTCCGCCTTGTTTGATCTCATGGAAACGATGAAGGTCAGCTTGTTCTCGCGCTCAACTCTCTCCAATGCGGACTCTGATGATACTGGTCCGACTATTACGTCAGCAGGTTCCCTCGACATGTCTTGCACCTCACTGGTAAATCTCACTCAACCTCTTTATTGCGGACTCGGTCCAGAGAGTCAGCCTCCCTGGATGACCGCCCGGGGCCAGGCGCTCGACATTGAGCTCGGTGACGCCCACGCACTCCACCCCTGTGAAGTTCCTTGAAGCGAGCCTAATCGGAGCGCCAGGGTCGTCGACGACGATCAGCAGGGACTTTGGCTTGACCCATCTCCTGCCGCGGCGCTTGCCCTTACCGGATCTCTCCCTGATCCCGTCCTTCGCCCTGATCACGTCGTGGATGAGGGAAGTCCTCTCTAGGAAAGCGCGCAGCTCCGCAGCCTTCTTCAGGCCCTTTATCTCGTCTGAAACGACTAGCGGTAGGGAGATGTCAGTGGTTATGATGTGCCCCCTCTCGATCACCGCCTCCGGATCAGAGGTAGCTGCGATTGCAGACATAAGAGCGAGCCTACGCTCCTTCTCGTTTATCCGCTCATGGTACTTCTTCTCCAGGCTCGGAGGGAATGCAAGCCTCCCCCCGACCACGTTCGGGACGAATGCACCAGCACCCGAGGCTGGGTTGTGTTCGCCCTTGACCCTGGGGACACGCGCCAGGTCCAGCCCGACGCCTAGGCTCTCAGCGCTGGTGCGCTTGCCCGCGTAGTAGTCGGTGGTCCTAGGGACTATCCTAGCGGTCTGGCTCGAGATCACCGCTCGGCGGATGAGATCGGGCCTCAGCTCGGTCTCGAAGACCGATGGGAGCTCGATCTCTCCCTTGATCGACCCATCAATGCTTATTACCTTTGCCAATCTCTTGGTGGTTACCTCTGATGACATTCATCATACCCCCTGCTTCGAAGCCAGATCCACCGCGACGAGCTTCGGAGGCTCGATCTTCTCGACCTTGGACCTGACAGGATACCTTATCCGGACAAGCCTCTTTGATGGGCCTGGGATTGACCCAGCCACAATGATGTAGTCCGAGCCGACCAGACCGTAGTGCAGGAAACCTCCGGCCACGTTGATCTCCGCCGGGTTCTCCCCGATCTTCAGGATGAGCTTGTTGTACTCAGTGCGCTGGTGGAATCCCATCTTTCCTGGTCTCGGAATCGTGAACATCATGTGCGGCTTGGAAGGGCTTATGGATCCGACGACCCGCTTGCCCTTGCGGTGTTTGTGCCAGTTCGGCTGAATCTTGACGCCGAAGCGCTTCACAGCACCCTGGAAGCCCTTCCCCTTTGTGATCGAGATCACGTCGACATACTGGCCCTCATTGAAGAGGTCCTTTGCCCTGATCTCCTTGCCGAGCAGAGATTTCGCGTATTCAAGCACTGCCTTAACATCGTCTCCATCCACCTTTATCTCCAGTATCTCTGGAGTCCTCTTGCCGAACCCTGCCTTGTAGGGCTGCGTAAGCGCCAATACCCTGATCTCTGCGATGTTGTCAAGGTTAGCCTCTATCGAGGCCTGCAACGGGGACGGGTCATAGTCCTCGGAGACCTTCAGGACCCTGTCTGCATTTTTGGGGAAAGACTTCGTCATGACCTCCGCAAGAGCCCTCAGACCCTTGCTGGTGCGGACATATGCCCTGTATCCGTAAACGTAGATCGGAGGTACTTCGAGCACAGTCACCGCCCGCATGACCTCCTTGCCGAAGAGTGGGCTCTTCGGCCTGTTGTCCACCATTATGACGTGGGTTGATCCTACCTTGTAACCGGCAAAGCCAAGGAGACGGGGAGCGCCGGCGACCTTGGGCCAAGTCCTTATCCTACCGGAAATGCGTCTGGCGCGCACCCGGGGGTAGTACATCAACGAGCCCCTGCGCGGCGCACTCTTACTTCGATGTCCCATGAACAGACCTCCAGCCTAAACTTGCCTGTTGATAGCAGTAATACTAAAATATATTTCTATCCGTTTCCGGACGGGATATCGGACTGCAAAGTTCCAAGGTAGGAGCTGCCAGCTTGGGTCATGGTTTATCTGGCGCTTCCTGGCGTTCTGGACTCCCGGTTGTTCCGCCCATGAAGTCGATCAGGGCAAGCGTGATCATTATTGCCTCCTCGGTCCTTATCGTCGCAGTCCCCTGGCATGGGGCAATGTTTATTGTCATGTCAACCAGGTCGTCCAGCGATGCCCCCTCCCTCCCGAGTATCTCGTGCAGCCCCTCCCTGGGCGACCCGAAGATCAGCGAGATGCCGCGGCGTTCTGCAAATGCACGTGAAATCCGCCCCGCCATTTGTGACACCGGCCTCCCCAGCCTCGAGGTTGCTATGAGCGCTCCGGAAGGGCGTTCAGCGAGTATCTCGCGCAGAGGCCTCTCATCGACATGCACGGTGTATCCCCAGTATAGCGGCACCGAGTCCCTAGGCACAGGCACCCAAGCATTTCCGTCCCGGCGCATGGTGACCCGCGAGCCCTTGGGCATGGGGACCCTGCACCTGACCGGCTCCCTGAGGCCGATGTCGATAATGGAACCCCTCGCCCCTGATTCGAGGACGAACCCCTCCCTGTAATCGACGTCGGATGACCCCAGCGGGTGATGGGGGGTCCTCAGCGGAGGGATGAGCCCGGCGAAGCGGAGCTGTGGCGAGATCGGGAACAAGATCCTCCTGAGGTACTGCGGGGTCTCGGCATAGGAAAGCAGCGAGTGTATCAGCCTGGCGTCCTGCTTCCATTTGGATCCGTCCGGGTAGATTACCAGCTTATCGACCCTGAATATGGATGCCGCCCGGGCGATCTGCCCGACCTTAAAGGTCTTCTCGGGAAGGCCGGGTACGTCAGAGAGGATTGATGAAGGGAAAAATACGGTGATGGGGTTGATCCTTCGTTCCATACCCATTCCTCAAATGGAATTTTAGGCCGGAAAGCTCAGGAGAGGGCGGTAGAATATGCCCTATTGCTGCTTCTTCTCCTTGCTCTTCTCTTCCTTTACCTGGCTCAGGATCGTAGTCCTCTGTCTGCCTCCCATAATGACACCTCAAGGAGAGACTAAGCTCCAGCAGACACTATAAAGTTTATCTCTATGCAGGGATAGAATATCATGGCCAATGATGATTTTGCCGAGTTCGCAGAGCGAAAGCGATGCAGAAAAAAAGACAGCAGAGGCCAAAATACAGGTGGGTTTGATGGAGATAAGCGCGAAGGAGCTAGAAGGTCTCATCAAATATGCCAAGGCGCAGTGCGAATCAAAGTGCCCGCAGGAGAGGGACGCGGAGACCTGCGTGAGGCTGATTGAGCTCTGCGTTGAGATGGATCTTGAGCC
>MAGV01000022.1:0-7205 GCA_001717015.1 Candidatus Methanosuratincola petrocarbonis (ex Vanwonterghem et al. 2016) | reverse complement strand
GTTCTTCTCAGCCAAGATTAGGGAGATCGAGAAGAGGCGGTGCAAGCCGATCGAGGAGCTGCTTTCCGAGATAAGGAGCGGCGGTCCGAAAACACTGGAGGATGAGATAGACAGGATAGACGGGGAATTTGCGATCGAAGCCTTGAAGGCCATAGACGCACGTGAGAAGCCGAAGAAGCGCCCTTGAAATTGCACTCTCCCCTGCATAATTTTTTAGGGAGGGGCAGGGAGATCAAGTATCATTTGCAAACCCGGAGGGACTGCCTTGTCGTCTGCTAAGGACGGTACCAGTAAGATGGAGAAGGTCTATTCGCCGAGGTCGGTGGAGGAGAAGTGGCAGAAGGCCTGGATGACCGAGGAGTTTTATCAGGCTTACAAGTTCAAGAACGACGGGAGGCCGGTGTTCACGATAGACACGCCGCCCCCATTCACTTCTGGCGAGCTCCACATGGGGCACGCGTACTGGAACGTGATAAACGATACGGTCGCAAGGTTCAAGAGGATGACCGGGCACGACGTGATACTCCCGCAGGGGTGGGACTGCCAAGGGCTGCCCACTGAGCTCAAGGTCCAGTACAGGTGGAAGGTCTCCAGGGAGGACAGGGCCCTGTTCCGGAAGAAGTGCGAGGAATGGACCGCAAACATGATAGACAGCATGAAGCGCACTATGATTAGGCTCGGCTACCGCCCGGACTGGGAGCAGTTCGAGTATAGGACGATGGACAAGAGCTACTGGAGGGCAGTGCAGGAGACCCTTATCCAGATGCACGAGAAGGGGCTGATATACAGGAAGGAGTTCCCGGTCCACTGGTGCAGCAAGTGCGGCACTGCGCTCGCGCAGGCGGAATTGGGGTACCTGCAGAAGAAGGGCAAGCTCTACTATCTGAGGTTCAGGGCTGGCGACCGCGACTTGGAGGTTGCGACAACGAGACCCGAGCTGTTGAACGCGTGCCAGGCGCTTGCGGTCAACCCCGGGGATAGCCGTTACT
Source organism: Candidatus Methanosuratincola petrocarbonis (ex Vanwonterghem et al. 2016) (assembly GCA_001717015.1). Lineage (GTDB taxonomy): Archaea > Thermoproteota > Methanomethylicia > Methanomethylicales > Methanomethylicaceae > Methanosuratincola > Methanosuratincola petrocarbonis. Next base: position 6,216 of record MAGV01000022.1, on the reverse strand, counting down.
CATGGGCGGTCGGGAAAGAAGCCACGGTACCTATATTCGGCCAGAGGGTGAGGGTCCTCGCCGACAGTTCGGTGGACATGGAGTTCGGGACGGGGGTAGTCATGATCTGCACCTATGGTGACGAGCAGGACATCAAGTGGCAGCAGATCTACAAGCTGCCGGTCACGCGATCCGTCGACGAGTACGGCAGGATGGTCAATGCCGGGAAGTACAACGGGATGAAGGTCGCGGATGCGAGGGAGGAGGTCGCCAAGGACCTCGAAGCCGAGGGGAGCCTGATCAGGAGCGAGGAGTTCGTTCACAATGTCCTTGCCCACACCGAGAGGGCAGACTGCATGACGCCGATCGAGTTCCTGACGAAGGACCAGTGGTTCATAAAGTCCATGGATTTCAAGGAGACGGTCCTCAGGGAGGCGGAGAGGATGGAGTGGATCCCCGAGTTCGTCCACAGCAGGCTGGTCGACTGGGTGAACAGCATAGAGTGGGACTGGCTCATCTCTAGGCAGAGGGTCTTCGGCACCCCGATACCTTTCTGGTTCTGCTCAGACTGCAACCACATCATAGCGCCGAGGAGGGAGGACCTCCCGGTCGACACTAGCTCCGCCCCGCCACCCGTGGAGAGGTGCCCCAATTGCGGAGGCAGCAGGATCACAGGCACTTCGGATGTCTGCGACTGCTGGGTCGACTCGAGCATAACCCCGCTGATCGTCACCGGATATTTCAGGGACAGGGGGCTGTTCGAGAGGGCCTACCCCGCAGACCTGAGGCAGCAGGGGCACGACATCGTCAGGACCTGGATGTACTACACGATCCTCCGCTGCGCAGTGCTCACGGGAACCGGGCCATTCAAGGGTGCGCTCGTGAATGGGCACATACTCGGACCTGACGGGACGAGGATGTCGAAGTCGAAGGGCAACGTCATAATACCCGAGCAGGGGATAAACCAGTACGGGGCGGACGCCATCAGGCAGGCACTCTTCTCGCTGACGATAGGATCGGACTTCCCGTTCAAGTGGGAGCCGGTCAAGTACGGGAAGTCGTTCCTGCAGAAGGTCTGGTCATCCTCGAGGTTTGCAGAGGGCTTCTTCAGCGGCATGGTAGCCAAGGTCAATCCGAAGGGATTGGACGAAACGGACAAGTGGATCATCTCAAGGCTGAGGGAAACGATCTCCAAGGCGAGGGATGCAATGGAGAAGTACCAGTTCCACATCGCAGTCGACGCGATCCAGAAGTTCTACTGGCACGACTTCTGCGATCAGTACATAGAGGCGGTCAAGCCGAGGCTCTACAGCCCAAGGAATGCAGAGGACAAGGCGACCGCGGTCTCCGTGCTCCACACGGTGATTTGGAACTCCATCAGGCTCCTTGCCCCGATCTGCCCGCACATCACCGAGGAGATCTACCAGAGCCTCTTCCGAGAGAATATGGGATTCGTCTCGGTCCACGCGGCGCCGTACCCGAAGCCAGAGGAGCTGCCAGAGGTTGACGGCACGAAGGGCGAGAAGGTGATAGCTATGATCGCGCTGCTGAGGACCAGGAAGGTGGAAAACAAGCTGGCCCTATCCGCAGGGGTCAGGGGGGCAGTCATCCATGGCAACTCGGAGGAGCTCAAGGTCTACAAAGAGAACGAGTGGCTGATAAGGCAGGTCCTGCACATCGACAGCCTCGAGTACAAGATAGGCGAGAAGGACGCAGAGTTGATCAAGTAGATGTGGAGGAGGCTCGCTTCGCTGCCCTTCAGGGGGACCAGCGAGAAGCTCAGGGAGCACCAGGCGCTCGTGATCAAGTCTGTCGAGCTCCTGGGGGAGCTCTTTGCGGCCTGCAGGGGTGGGGACTGGGCTGCTGTCAGGTCCGTAGCGGACAGGATAGCCGCGCTAGAGAGGGAGGCCGACGAGGTGAAGAGGGGGATCGAGATGAACCTCTACAAGGGGACGCTCTTCGTTGGTCTGAAGGAGGACTTCTTGAGGCTTGCGGAGGTTCTGGATGCGATATCAGACAGGGCAAAGGACGCATCCAGGATCATCTCGTCAAGGGAACCCCGCCAGGGGGAGCTGCAGGCATTTTTCCAGGACTGCCCCAACGTTGAGAGGCTGATCGCCGGAACGATCGAGATAGTGAAGGACCTCGAGGGAGCGGTCAGGCTCCTGGACAAGGACTCGAGGGAGGCGATCGCCGCTGCGCATCGGGTTGAGAAGGCGGAGGAGAGGCTGGACGAGATAAAATTGGACATATTGATGCAGCTATCAAGGCACGAAGCCGAGTTCTCGACCCTCACCTACCTCCAGCTGAGGGACTTCATACTGATGGTGGACACGATAGCCGACACGGCTGAGGATGGGTCGGACGTGCTGACCGCGATGATCGTCAAGGCCACATTCTGAGGCGTTTTGATTGGATCCCCAGCTCATACCTCTCGTGGCCCTCGCGACGCTCACAGCAGGCATGGTTGGGGCAAACAACGCAAGCAACGCCACGGCAACACTCACAGGGGCGAAGGTGACGACGCACAGCAGGGCCGCGATTGTATTCGCGACCGGGCTGCTGCTTGGCGCCGTCCTTGAAGGGGGCAAGATGTCTGGGGCTGTGCTTGGGAGGGCGCTGGAGGGAGGGATCGGGAACTGGTCCGTGGGGNNGTGCTTGGGATCACTTTCGGCATGATTATAATAGCCACCGGCATGGGGTTGCCCCTTCCGGTTACGCAGGCGCTCTATGGGGCAGCGATAGGGAGCGGCATATTCTTGGGCACACCCCTGAACTTCGCAGGGATAACATCGGTCCTGATCTCATGGGGGATAACACCGGTCGTGGCAGCAGGGGCTTCGTTCGTGGTAGCGAGGCTGGGGAGGAAGATCCGCACGAAGGACGTAAGGACTGGGACCATAGTCTATGGGATTTTGACGCTTGCAGCAGGGTTTTACACCGCCTACGTCCTTGGCGCAAACACGATAGGGCTTGTCGCAGGCATAATGAAGGGGGGGATCGGCTGGGAGGCGGCGCTTGCCATTGCGGCAGCCTCGTCGGCTATCGGGGGGATCCTCTTCGGGAGGAAGGTCTCCACCACAGTTGGAGAGAGGATCGCAGTCATGGGACCCCAGACGGCATTCGCATGTCAGATCGGCGGGGCGCTCACAGTGCACCTCTTCACGCAAGGCGGGATCCCAGTATCGATCAGCCACGCGATAATAGGGGGGGTTGCAGGCGGCGCGCTCTCCAAAGGGTTCAGGGCGCTGAATGCGGCTTCATGGGCGAGGCTGGCGGCACTATGGTTCCTGACACCGATCCTCACCTTGGCGCTGGCGTGGTTGGTACATGCAAGCGCAGTTGCCTGAGATGTGCAGATTAGCCGCGCAGCATGCCCTTGGCGCACGAGAGCGCGTCGAGTATGTGCCGCGAACCACTCTCGGAGGCGACGGGACCGTGCCCAGGCAGGAGGGACTCTACCCGCATACCCGAGAGGCGCTCAAGGCTTTCGAGCATGTCCGAATCGCTTCCGCCGGGCAGGTCTGTCCTGCCGAAGTAGCCGTCTGTGAAGACGGTGTCCCCGCTAATGAGGAGGTACTCACCCGGGGAGTAGAAGCAGGTGCTCCCAGGGGTATGCCCCGGGGTGGGTATGCTGACGAGCCCGAGCCTGGAAAGCACCTCCTTTGCCTCGGAGAAGTCGGAGCACGAGGGGTAGCCTCGGACGGTCTCTTCCATCAGCTGCCTGTCGCGGCTGCTGATGTATGCCGTCGGCGAGTACTCCCTCAGCGACTCGAGCCCCCTGACGTGGTCGTAGTGCCCGTGCGTCAGGAAGACCCCGGCGATGAGCGAGCCGTGGATGCCCATGGACGCGAGGTATGAGAGGAGGGACTTGTGGCCGCTCGCGTCAAAGATGTAGAATGACCCCTCGTCCCTCAGGACGTAGACGTTCGAAGAGATGCTGACTCCGGCGAAGGACTCCTCGTGGATTACTAGGAAGCGCCCTACCCTCGAGACGAGCGGTGAAGGGAGTGCCAACTCCTCACGCCTCCCCCAGTCAACCCTTCGTAACCCCGAGGGGCACCATCCTTGCGACCAGCGTGGCTATCCCCAGGGCGTCAGATACAGTCGCGACACGGTCGACGTCCTTGTACGCACCTGGCGCCTCCTCGGCGATCACCCTGATGTTTGCTGCCCTAAGGCGGATCCCCCTCTCCTCCAGGTCGCGCTTAACGTTGCTCCCCCAGTACTTCTTTATTGCAGCCTCCCTGCTTAGGAACCTGCCCGCTCCGTGGGCAGTGGATCCCCAACTCAGTTCAAGCGAGTTTGGCCCGCCGAGCAGGAGGTAAGATGCGGTCCCCATGCTGCCTGGGATTATCACCGGCTGGCCTATCCCCCTGTACTCGTCCGGGATCTCTGGCCTGCCGGCAGGGAATGCCCTGGTCGCACCTTTCCTGTGGACATAGAGGAAGCGCCTCTTCCCGTCGACCACGTGCTCCTCGCGCTTTGCAAGGTTGTGAGCGACATCGTAGACCAGCCTCATCCCGAGGCGCTCCGCGTCCGACCCGAAGGTCTTACTGAATGCCTCCCTCGTCCAGTGCATTATGCACTGCCTGTTCACCCAAGCATAGTTGCAGGCGGCGCTCATGGCGGCGAAGTAATCGGATGCCTCCCTGCTGCTGGCTGGGGCGCACGCGAGCTCCCTGTCGGGTATCTTTATCTTGTACTTCGAGACGGCATTCTCCATCACGTGGAGGTAATCACTGCAGACCTGGTGCCCCAGACCGCGGCTCCCCGAGTGGATCATGACCACGATCTGCCCCTCCCGTTCGATGCCGAAGGTCTTTGCGGCGCGCTGGTCGTAGACCTTGTCCACCGCCTGGACCTCTAGGAAGTGGTTCCCGCTGCCGAGCGTGCCCAGCTGGTTGGAGCCCCTGCCCTTTGCGGACTGTGAGACGAGGCTGCTGTCGGCGGTCTTCATCGAACCGCCCTCCTCGCACCTCGCGGCGTCTTCCCGCAGCGCGTACCCCTTCTCTATGGCCCACTCCACGCCCCGGTCTAGAACATCATTGAGCTCAGAGGTTGTGAGCCTTATCCCGCCCTTGCTCCCGAGCCCGGACGGGACCATTTCGAAGAGCGTGTCGATCAGCTTGCCGAGCATGGGCTTGACGTCCTTCAGATCCAGGTTCGTGAGCATAAGGCGTACGCCGCAGTTGATGTCGTATCCAACGCCTCCTGGCGAGATGACTCCCTCCTCAGCATCGAATGCGGCGACGCCCCCGATCGGGAATCCGTAACCCTGGTGCCCATCGGGCATAACGATTGAGTATTTCAGGATCCCCGGCAGGTGTGCAACGTTGGCGCACTGCTGGAGCGTGAGATCCTCTGCCATCTTGTCCAAGAGGGAAGAGTCCGCGTAAACCCTGCCAGGGACGTTCATCCCAGGCCTGAAGTCCTTGGGGATCTCCCAAGAGTAGTCGCTCAGCTTCTTCAGCGGGATTGAAGATCCGTCGACCATAAAAAACCACCTGCTCCATGTCTTTCGGTTTATGATTTGATACCAGGCGACCCCATATAAACGTAAGGCTTTTTCGTGCGACAGATGGGCACGCTATATGTCTAGGACGAAGTAGGCATGCCACACCCCACCCTCCCGGTTGATCCTCATCAGTGAGTAGGTCATTGCCTTTACCCCAGTCCGCTGGTCGTGCTTGACCGGGTCATAGTCATCGCCCCACAGTGTTGCATAGAGCCTTGCCCCTTCTTCGACCTCGACTTTTCTCACGTCTGCCCAGCGCAATGCAAAGGAGTCGGCGTCGAAGTGATATATCAGGCGATCAACCCACAAGTAGAGGAGCTGCTCCAAGTCTTTGGCAGTGATCTCGACGAGTATCGACTTGCAGCTATCGACCGCCTTCGTGTTCAGCATGACTTCGAATGTGGCCTCGGCGGAATCTGCAAAGAGCCCCTCGAGCGAATCCGACACTACGTGGACGTATACGTCCGATATATGTTCCAAGTACTCGTACAAATCGGACACCCCTCTGTGCGGCGGCACCACCATACTATTGATGCGAGGGCAAACAAAAGGCTTTCATTTTGGCGCATGGTTTATAAGAAGTGTAGTGGAGAATGGAAGACTGCGAGCCGGGGTGGCTGAGCGGTTAAGGCGCCGGCCTTGAGATCGAATCTTATCCACGGGACAGGCAAGCCGGTTCCCTCTCGGGGGAGCAAGGGTTCGAATCCCTTCCCCGGCGC
>MAGV01000021.1 GCA_001717015.1 Candidatus Methanosuratincola petrocarbonis (ex Vanwonterghem et al. 2016) | reverse complement strand
GGCAGCGGGGAAGATACTCCTCCTCGTTCTTGACGATCATGCACAAACTTAGCCGCTGCTTTTTAGGGCAGCCATCGGGTTGTACTAAAGCGTCCTGGATAGGGCCGTCTCCGGTTTCCTGCACCCACCGCTCGTAATCTTCATCCCGGTATAGGTGAAATGCCGGATAGGTAGTCTCGATCCAGGGCTGGAACCCACAAACCATAGCCCTTATAGAAAAGTGACTATCCTCACCCGGAAAGGAGATGTTGGGTATCCGTGTGTACGTCACGCCAGCCTCGAGCACGCTACGGTGGATAAGGATACAGGCCCCTGTCCCGCCGCAAGGATAACAGCCAGGTTTCCTCCAGAGCTGGAAGGCTATTCTGTCGCCATTATCGTCCGCAAAGAACGAGTATTCATCCATGTCCCAGGCGTTAGGTTTTGGCGGCTCATCTGGTCTCCATCTTGTCCAGAAGATGTTGGCGATGATCTCTTTCTTTCTGGACAAAAGCTGGCTCAGGGTTTTGGGATGAAGGATAAGGTCCGAGTCCACCAGAAACAGATAAGTATAGCCCCCCTCCAGGCAGTCCTTTATCAACCTGTTCCTGATCATTATCACCGTATCGATATTCCTTTGATCCCATCTGTGATTGACTCTATCGCATACGTAATCGTCTTGCGTGGTGACGAAATCGTAAGAGATATCAAGTTTAGATGCCCGTACAATGGGGGTCAAGTCGCAGTTATGGAAATAAAACCGGTAATCAACGGTGCACTTCTTCTCTAACCTTTCCAGGGATTCCAGGTAGGCCTTGAATATCTTCGGTTTCTGCCTCACCGGGGCCCCGAGCAATACTTTCACCTTTGGTCCCCCCATTCAGTCTATATACTCTACCAGGTTTGGAGCTTCGTCCAGGATGCTCTCATACTGCTCTCTTCTACCATACCGCCATTCCGGGTCGTGCGCCTTATACCTTTCGTATTTGGCCCGTCTGTCCTCCGGCCTGGCCCATCCCATGTGCTTTATCCTCAGGTTGGTAGTGAAACCCACTCCTTCGATGGCGTTCAAGGGGTAACGCCCACAGTGAACGGGCTGTTCACGCCATACATAGGTTTTAGACGGGTCATAAAGGAACATCATTGGCCAGTGCTTGGTATGCGCATTCCAATAATTGTCCTCCCTGTAATGAGTAAGGGACCACATGTCGAAGAGCCTGAAACTCACCCACTTGACGAGGGGAGATCCTTGCAGAAGAGGGCGTATCGCCCTGGCACACTTCGGTTCCAGTAGCTCGTCAGCGTCGACGATGAGCACCCATCCACCCTTCTGGGTAGCCAGAGACCACAGGCGCTTCCTGAGCAACAACTCGTTTTTAGTGAATAAAGGCTCAGGTACTCGCACGTAGACATCGGCATAGGAGCGGCAAATCTCAGGGGTGCTGTCGGTGCTGGCATCATCAAGAATAACTATTCGGTCGCACCAGGCAATCGATTCGAGAGAGGCCCTGAGGTATCGGTCAGCCTCATTGCGAACCAGCATCGCCCCCGTGATGTACATAGGAACAAGAACTCCCTCCTAATTGCAGGCTCTCTTCAATACTGTTATCGGCTGGATCGCCGCTTACCGTTAGTCATATGCCCCGATCAGGGCCCCCACCCCCGAGTACTGGTCACGCCGTTTAACCCGAGAGCCCCGTCGGCATCTCCAGCGTCTGGAGGGAGGCTTTGAGGAGCTCCGAGTTGGGGAATTTCCTGATGCCCAGCTTCACCACCTCTTTGGCCCGATCGTATTTCCTCTGCCTGGCCAGGACACTGGTCAGGGCGGTGTAGTGGTTGACCTGTTCGGGATCAAGGGCCATGGCCTGGCTGAAAAAGACTTCCGCGTCCTCCAGGAGGTCCCTCTCCCGGCAGGCCTCGCCCAGGATGGCGAAAGCCTCGCTATCGAACACACCCTCTTGTACCGCCCGGAGCAGCTCTTCCGCGGCGGAGTCCAGGTAACCCTGGCGGTAATATAACTTCCCCAGCTTAAGCAACTTTGCCGGGTCCTCGAGGTCATCGAGTATGGGCAAAACCTTTTCGAAGGACTCAAACTCCTGAAGCCCCAGCATTTTCCCCAGGGCATCCCAGGCCAGGGCAGCAAACTTTTCCCCATCCTCCTTCTGGGCAAACACCACCTTCTGCGGCCTTTCCCCGGCGAGCAGTCGCAGGAGATATTGATAGGTGATGCTGTGGACGTAGTAGAGAGGACTGTCCGCTACCACCCCCAGATCACGGGAAGCCCGGGCATACTCGCCCTCCAGCAGGTGACAGAACGCCTTATCCAGCAATGCCGGGTAGAAGTACTGGCTATCCCGGGGAACCTCCTCGAACTCCTCCACCGCCTCGCGGTATCGCTTCAGGTTAAGCAGGTATTCCCCCCTGGTAAAGGCCAGGTTAGCCGGTTTGCCCTCCCGGGCTATAGCCGCATCCAGGTAGGCCAGGGCATCCTCGTACCTTCTCTCCCGGGCAAAGGCCTGGGCCAGGTGCAACAAGACGTCCCTCGCCTCCAGGTCGAGGTGGCGGGCGAAGAAGGCCTTGACCTCCTCCACCTCCTCCCGGGGCAGCAGGAGTGAGGCCAGGCGGTGAACCGGCACCGGGAACCTGGCATTGGCCATCAGGGCCCTGGTATAGGCCTTCACCGCCTCCCGCTCGTCCCCAAGCTGCAGGTAGGTATCCCCGAGGGCCAGCCAGGCCTTGTACCCTCCCACCCCCTGCTGGGTTATGTAACATTGGCCCGATTCACCCCGGCGGAGGCACTCCTGGAAGGTATCCGCAGCCTCGCGGTACCTCTTCATTTCCAGGTAGACCAGGCCTTTCAGGAACACCAGGTCAGTGTAGTCCGGATAGGCCTGGACGGCATCGGCCAGCACCTTCAGGGCTTCCTTGTACCGCTTGAGTTCCTTCAAGCACAGGGCGATGTTCCTGAGCAAGATCGAGGCGTAGGCTACCTCCAGCGAGGGCAGCTTGTGGAAGGCCTTCTGATACTGCTCCAGGGCCTTGTCGTACAACTCCAGCCGCATGTACTCCACGCCCAGGTTGAAGCGGGTAAAGTTATCCCGCGGGTTCCTCTCCACCTCCTGGAGGAGGATCTCCAGGTTGCGGCTGACCTTGTTTTTCTCCACCGAAGGCCGGTTCAGGTACCCGTAATGGTTGACCCTCACCGAACTGAATCCGATGTTGGGATTGTGCCGCTGAACACAGGCCACGATCTGCTCGTGGATGGCCCCGGTGAACCGGTACTCCTTGCGGTTGCGGAACAGGCGGAAGGCCAGGTTAAGGACCGCCTCCAGGCCAGGCTGATCCCCCACGAAGTTGATCTCGTTAAGGTAGAAACCTTCGTTCACCCGGTCGTTCAGTAACTCCCGTAACTTTTCCCGGTCCTCCTCCACCAGCTCCTCGTCCGCGTCCAGGAAGAGGATCCAGTCCCCCGTAGCATGCTCCAGGGATACGTTCCTGGCCTCGCTGAAATCGCCCCCCCAGGGGTGGTGGTAAACCCTGGCCCCAAAGCCCCTGGCGATCTCCACCGTGCGGTCGGTTGAACCCGTGTCCACCACGATGATCTCGTCCACCACCCCCTGCACGCTCGCCAGGCAGCGGGGAAGATACTCTTCCTCGTTCTCGACGATCATGCACAGGCTCAGGGTGGGACGTGACTCGTAGCTAGAGGGCTGGACCGATGAATCCTGGTGGGTAACATGGTCCTGTTCCAGGGGGGCTGCTACCAGCAAATATTGAACGACCGGGGCTCCCTGAATAAACTCCTCCGTAGCCGCCCCGGTAGCCTTTAACTTCTGGAGCAAGATCTCTTCCTCCTTATCCAGAGGCTCCTCCACCCTCTTGACCTGGTTCACGGAAAAGCCCGCGTTTTCCAGCATCGTTCTCATTTCGGCCAGGGTAAAGAATCGCAGGTGGGTGCGGTCCATGATCCCTGCAGGCTGATACTCCCACTTGCCCGCCAAAAGGTTCTTCACCACCGACATATGCCCCGCATTGGGGATGCTGCAGATTATGCAACCACCCTCAGCCAGATGGCGCTTGTGCCTGGACAGCAGCGTCCAGGGATCATGCAGGTGCTCCAGCACGTCACCGTAAACTATGGCGTCAAAGTAATGCTCAGGGAACGGGAGTTCCATCGCTTCTACATCCCCAACCAGGACCCGATCCAGCCTTGAACGCGCCTCCTCGGCTATAGCGGGGTTAATCTCTATCCCTACAACCTCGGGCACTCCTCGTTTCTTTAACTCCTGGCCCATGACCCCCGCGCCGCAACCCACGTCCAGGACGCGGGTGGCCCACAAGGGTACCAGATCTACCAGTTCCGGTCTCGACCAGTGGTAGTAATTGGTCCGGTTAGAGCTCACAGGTTGATCACCTTCCAACTGGTATACGAATAGGGGACGGGGCTCTATGGCCAGGTTCCAGTAAACCTCCTCCAGGCAGGACATGGTCTTATCCCACTTATACTCCCTGGCCGTCCGCAAGCCATTATCGATCAACCTGGCCCGTAACCCGTCATCCTCTAGTAGCATGATGATGGCTTCGGCCATCTTCTCCGGATCCTTGATGGGGACCATCAGGCAGTTGTGTCCGTGAACGGCATACTCCTTGACCCCCTCGTTGGCCGTGGTCACCACCGCGACTCCCGAGGCCATCGCCTCCAGGGGAGGAAGGGAGAAGGATTCGTAATGGGAACCGGACACGAACAGGTCACAACTGGCATAAATGCGTCCCAGCTTTTCCTGGTCCGGGTTTTGAATAAAGGTGCAATCGAAAAAGATATCATTCCGGGGGCCCGGTGATACCCAAACGACCTCTAAATCTTGATGTCTAACCCTCACTCTATCAAGGGCCAGGAATACATCCCGTATTCCTTTAAAACTTTCGCTACCGGAACCTACCACCAGGATCCTCTTTTTTACGGCCTTCCGCTGGTCCTCGGGGTAGAATACCTGGTGGTCAATGGCGTTGGGCACGAAATAACTGTTCCTTCCATAAGAGTCCTTGAGCAGACGCTGGAGCAGCCTGGAGACGGAAATCAAGCTGACCGGCAGTTGATAGAGCTCATCCACCACCCGCTGCACATCAGGCTCATAGCCCTGGCTGCGGTACTGACCATCCCTCTCGAACAAGTAAGCATCCCCCTGCACAAGATAGACAGGCACCATTCCCGTTTTCAGGATATCGTGAATCTGGTTCCAGAAGGTGGCCACCACGATGTCGCTTTGGGGCACTTGTTTCCAAAGATGGTCTTTTACCGACAGCTCACGGACCTGCACCTGCAGGGGGAACCACTGTGGATGCTCGCAGTAGGAAATGGCATTAACCTGGTGCCCGCGATCCGTAAGCCGGTTTATGTGCTCGAAGGTGATCTTGGCTCCCCCGGTAGTCCTGGTGATTACCGGAAGGTAGGTGATGCTCAATTTTTCTCCCGTCTCCATAGCCATCTGTTTCTTGCAGGCTACCAGATCCACGAGGCCATCGAGTTCCGGCAGCTCACGGAGGCCCTGCCGCACCTGAAGGGTGAGGGTCAGCCCTAGCCTGGCTGGCTTTAGGCCCGGCTTGCATTGCAATGCCCTCTCAAAGCAACCTTGTGCCTCCTCAAGCCTCTTAAGGCATAGAAAGGCATCCCCCAGCACCGACCATGCTTCCGCGGAGCCGGTGGTACCCGATAGAGCGTCTTCCAGCCATTCGACCCCCCTCTGAATATTTCCCGCCTGCAAGTTGGCCAAGCCCAGATTATACTGAAGAGGGTAAACCCGGGGTAAGGACCGGTTAGCCTTTTCAAAAGCAAGCAGTGCCTCATCGTAGCGGCCATCGAGGCAGGCAGTAATACCCCGGTGAAAGACCTCGGTCAAAGTCCCCCTCTGCAGCATGAGCCTTTCGTGTTCCAGCCTGTCCCGCAAGAACAACATGCGCCACAGGTACGCCGCCAACAGCCGCTCTTCTGCCTTTATGGGTTGGGCCGGCGGCTCCTGTGGCTGCACACCCCACTTCTTCATGAACTTCGAACGGTTCTCATCCATGATTTCATAGATATTTATGTTATTTCCGGTGAAGGTCTGGTTCCCGAAATGATGCACGAAGGTATTGCCCGCCACCATGAGGCGGTAACCGGCGCGCCGCACCCTCACGCTGTAGTCGTCATCCTCGTAAGAACCCAGGCCGAAACCCTCGTCCAGGTACCCCACCTTGTCGACCACTTCACGCTTGATGAGGAGGCAAAAACCTACCAGACGGGTAATTTCGAACCACAGGTCCGAACCGCCCCGGTTAAACTCGCGGGCGAACTCCTGCATCTCCTCCAGGCCGGTATAGCTGGTGTCCAGCCACTGCTCACCCGAAACATAATTGGAGCGGGGCCCCACCATCCCGATATCCGGACTGCTTCTGGCACATTCCACCAGGTTATCCAGCCAGCCCGGGGTCAATACCGTATCGTTGTTCAGGAGCAGTATGAATTCCCCTTCGGCCAGGGCCATGCCCTGGTTGCAGCCCCTGGCAAAACCCAGGTTCTCGTCGTTCAGGATCAACTTCACGTCAGGCAGGGAACGGAGATACTCCACCGTTCCGTCGGTGGACCCGTTATCCACGACGATCAACTCATGAGGCCAGGTGGTGCACGAACGCAGGCTTTCCAGGCACAGCCTGGTGTAATCTATCTGGTTGTACGTCAGGATGACAATGCTGACCAGGTCCTGCCTGACCACTCTATCCCCTCCCGGGACTGCGGATTTAGGGATATGGCCAGCCGGGAAAACCCGGCTGGCCATATCTGCTGCGCACCTCGGTCTCTCTACCTGAGCAGCGCCAGCACAGATTGCGGTGACAGGTTGGCCTGGGCCAGCATGGCCGTGCCCGCCTGCTGCAGGATCTGGAGCTTGGTGAAGGCCACCATCTCCTGCGCCATGTCCGCGTCGCGGATACGGGACTCGGATGCCGCCAGGTTCTCGGAGGCTACGCCCAGGTTGGAGATGGTGTGCTCCAGCCGGTTCTGGATGGCCCCGAGCTTGGCACGGTTCTCGGATATGGCCTTGATGGCGTCGTCGATGCTGGCGATGGCCTGGTTGGCCAGGGTGTGGGACCCCACGCTCAAGCCGTTGATGGTGAGGGCAAGAGTAGTGGCGGTAGCGATGTTTACCGCCACGCTCTGGCCGGTATTGGCGCCGATCTGGAAGTTAATGGCGGTGGTGGCCAGCTCGCCGTTGAGCAGCTTCTTGGTGTTGAACTCCGTGGTGGTGGCGATGCGGTCCACCTCGGCCAGCAGGCTATCGATCTCTTGCTGGATGGCTGTCCGGTCGTCCACGGAGAGGGTCTCGTTAGCCGCCTGCACCGCCAGCTCGCGCATCCGCTGCAGG
>MAGV01000020.1:9275-10402 GCA_001717015.1 Candidatus Methanosuratincola petrocarbonis (ex Vanwonterghem et al. 2016) | reverse complement strand
ATTTTACTACTAAAAAAGACATACTCTTATAAACTTTTGGTTTGAGTTGCCATATTCTAGTTTTAATGGCATGTTATATGTCTTAATGACAAAATACTTATATAGGAACTCAGACTTTGATTTTAATGTGGAAATATATCATGAAATCAATAATGACAGTCAGCGATCCAGAAGCGTTCCAGCTAATGGCAGACGACACGAGACGGAAGATAATCCATATGCTAAGGGCGAAGGAGATGACCGTGAGTCAGCTTTCAGGAGAACTTGGTCTCACGCCACAGGCGGTCTATCACCACATAAAGAAATTGCTCAAGGCTGGGCTGGTAGAGGTTGCAAGAGAAGAACGGGTTGAACACCTTATAGAGAGCTACTACAGGGCCGCCGCTGAGGCATTCCTGTTCCATATGGGCGAGGCTTCCATAGGGCAGAAATACGCGGCTGAAGAGCTGCAAGCTGCCATCAAGGGGCTAAAGGAATTAGGATTCGAGATAGATGAAGATCAAGGAAAGATGGCTAGGCTCATCGAATTGCAGGCGAAGCTTGCGAAGTGTTGCGGCTCCGGAAAGTATGACTCGGAGGTCTCGAAGCTTCAGAGCGCTGGCTTCATGACAAAACAGACCATTCTGGAGTACGCCCGACTGTTGTCGCTGTCAGACGAGGAGTATGAGGAATTCCAGAGGCTCCAAAGGGAGTATCGCGGGGCGCTAAAGTCACTGCTGAAAAGAGGGTCTACGACCACTGTTTAGCGCCTAATCGAAGTTTTTCAATCCTTCTCCTTAAGCACTGCTGTCTTCTTTAGCGCTTTCTCCAGATTTTTGCATTGTTTGGTTCCATTGATCGTGACCTCCATGGCGCTCAATGATGTTTCATGGCTTGTGAACCCCTCGCTTTTGGAAATACACGATAATGGCTACGAGCGCAACGGTCAGGTGTCCAAAGCAAGTCTTATTGCCTGGGTTCAAATGCAGATATGCTGGTTTTCCGTCCATTCGTTAGCCCGCTCAAGTTAACACGTTAAGTATTATCGGACTTCATTGGCGCAAAGATATGCTTGCAACTCTTGGAAAGCTCGATATAAATAAAGCCGAAAAATTGGAAGTGCTTTGCTTTTTGTAAGAAGAATTTTG
>MAGV01000020.1:0-9227 GCA_001717015.1 Candidatus Methanosuratincola petrocarbonis (ex Vanwonterghem et al. 2016) | reverse complement strand
CACTTCTTCGCTCACAAAAAATTTCGGCGAGGTCCGGGCGATCGACCGCCTCTCCCTGGAGATTGAGGAGGGTCAGGTTTATGGGTTGCTGGGACCGAACGGGTCTGGGAAGAGCACACTCATGAAGATGATGGTGGGGCTGATAAGGCCTGACGCTGGGGAGATCTCGATCTTCGGGGTTCGACCATACGAAAAACCGATGGAAGTCAGGCGCATTATCGGGTACGTGCCCGAGACCCCGCGACTCTATGATTTCCTGACTGCACGGGAGTACCTTGAGTTCGTATCCGACCTGTATGGGCTCAGCGAGGGAGAGAAGCGGACTAGGATCGGGCATTTCTTGGAGGCTTTCGAGTTGTCGGGCAGGGAGGACGAGATGCTCAGCGGATACTCCCAGGGAATGCGCCAGAAGGTGGCAATAATAGGGGCATTGCTCCACAGGCCCAGGTTGCTGATATTGGACGAGCCGCTGAATGGATTAGATCCCAGATCTGCGAAGATTGTGAAGGATCTCCTGAACAGGCTGAGCGAGGAGGGCGTGACGGCCATTTTCAGCACCCACATCCTCGAGATTGCGCAGGCAATATGCAAGAGGGTTGCGATACTGTACTGCGGGTCGCTCGTCTCGGAGGGCACTGTGGAGGAGCTGAAAGATAAGGCTGGGATGCGGGGATCCAGCCTCGAGGAAGTCTTCTTGATGCTCACAGGAGGGGTCGACGTCCGATCGGTTGTGGAGGAGCTCAGCAGATGAAGTGGTCGAGGGTAAATGCAATACTTCTCATACTCCTGCTCTCCCAGATCAGGGGGCGTGGCGAGCGTTCTAAGGGTTGGCTCTCAAAGCCGGCTGGGCTTCTCCAACTTGCCGCAATTGTTTTTGTTGCTTCTTCGTCCCTCGTCTATGCAGTTCTTGGAGTCGTTCCAGAACCCGAAATCACCTACTTTCGGGCATTGTCGCTCCAGCTGCTGTCCTCGGTGCCGCTGATCGTGCTTTCATTTGTGGTGCTCTATGGGGTATTCTTCGTCATAGGCGACAACGCGCAGTACGCATCGAGCGAAATGGTGAACTACATGCCGATCTCCTCCTCCGAGTTCGTCTTAGCTTCCTCAGTTTCGACAGTCCTCTCTTACTGCTACATTGTGACTGCAGTGATGGGGGTCTCTCTTGCCCTGGCCGTCAGGTTCGGATTGATGGATGCTTGGGCGGTGTCCTCGTTGTTGGCGGCATTTTGCGCATTGATGGGCGGTTTCATTTCAGAGATAATAAAATCCGTCGTTAACCGCGTCTCCTCTACATTCTCTAAGAGGGGAGGGAGGGCAGCCATCTTGTCTAGGGCGGTTCTGATAGTCCTCGTCCTTGCCCTCTCACAGGTTCTTTTCAATCCAGGCATACTATTCAGAGTCCTTGAGGCTCTCGCGCCGCGGATCCAGGAGTTCTGGTTTGTGCCATTAATGTGGCCTTCGATAGTCGTGGTTGAGGCGGCGGCGGGCGACTTTGTAAACGCCGCTTTTTTCTCAGCGGTAACGCTCCTCTTTGGCGGCGCACTGATGCTTGGCGCGGTTGCCGTGAGGTCAAGGTACTGGGTTCCCGTGCCCGTAACAATCAAAATGCGCAACTCCGAGCTAGGGAAGCCTGACACGCGTTCGGGTCTTAGGGCCGGTTTTGGCAGCCTGCTCNCTGGCTAGGAGGAAGGAGATGGTGAGGTTCTGGTCGATCCCTTTCATAATGGTAATACCGTTGTTCCTGACGATGGGCTCCATGGACCGATACGAGATATACGGTTATGCCGGCATGTTCTCGTTGATGGGTACTGGGATCTTTGGTCTCTTCCTGTCTGCCATGTCGATTGGTCAGGAAGGCAGGGCATTGTGGCGCATATTTGCCTCGCCGATAGGTCCCGAGTCATACTTCAAGGCGAAGGCTGTCTTGCCCCTCTCCCTCTCGCTTGTGTTATCCTTGGTGTTTTCGGTGATCTTCACACTCTTATTCCACTTCGGGTCGAATGCTGCCGCAAGCTTGCTCGTGCTGGGCATTGCGATGGCATGCATCTCTGTAAGCGTCGGTCTATATTTCGGCTCGAGATACCCTGAACTGAGCGAGAAGCCCCGGAGCAGCTACATCACAGGCACAGGCATTCTCCTTTCGATGCTGGTACTGGGGGTGTCGGGGCTAATTTCCGCATCGCCTATAATCCCATACATATTCATGGGCGTTGGCTACGGGCTGTATCCATCGCTCGCAGCCTCCTTGGCTTTAGGGCTGATCATAGCGTCCGCCTTTTTCACCCTCTCGAAAAGGCAGTTTCGGAAATTGTTCGCAGAGCTCCCAGAATAAGGAGCCTTCCTAAATCCTGTTTATTATCCCTTCAAGTGCTTCGAGCATCTTCCTTATCCTGCTGTAAGAGAAGAGGAATGCTATGAGGGTGAATGAGATGATGATGGTAAATGAGAGGATATTGGCTGTCACTCCCCCAGACTCTTGGAACAGCTTTCTTACGAGGGCGGCTGCGCTGAGAATTGCTATCGATGAGATGGCGAGCAGTATGAACAAATAGACCGCGTCCCTGAATGCCTTGAGAGCCCTGTTCGCCTCCTGACCTTTGATCTTCAGCACAACCTCGATCGTCTTGTTTATGTCGTGTCCGAGTCTGACCATCTCAGTCAGTACGATGAGACCTACCATCGTTGCAATCCCTGCTTGGACCACCAGTAGGAAGTCTGGAAAGAGTGGGATCTCATTAAGGATCTGGATCAAAAGTGACCCTATTGCTGTTATGACTATGATCACTGCTATCTTGCTCCCCATCGCCAGCAAGAGCCTGCGCCCCTCCCCCTCCCTGAACATTTTGCCTATCAGGAATCCAGTCACGCGCGCAGAGAACGTCTCGACGCTCCTTTTGATCCTCTCCGGTACCGCTGAAGCTGCCCTGCCTGCATAATATTCATCATTCTTGACCAGGATCGAAGCCAAAATTACTGATGTGATGACAGCGAATGCTGATGCCATGAAAAAGCTGTTGTCTATGAAGCCGTACCTGTAGCCCTCGTTCGCCACTATGAGCGCGAACTCGCTGATCGGGATCATATAGAACCCAATCCTTATCGCCTTCTCCAGGTTTCTACCGATCAGCCAGGCAGCTGAGGTGAAAGAGAAGAATTTCAGCCCTATGATTGCAACAGCTATTGCCGCAGCATAAGCAACGCTCTCAAGGCTCTCGATCCTCGGCATTGCAAGTCCGATCGATATGAAGAACAGTATGGCAAAGAGATCCCTGAGCGAGACCATCCGGTCCATAACTTCCCGTGGGAGGTCTACCGATGAGATTACGAGCCCTGCGATGAAGGCTCCAAGAGAGAACGAGATCCCCATGTAGTTCCCCAGCCAACCGAATCCGATTGCTGTCGCAAGCAGCAGGAGTACTGTGATCTCTTGCTCGTTCCCTTTTGAGACAAAAGAAAAGATCTTCGGCATTACCTGCAGGCTCACGATCAGGACAACTAGTACCGTGATCACGACAAAAGAGATCTGATAGAAGACGTTCTCGACGTTCAGGCTTCCCAGTTGGGAAAAGGCAGGTATGAGCGAGATCCCAGTCATTACGATGATGTCCTCGATCGTGCCCACGCTCAGTACACGCAACATGGATCTCTCGGTCAGCCTCCCGCCCGCTTCCACCATCTTAAAGGCTATTGCCGTGCTTGTGTTGAGCGCCATTAGCCCCAAAATCACGCTGACGATGATCGGAAATCCAATGGAGACCCCGATTGCCGCCACGAGGAACGCAATGACTGCGAACTCAATCAGAGCAGTCATGCCTATCTCGTGGCCGTGCCTCCTGAGGAAACCGAGTTTCGCGGTTAGCCCTATCTCAAATGCTATCAGCGCTATCCCGATGTTGCTCGCGATAGTTATGTATTCGGAGTTCGGGTCCACAGCGTTGAATACCGGGCCTATGAGAAGGCCTGCGATAATGTACCCTGCAACAGGCGAGACGTTGATACGATTCAGTAACGTAGCCACAGCTGCAGCAATGAGGAGCGAAAGTGTGAAGCCTAGCAGGGGATCCATGTGAGCACTCTCAGGACCTATTTAGGGCATGTCTGTTTTTAATTTACCTTCTACTGCAGGCGCAGATTTTTTCGCAAAAAGGGGCGATGAAAAGGGTGCGATTCAGGACAGGTTTATCTGGCCGTCCGGCTATGCCGACAACTCGGCATTGAACGCCTCTGCTTCTCGGATGAATTCTTCCCTCGCTTCCTTTCCGAACCTGTTGAGCTTCTGTATGGTAATCACCGTCTCGCGGTTTCTCTCAACCGTCCGAATGACCGCGAGCGTCCTCCTGAGGCTGTTGGTCTTGAAGGTCTCAGATACTTTCGCGTGCTTTAGTGCCCTCTCGATCGTGAGCAAGGCGAAATGGTGGAGCACCTGTGTGGTGGCGGTTGCGCGGTCATGCTCTTCGGGGGCCGTCTCGAAAACCCTGGCAGACCTGGCGAGCGCCTCCCTGAATCTCTTTAGGGTCTTCGCCTCCCTCAGCACCATGAATGCTATGTCCTTGTCCTTCACTCGCGGGGAAGTGAAGAGCGGGTGTATGCTAGCGTAACCTGCCCGCTGGGGGAGCCTCTTCAGGACCTCTTCAACCACCCCTATTTTAACCGATGAAACATCGACAAAGGTGGCATCAGGGCGCATCGTCCCCGCATACTCCTCTGCGAATTTTATCAAGGCCTCGGTGGGTATTGCGGCGATAACAACGTCGCTGCTGCTGAGTTCGGATATGCCTGCGCTGGACACGCCCAGCCTCTTGGCTAGTGCCCTAGCTTTCTTAGGCTCCCTGCTGCACAAAGTTACCTCGGCGTTGCCCTTGAGGAGGGCTGCAAGGCACCTCCCCATCCTTCCGGTCCCGATCACTGCAACTCTGAGTAGCTCCCCAGTATCCTCAGGAACCTCGTCTTTTTCCTCAGCTCCTCTATGGCTGTCCTGCATTTCTCATCACCTAGATTCCCTTCAAAATCTAAGAAGAACAGATACTCCCATGGCCTCATGTACAGGGGCCTCGAGAGTATCATGGTCACGTTGATTCCGTGCTTCGCGAAGCAGTTGAGCACCGCGGCCAGCGATCCCGGGACGTGGTCTATCGAGAGTATTAGCGAGGTCTTCTTCCCTGCCTCGGCGCTCCCGCCCTTCTTTATCACCACGAACCTCGTGTAGTTGTTCGGCGAGTCCTCGATCCCCGCCTCGAAGATCTTCAACTCGTTTAGCTCGGCTGCGACCTTGCTGCCTATAGCCGCCCCCTTCCGGTCCCTCAGGATGTGCTCAACCGCCCTGGCCGTCGACTCGGTGACGATGATCTCCTTGTCGTTGAGGTGCTTTGTGATGTACCCGTCGCACTGCGCAAGCGCCTGCGGGTGCGAGTAGACCCTCTCTATCTGGCTCAGCGCGGTAACCTCGGGGTCGACGATCAGGTTCTGGTTAATCCTGAAGAGCGCCTCGCCGACTATCGAGACCGGGTACTCGACGAGGCAGTCCAGCGTGTCGTTGACTGCGCCCTCCAGCGAGTTCTCGAACGGGACCACGCCCAGGTCGGCTCCCCCGAGGTCCACCTCCGTGAAGATGTTCCTTATCCTTCTGCTCGGAAGTAGCTTCGAGGAAGACCCGAAGTACTTCGACGCGACCTCGTGGGAGAAGCTCCCCTCTGGTCCCAGGAAGGCGACCGTGATCGGCCTCTGGACCCTGCGGCACATCGAGATCACCTCCCTGTAGACCGACCGTATCCCTTCCGATGGGGCATCCACAGACCTGGCTGCGACCCTCTCCAGGACCCTCCTCTCGCGGTCCAGGTCGAGTATCGCGACCCCTCCCTTGGCTACCCCTGCCTTCTTGCACGCCGCCACCCTCTCGTTCAGCAGCCTAACTATCTCCTCGTCTATCCTGTCTATCTCTTTCCTGATCTCCTCAATTCCCACTCTGATCACCAACCCTCCTCGGTATCTTGCCGTCCCTGACCATCAGGTCCGCTATGCAGACCGCGGCTACCGCCTCGACGACCGGCAGAGCCCTGACCGCTATGCAGGGATCGTGCCTGCCGCCTACAGCTAGTACCGTCTCATTCCCAGTCCTCAAGTCGACCGTCCTCTGGGCCTTCCTTATCGAAGGTGTGGGCTTGATGGCGACCCTGAAGATTAGCGGCATCCCGGTTGTCAGCCCGCCCAGCACCCCGCCAGACCTGTTCGTCTCCGTTGCCACCTTGCCGTCCCTGATAACGAAGCTGTCGTTCGCCTCAGATCCCCTCATCGCTGCAAGGCCGAACCCTGCGCCGAACTCCACTCCCTTGACCCCGGGGATGCTGAAGACTCCGTGTGCTATCAGCGCCTCGACGGAGTCGAAGAAGGGCTCCCCGATGCCTTCGGGCAGGTTGAGCACCCTGCACTCGACCACGCCACCTATCGAGTCCCCCTCTTCGGCGGCCCTCTCGATCTCCCCCTCGAATTCCCTCGAAGCTTCTTTGTCTGCGCATATTGCGCCATCCAGGGCAGCAGCCTCGATATCTTGGTCGCCAACTTCCTTCAGCAGCCTGGTGCCGCCAATCTGCACGATGTGCCCGATGACCTTCACTCCAGACAAAGATAGTAGCCTCTTGGCCACGGCCCCTCCCATAACCAAGGATGCGGTCATCCTCCCTGAGAAGAACCCGCCTCCCCTGTAGTCGTTCATGCCGCCGTACTTGACATATGCCGGGAAGTCCGAGTGGCCAGGCCTGGGCAAGTGCCTGTTCTCCTCGTACCACGATGAGTCCACGTCTTGGTTCTCCACCAGCATCGCAATCGGGCCGCCATTGGTCTGGCCATTCAGTATCCCGCTGAGAAGCCTGACCCTGTCCGCTTCGCCCCTTGAGCTAGCTAGCCGCCCTCCAGGCCTGCGCCTGTCGAGCTCGCGCTGTATGTCCTTCTCCCCCAAGGGGATCCCCGCGGGGCACCCCTCGACGACCGCCCCGACGCATGCGCCGTGCGACTCCCCGAAGACCGTGAGCCTGAACTCTTTGCCGAACCCGAAACTCATCATCTGGTCACCTCCACCTCTGCACCCAGCCTCTCCAGGTCGGAGAAGAAGCTTGGGTAGCTCTTTGACACGCACTCCGCGCCCATTATCACTGTCTCGCCGCTTGCGGCTAGACCCGCAACCGCTGCGGCCATCGCTATCCTGTGGTCCCCCTTCGGGTCGATCTCCGTGCCCTTGAGGCTCGAGGGCCCCTTGACCACGATCTCCTCCCCATCTGCAACCGCGTGACCCCCAAGTCTGTTTATCATGCTAACCACCCCTTCCACCCTGTCGCTCTCCTTGATCCTAAGCCTTGAGATCCTCCTGAGCACTGTGACCCCCTCTGCCTGAGTGGCCAGGACCCCAAGCACCGGTACGAGGTCAGGCACCTCTGAGCAGTCGATCTCGACTCCCCTCAGCCCTCTCCGGACTGCCGTTACAGTGCCGCCGCCGACCGAGACCTCTGCGCCCATCCTCTCAATTATTTCCAGAATCTTCTTGTCACCCTGGGACGTCCTGATGCTGAGGCCAGCGACGGATGCCCTGCCTGCCAGCGCGCCAGCAGCAATCACGAATGCGGCAGAGGAGTAGTCGCCTTCGACAACGAACCTGCAGCCCTTGAGGTTCTGCCTTCCCGGGACTAGGAATCTCGCCGAAGCGAAGTCCGGAGCCACAACCCCCCCAAACTCCCTCAGCACGTCCAGGCTCATCCTGACATACCCAGATGACTCGAGGCTATTGAGCACCTGTATCGAGGTGTCCGAATCAGCCCTGGTGCAGGACAGTATTAGTGCAGATATGTACTGCGAGCTTACGTCCCCGCGGATCGAGACGGCACCGCCCCTGATTCCCCCTCCCTCCACAACCACGGGAGGCAGGCCGTTGCCCCTCGTTGAGAAGCAGCGTGCGCCGAGTGCGTTCATCGCATCGAGGAGCTCCCCGACTGGGCGCCTCCTCAGTGACTCGTCCCCTGTCAGGACCGTTGCCCCGTCTGCAAGCGCAGCAATCGCTGTGAATAGCCTCATCGAAGTTGCAGACCCCTTGCAGTCGACCACGTCATCAGGAGCCTCGGGGAGTGGAGGGGGATCTATGAGCCAGGAGCTCTCGCCCGCCCTCACCCTCGCGCCCATGCTCCTTGCGACTGCAGCCGCCACCACCCCGTCGTCAGAGGTCGAGGGGTCGATAATCTCCGTCCTGCCGTCTGCAATCAGCGCGCAAGCCACCGCCCTCTGGGTAAGGCTCTTCGAAGGGGGCGCCCTGACCGTCCCGTCTACCTCACTCCTCCTGACCACCGCTAGTGCACCCTTACCAGTCAATCTTCTCCCCCCTTCTCTCCGAGCTGCCCCTGATCTTGGTCCTGATTATGTGGTGTCCGCTGCTCTTCCAGCAGTCCATGATCTCTCCCTCGTACTCCGGCTTTGTGACCGCGCATACGGCTGGGCCCTTGCCGCACAGCCCCGCCGAGACTGCCCCCTCCTTGACCGCCTCCAGTATCGGTTCGGCGTCGAACCCGAGGACGCTGGACATCGCCAAACCGTTGATGAGCATCGCCTGCCAGATCCTCCCCTCGATCGCCTCGTTGAATGCGATAAGGGCTACCCGCGCATAGCTCCTGAGGCGCTCCGCGTTGACTTTCCCTGAGTACCTCTTCTCCTCGGGGACAAGGAAGAGCGCAGTCAACTCCTCGGCGTCCCAGCTCCTTAGCACCCTCATCCCGGCGTTGTCTGTGAGGAACACCCCACCGAAGAGGCTCGCGCACGCGTCATCGAAGGCACCTGTGACCGTCACTCCTGCTTTCTTGGATGCCTGCACACCCATCTGGACTACCTCCATCGCCTCGCACTCCCTCCCGAGCGCGTCCAACGTGGCGAGCACGACTGCGTTGGAGGCTGCGCTCGAGCTCTTCATCCCCCTCGCGGGCGGTATCTCGCTGCGCACCGTGATCCGCGCGCCGCAGCTGATCCCGAACCTTCCCGTGGCTGCCCTGAACGACTCGGCGATTAGAGAAAGATCGTCGACCTCCTGGTCTGCGGCCACCGCCTCGACCGCGGGGTCTTCGGTGATCTCCACCTCGGCGACCGTCTTGAGCCAGACCCCGATCGCCCCTCCGAATCCGGAGGGCATCGCGTTGACTATCGTGGCTGCACCGTAGGATGTGCCTTTCCCCCTCATGCGCCTGCCCCTCCCCTCGCTC
>MAGV01000002.1 GCA_001717015.1 Candidatus Methanosuratincola petrocarbonis (ex Vanwonterghem et al. 2016) | reverse complement strand
GGAGATACGCCTGGGAAATGACGGGGTAATAGTCCAGATCGGGATAAACGCCGAATATAGCCATAAGGTGGTTCCTGAGGGTGAGACCTGGACGAGTGAGTGGGGGGTGAAGTACCGGAACTTCATCGGCTTTAACCAGCCAGTAGATCACCCCTTAAAGGAACCGGTTCTGAAGGATTACAATTTCCCGGACCCGCACAGGCCGGAGCGCATGGCGGAGGTCCAGGAGGTTATGGATAAATACCACGAGGACTATGCGGTAATGGTTGATCTATCCTGTACCCTCGTGGAAGCGGCCTATGCTCATCTGCGGGGTATGGAGAACTTCTTTGTTGACCTGTATGAGCATCGTGCATTTGCTATCGAACTACTTAATGCCATCGCAGACTACTACATCGAGCTGGGCAGGCACGCCATCGAGAAGGGTATAGACATAATACGGATCGGCGACGACATAGGGGGACAGGGGGGGATGTTGATCCCTCCGGCCCTGTGGCGCGAGGTGGTTAAGCCGCCTCTGAGGAGGATGATTACAGCATTCAAGGAAACCAACCCCGAGATCGTAGTCAAGTATCATTCCTGCGGGGACTTCCGTCCCGTCATCCCGGACCTAATCGATCTGGGGGTGGAGCTTATCGGCACCATGCAGCCGTGTGGTTCCATGAACCCCTTTGAGCTCAAGGCCGAGTTCGGCAGCCAGATCGCTTTCCTGGGTGGGCTGGACACGCAGCAGCTTCTGCCAAACGGAACTCCAGAACAGGTACGGGAAGGGGTCAGAATGCTCCTGCGGGCCTATGCCCCTGGAGGGGGGTACATTTTCATGCCCGGGCATTATGTCAATGTCGACGTTCCTCTGGATAACATCTGGGCCATGCTCGAAGCGGTACACCACTATCGCAGGTACCCGCTGGAACTCGGGGACTAAGACGGGAGATTGAAACAAGAGAGAGGTGGAACATGATGTCAGTGCTCCACGAACTGGCGCAAGCACTAATAGAGGGACGGAGTTCCCTGGCCAGGGATTTAACGGAGAAAGCCCTTGCGGCAGGCCATTCGCCAAAGGACGTCCTGGATAGTGGACTGGTAGCGGGTATGTCGGTGGTGGGGGAGAGGTTCAAGCGGAACGACATTTTCATCCCCGAAGTTCTCCTGTCCGCGCGGGCCATGCGTGCGGGTATGGAGGTCCTGAAACCTCTCCTGGCCAGCACCGGGGCCACGATGCTGGCCAAGGTCATCCTCGGTACTGTGCAGGGGGATCTGCACGATATCGGCAAGGACCTGGTAGGGATGATGCTGGAGGGTGCGGGATTCCAGGTGATAAATCTGGGGGTCAACGTGTCGCCCGATTCCTTCGTCCAGGCGGTCAGCAACGAGAATGCTCCCTTGTTGGCTATGTCTGCCCTTCTTAGCACTACTATGCGCTATCAGCGCGATACCTTGGAGGCCCTGAAAAAGGCGGGGCTGCGGGATCGGGTAAAAGTACTAATCGGCGGTGCCCCGGTCACGCAAGAGTACGCCGATTACATCGGAGCCGACGGCTATGCTCCAGACGCGGCATCAGCGGTGGAAAAGGCCAAGGAACTTGTAGGGTAAACTTAAGGGACCAAACATAGAAAAACGTGAGAAGGAGGTTGACAAAGGCAATGACTTCAAGGGAGAGGGTACTAGCTGCCCTGGAACACCGGGAACCAGACCGCGTTCCGGTAGACCTCTGGCTCACCGCGGAAGCTTACCGGAATCTGAGATCCTATCTCGGGATGCCGGTAAAAGAGACTTACCCCCCGGGGTCGACCACCTGGTCCATGGACTGCCGGGCCGAGCTGGACCTGGTGGAAAGGCTAGGGGTAGACATTGTCCGTATCGGGTCCCGCCCGCCGGGGGGAAAGGGGTTGACCTGGCTCCCCGACGGCACGTGTGTGGATGAGTGGGGGGTCAGGAGACGCAAGGTTGAATTCAAAACGGGCACCTACCTCGAGATCATTGATCCGCCCCTTAAGGATGCCACTATTGAAGACCTCAACGATTATCCCTGGCCCGACCCTCACGACCCGGCAGTAGTTGAGGGCTTGAGGGAGCAGGCCCGCTTTATCAGGGAGAATACCCCGTACGCCATTCACGCCCAGTTCGGGCGGGGAGGTATCTACGAGCAGGCGAAATACCTGCGGGGCGAGGAGCAACTATATATGGATTGCGCCATGAACCCCGAGTTTGTCCTGGCGTTACACGAGAAGCTATGCCAGATCGAGATGGAGTTCAACCGGGTGGGCATCGAGGCCATAGGGGAGTATGTGGATATCCTTCGTCTGAGCCCCGAGGATCTGGGCACCCAGACCAGCACCCAACTCTCCCCTCGCATGCACGAGGAGATGGTGCGGCCGTTCTTCAAGAGGAGCTTCGGGGAGGCGAAGCGCCTGTTGCAGGAGAAGAACCCGCGGGGCAAAATCCAGTACCACAGTTGCGGGGCTATCTACCCGTTGATGCGTGGCCTGATAGATGACGGAATGGACATATTCGATCCCCTCCAGTTGAGGTGCAAGGATTTCGAGCCTGCCCGTCTGAAGGCCGACTTCGGCAGCGATATCACCTTCCTCGGTGGGATTGACGTGCAGCAAACCCTTCCCCTCGGTACCCCCGCTGAGGTGAGGGAGGAGGTACGGGTCAGGATCAAGGAGATGGCTCCCGGCGGTGGATACATCCTGGCATCCTCGCACCGTCTCCAGCCCGATATCCCGCCGGCTAACGTTTTGGCCATGTACGAGGCGGCAAAGGAATACGGGAAATATCCTATTAAACTTTGAGGTAGCGGCAGGAAAAGGAGGTGTTACGGTTTGGAGATTCTGAGGGAGATAGAGCGCGCGGTCATCGACGGGAAGGTCAGAGATATCGAGGGGGTAGTACAGAAAGCACTTGATACAGGCTTAGAGGCTCATTCTATTCTCGACGGGGCTCTGGCGGTTGGGATGTTAGAGGTGGGGAGAAGGTTCCGGGAAGGGGAGTATTTTCTACCGGAGGTAGTGTCATCGGCCAATGCCATGAAGAAGGCCATAAAGTTACTTGAGCCTTACCTGGCAGGGAAAACGGCCAGGGAACCGGTGGGCAAGATGGTCATCGGTACGGTCAAAGGGGACGTCCACGATATCGGCAAGAACCTCGTGGCTATCATGTTCCAGGGAGCCGGCTTCGAGGTGCTGGACCTGGGCGTGGACGTTAAGCCTGACCGGTTTGTGCAGGCCATAAGCGAACTGGGGCCGGATGTGGTGGGCATGTCAGCTCTACTGTCAACCACCATGGTTTCCATAACCGACACTATCGAGGCTATTAAGGCCAGCGGCCTACGCTCTCAGGTCAAGATCATAATAGGTGGTGCACCGGTGACCCAGGAATTCGCCGACCGGGTGGGGGCAGACGGGTATGCCCCCGATGCAGCCTCGGCGGTAGAGAAAGCCAGGGAGTTGCTCCGCCTGGATGCATAAGGCTAGGGGGAGTGAAAAGATGGCCAGTAAGACCAGGTGGGGATTGGTCATTGATCTGGAAAGGTGTATTCTGTGCCACGGATGCAGCGTTGGGTGCAAGGTACACAACGTGCTTCCTCGCCAGATGTGGTGGAATGAGGTTATTACCGTTGATTCCTCGGGGAGCTTCCCTCACGCCGGCGTATATGGACTGCCGCGCTCCTGCATGCACTGCCGGAATGCCCCCTGCGTGGCCGTCTGCCCCACCAATGCCAGCCAGCGTCGCGAGGATGGTATTGTGATCATCGACGAGGAAAAATGTGTAGGGTGCAAGTACTGTATGGTGGCTTGCCCGTATGGTGCCCGATCCTTCAACCAGGATAAAGGGGTTGTCCAGAAATGCAACCTCTGCTTGTCCCGTCTATCAGAGGGGCGGTTGCCAGTATGCGTGGAGAGCTGCATCGGGGGAGCGCGGGTTTTCGGGAACCTGGAGGATCCCGCCAGCGAGGCTTATATGCTAATCCATACACGACATGCTGTTTGCCTGCACCCCCAGCTGGGTACCGAGCCGGCGGTCTTCTATTGTCTGCCAGGTATTGGGAAGATGGGGGGGAACAGGCTTGTACGGACAGCATGAAAGCACCTGGGGCATAAAGATTGTAAACTACCTGTTTCTGGCGGGGATGGGAGCCGGAGCCCTCGCGGTCGGAGCATCCCTCCACCTGATAGCTGGCTGGGAACAGGTGCTGCTTCCTGCGGCTGTGCTGGGAATCGTCCTGGTGAGTGCGGGCTCGCTCTTCCTCGTGGCCGACCTCGGGAGACCGCTGAACTTCTGGAAGGTTCTCTCCAACCCGGCCAGTTCCATGATCTCGATAGGAGCCTGGATCCTCACCCTGTTCCTGGTGGTGGCTGCCGGCTTCCTCCTCATGGCCAACGCTGGAGGGCCCCCTGGCTGGATCCGCTCCCTTTCGTGGGCAAGCGTTGTGCTGGCCCTGGCGACTGCCTCGTACACCGGCGTACTCTTGGGAGTAGTCAAAGCACGGCCGTTCTGGAATAATCCCCTGCTTCCGGTGCTCTTCACCGTCTCTGCCCTCTCTACGGGCTCCGGAGCCCTGGGCCTGGTGGATTTGTTCCAAGGGGGCGCGGAGTTCCAATTATTGGGGCAGGCGGAGATGGGGTTTATCCTGCTGGAGTCGGTCATGGTATTCCTGTATCTGGCGATCATGAACCACTCCACGGTGGATGCCATGCGGTCGGTCCGGTTAGTGGTATCCGGCAGGCTGGCACTGCCCTTTTGGGGAGGCGTGGTAGGACTCGGGCTATTTGTACCTCTCTTTTCTTACCTGTTCCTGCCTGGTGAAACAGGTGTTGCCATGGGTGCAGTAGCAACGCTAGGGGGGGGCTACTTCCTGCGACATACGTTCATGTTTGCGGGATTGCGGCCGTTGTTGCCAGGGGAAGCCCTGGAGGCCAGTTTCCTGGTGAAGAGGTGAAGGGCCATGAATAGCCGGTATGTACCTACCAACTGCCTGCAGTGCGTGGCCAACTGCGGCATCCTGGTCAAAGTAGAGGACGGGGTCATCAGGGGAATAGAGGGTAACCCGCGGGACCCCAACAACCGCGGCCGCATATGCGCCAAAGGGCACGCCGGCGTCTTCCAGGTTTACGATCCCGACCGCATTAATTACCCCATGGAGCGCGTGGGGGAGAGGGGAAGCGGGGAGTGGCGCCGGATAACCTGGGATGAGGCTCTCGCCCGGATCGCTGACCGTTTGAGGGGTTTGAGGGAGAAAGGCGAGGCCCACAAGCTGGTTTTCTATAGCGGTCGCAACATGCAGGCCGGTTATACCAGCCGTTTCACCAACGCCTTCGGGACCCCCAATCACTTTAACCACGACAGCCTCTGTGCCAACAGCCGGACGGTGGCCTATACCCTCACCCTGGGAGAGGGCTGGCCGCTGGCCGACCTGGAAAATGCCCGTTACATTCTCCTTTTCGGGAGCAGCAAGCTGGATGCGGATATCCCCTTTTCTAGCGCTGCCCAGCGGTTGGTGACCGCCCGGGCCAGGGGGGCCAAGGTGGTTGTGGCTGATCCCCGCTTTTCTAATACCGCCGCACGGGCGGACCAGTGGCTCCCGGTGATCCCCGGGACCGATGGGGCGCTGTTGATGGGGTTGATCCACGTGCTGGTAAAGGAGAACCTTTACGACCACGAGTTCGTGGAGCGGTGGATCCTTGGCTTCCCCGGGTTCGTAGAGAGAGAGGTAAAACAATTTCCCCCGGAAAGGGCATCGGAGATCTGCGGGATCCCGGCCGAGACCATCTACCAGGTGGCCCGGGAATTCGCCACCACCAAGCCGGCAGNGCTTCCTGTCCGCGAGAGCCGTGGCGGTCTTAAACGCGCTGGTGGGGAACATTGACATGGTAGGAGGTTTATGCTTCACCACCTCCTTGCCGCTGGCGCCCGTGGAACCCGTACCACCAGTGCCTGTTGGTGTGCCAAGGGTTGACCTCTCCGGCACCGATGAGTATCCCTTTGCGGCCAACATCCAGCACCGCATCCTGCCTTCCATCGCCGAGGGGAAGCCGTATCCCGTGGATACGGTGATCTTGTACCACGCCAGCCCGGCCTACGCGACCCCGGAACCCGGAAAGCAGGTGGAGGTCCTCAAGGACACGTCACGGGTACCTTTCCTGGTGGCTATCGACCCGTTCATGGGGGAGAGTACCGCTTACGCTGACCTGGTCCTCCCGGAAGCGACTTACCTGGAGCGGCATGACCTGATTTCCTTCCCCCTGAATCTCAGCTTTGTCCCTTACATCTTCCTGCGCCGGCCGGTGATCCCGCCCCTGTACGAGGCCAGGGAGGTGAAGGATATCCTCCGAG
The DNA here is from genome assembly GCA_001717015.1 of Candidatus Methanosuratincola petrocarbonis (ex Vanwonterghem et al. 2016). GTDB lineage: Archaea > Thermoproteota > Methanomethylicia > Methanomethylicales > Methanomethylicaceae > Methanosuratincola > Methanosuratincola petrocarbonis. Next base: position 2,265 of record MAGV01000002.1, on the reverse strand, counting down.
AGCTGGCTCAACGCATCGGCGGGGGGGTAGAGGAATACTTCCGGGATACGGTGGTAGAGTACCATAAGAAGGAATTAGCCGGTATACCTGGTGGCCCGACTTGGGAGGAACTCGTGGAGAACGGGCTTTGGGTGGCGCCCGGGCCCAGGAAAACCAGAAGGTACGAGGAGAAAGGGTTTGCAACTCCGTCAGGAAAGATCGAGATCTACAGCCAGCGCCTGGCAGAAAGAGGCTTACCCCCGTACCCCACCTACCAGCCGGTTCCCGGCCACACAGCGGACGAACGACGGGATTACCCCTTCTATCTTATCACCTACAAGCTGCCCATCCACAACCAGTCCCGTACGGCTAACATACCCCCCCTCATGCAGATCCAGGGGGAGAATTACCTGGAGATCCACCCGGACACGGCAGGGAGGCTCGGCATTGCCGACCGGGACCTGGTGGTCGTGGATTCAAGGGTAGGGAAGATCGAGATCCGTGCCCGGATCACCCGGCGCATACGGCCGGACGTGGTGGCAATCTCCCACCATTTCGGCCATACCCATTACGGCCGCACTGCCAAGGGGCGGGGAGTTAACCCCAACCATGTCATTCAATGCCTGGATGACCGGATTGGCGGAATGGTGGCCTTCAATGACACACTGGTCAAAATTCAAAGAGTGAGCGAAGGACGCGGAACGAAGGTGTAAAGGAATGCATGAATACCTGGCAGAATTCTTGGGGACCTTTGCTATCGTTTTCGCCGGCACAGGTGCTATAGTCGTCGATAATTTGACAGGGAAGGTTGGGCCTCTGGGAATCGCCATCACCTTTGGCCTGATAGTGGCGGTAGCTATCTATACCCTGGGACACGTTTCAGCCACTTTAACCCCGCCGTAACCTTAAGCCTGGCTGCTTTCGGAAGATTCCCCACCCACCGGATCGTACCTTATATCTTGGATCAGTTGGCAGGGGCATTAGTAGCCAGGGGGCTTCTCCGGTTGCTCTTTGGCAACGTGGCCGCCCTGGGTGCTACTTTCCCCCGCGATACGTGGCTACAAGCTTTGGTAATGGAGATAGTAATGACCTTTTTTCTAATGCTCGCGGTAGTGGGAACTGCTGGGTTGAGCCACCGGGAGAATCTAACTGCGCTGGTGGTAGGTGCAGTCGTCAGTCTGGATGCCATCTTCGGTGGCCCCATAAGCGGCGCTTCCATGAACCCGGCCCGCTCCCTGGGGCCAGCCTTGGTGGCCAGAGCGTGGTAACAGCATTGGGTTTATTGGTTGGGGCCTTTCCTCGGGGCGGTGCTGGCAGTATGGGTGTGGGAAGCGGTTTCTCCTTGTTCGTGCGGCCAGTAAGGTATGCGGCTCGGAGTCAGCATATGGAAAGGAGCGCTGGTCATGCTGGTAGTAGGTGAACTGATCAATACCAGCCGCAAGGAGATCGGGCCTCTGGTCGCGACCCGTGACAGGGAAGCTATACAGAGGATCGCTCGCCGGCAGGTGGATAACGGCGCAGGCATGGTGGACGTTAACGCCGGTACGATGGTGGAAAAGGAAACGGAGGCCTTGCGCTGGCTGGTGGAAACAGTGCAGGAGGCCGTTGCAGTGCCGTTGTGCATCGACAGCGTGAACCCGGCAGCAATCGAGGCGGCGCTGGTGGCTCACCGGGGCAAAGCCCTGTTGAACTCGATTTCCATGGAAAGTAGCAGCCTGGAGAACCTCCTACCCCTGGTAAAGAAATACGGTTGCGCCGTGGTGGGGCTCTGCATGGATGACGGGGGCCTGCCGGAAACGTCCGATGATCGGCTGCGTATTGCGCGGGAACTGGTGCAGAGGTTGGAAGAAGCGGGCGTAGCGAGGGACGACATCTACCTGGACCCTTTGATTCGCCCTATTAGTATCGGTACGGAACATGGCAAGATTGCCCTTGACACCATCCGGGGTGTCAAGGACACCATGCCTGGAGTTCATGTGATTTGCGGTCTAAGCAATATCTCTTTCGGCCTGCCCCACCGCAAGCTGCTTAATCACGCCTTGCTACTGATGGCCATGGCCGCCGGTCTGGACGCGGTCATACTCAATCCCCTGGACCGGGCTATCATGGCCTATCTCCGGGCAGGACGTACCCTCCTGGGTGAGGACCCATACTGCGGGGAGTATATCGCCGCTTCCCGGCAGGGCCGGTTTGACTGATAAAACTGCGGAGAAAACCCTGACTGGTTTTGCGGGTTTTCCCCGATTGTTTCCACCGGGCCTGATGAACTAGGATATGATTAAAAGG
>MAGV01000019.1:7700-10539 GCA_001717015.1 Candidatus Methanosuratincola petrocarbonis (ex Vanwonterghem et al. 2016) | reverse complement strand
ACGTGAGGCTCGAGCGGATACCCGTGCATCCATGAGATAGCAGGCGCAAAGGCGCAAGGGCGAACACGCGGAACCGCGCTGTGGCCTTAACGAGGTCTTGATGGCAATGAATCAGGGAGGTTACCCATCGCAGATCGGCGCACATTACAGACCACAAAACGCTCTTTAGCAACTGCAGGTTACAAGCAAGACCCGACAAGCAACACTCGCACTACATGTAGCAGCGCTTTCTACAGCCGACACGTCACACGCGAGGCCGTCGCCTGATTTTCATCGGGGGGTGGGACATGGGACAGGACGTCGGAGCTATAGCTGGGACAGTGCTGTGTTACGAGAAGTGACCCTTACAGGGAAGTTTCCGGTCCTTACTAAGAGGGAGGACCGGGGCGGCGCGGCAGAAGCAATTGCCGTGTATGTCTCCACACAGAAAGGGAGGGTTTCCTGATGAAGCGACTTGTCGGGTTGGTTTTGATTGCGTGCTTGGCTCTGTCTCTGGGTGGGCTCACGGCTGTAACCTCGGCTGCAGAGGAGATGACGTTCTATGTCATAGCGCACACGGGCCCCGGAGACCCATTCTGGGCTGTGGTGCAACGCGGTGTTCAGGATGCCGGCAAGGCTTTGGGTGTACGCGCTGTTTTCCAGGGGCCCGCTGGGCGCAACATACCTGAGCAGGTTAACATGTTCCGGGCGGCTGTAGCGGCCAAGGCGGCGGGCATCGCCGTCAGCATCAGCGATCCCAAGGCCTGGCAGGAGCCTGTTAAGGACGCGCGGAAGCAGGGCATCCCGGTCGTCGCCATCAACTGCCAGGAACCGCCGGAGCTTGCGGGTACCATACCTTACATGGCGTACGTCGGCATGAACGAGTACGAAGCTGGGAAGATGGTGGCCCGGTACATGATGCCAAAGCTCAAGAAGGGCGCCAGGGCGGTCGTGGCCATCCAGGAGGCGGGCCACATAGGCCTTGAGGCTAGAGCGAAGGGCATCTCAGAAGTCCTCACCCAGGAGCTTGGTGGCAAAGTCGACAAGCTGGACATTACCCAGGATCCTACCCAGGCTATCGGTATACTCCGCAGCTACCTGAAGGCTAATCCCGACACTACCGCCATCTTCACCGTCGGGCCGCTGGGCGCGATTCCCACCATCAAGATGATACGGGAAGACGGCCTCAAGGGCAAGGTGCTGATGGCGTCGTTCGACCTTGACCCCACCACCATTCAGGCGATCAAAGATGGGATCTGCGAGGCGACGGTGGACCAGCAGCAGTACCTGCAGGGATACATCTCCGTGGTACAGCTCTACCTCCACGCGAAATACAAGCTTAACCCGGCGGACTACAACACGGGCAGCGGCCTTGTGACCGCCGAGAACGCAGCAGCCGTGGAGGCCCTCGTGAAGCAAGGGTACAGATAAACGCCGCATCTTCCGACCGGCGCGGGGAGGCGTCGCCTCCCCGCGCCCTCTCAGGGAGGGGTATAGATGGAAGGACACAAGCCTATGCTTAAGTCATTCTTGGGTCACCGCGAAATCGGAGTCGTCGTCGCCCTGGTTGTCGTATTCGCAGTGTTTTTCTCGATGAAGAGGGAATTCTTGAGCGTCCGAACACTTGGAGACATCCTGACGGTTGCGGCGGAGCTGGGCGTGACGGCGGTGGGCGTCAGCTTTCTCATGATCTCGGGTGAGATGGACCTCTCGNCAGTGCGATGGTGCTTGCCGCCCTCATCACGAGGTCCTCGTGCAGCCCGTATCTAGCTTTCATTGCTGCGCTGCTCTGCGCTGCTGGCATCGGCGCCATCAACGGAGTGGTCACCTTGAGTGCCCGCATACCGTCGTTCATCGCTACGCTTGGAGCCATGATGTTCTGGCGGGGCGTGGCGCTTTACCTGACCCAGGGATGGCCCATAAGCCTGTTCGCCGACGTTCCTCTGGTTAGATGGCTCGGAGGAGGAATGATCTTCGCGACCGTTCGCATCTCAGCCCTGTGGTGGGTGTTGCTGGGGGGGCTGTTTTGGGTGGCCCTGCAGAAGACCGCGTACGGCAACTGGGTGTTCGCAACCGGGGGCAAGCAGGGAGCCGCGCGCGCTCTGGGTGTCCCGACAACCAGAGTAAAGCTGACCAACTTCATGCTTGCGGGTTTGCTTGCCGGCGTAGCGGGATGTCTCCAGTTTGGGAGAATGGGCTCGATGTCACCGGTATGGGGACAGGAGTTGCCATTGGAGGCTATAGCCGCTGCGGTTGTCGGAGGCAACTCTCTCACCGGGGGCGTGGGCAGCATCCTCGGGGCGATGCTCGGAGCCGTGACGATGGCGTCTATCAGGATCGGCCTTGTGATGGTGGGCGCGCCAGCGTACTGGTACATGTCGTTCGTCGGCTTCATAGTCGTCGCCGCTGTGGCCATCAATGTGAAGCTGGGGGAGGCGATCTCATGGAACAGGTGATATCCGGTAACCATCGCCATGGTTCCCCGCTTATGGAAGGGATAGGTCTCTGTAAGCGTTTCGGCAGGGTGACCGCTCTTGAGGGAGTGGACATCACGATCGAGCGCGGGACGGTCATCGGACTGGTCGGCGACAACGGAGCTGGTAAGTCTACGCTGATCAAGATCCTGACCGGCGTGTACCGCCCTGACGAGGGTGAGCTTCGATTCGAAGGCAGCCCGGTGGAGTTCGCGTCTCCCAAGGATGCCCGCAGGCTGGGCGTGGAGACCGTGTACCAGGACCTCGCCCTTGTCGAGGACATGAGCATCTCAAGGAACTTCTTCCTCGGCGCAGAACCTCAGAGGAAGTTCGGCCCATTCCGCCTGCTCGATACGGCAGCTATGCGCCGGATCACCAGGGAGGTG
>MAGV01000019.1:0-7692 GCA_001717015.1 Candidatus Methanosuratincola petrocarbonis (ex Vanwonterghem et al. 2016) | reverse complement strand
GGGAGGTGCTGACGGACATAGGCATCTCGGTGAGATCCGCCGACGACGAGGTATCGGTCCTCTCCGGCGGTGAGCGCCAGGCGATCGCCATCGGCAGGACCATGCACTTCGGTGGGAAGCTGCTCATCCTGGACGAGCCGACATCAGCCCTGTCGGTACACGAGACCAGCAAGGTGCTGGGCTATATAGATGAGGCGCGCAAACGAGGTCTCGCGGTAGTGTTCATCACACACAACCTGTACCACGTGTACCCGGTCTCAGACAAGATCGTCGTTCTTGAGCACGGCAGGAAAATCGGGGACTTTCGGAAAGAGGAGACATCTATCGACGATCTCGTGCAGATTATCACCTTCGGGGCAACAGGAAGAAGGACCCCGGCCTAATGTCGATGGGTTCGTACAGAGTCTACGCGAGCGGGATACCGGGGTGGAGGGGGAGAAGAATAGAGACCTCGGTCATTCCCGTTCAGAAGATCGAGGTCTCTATGCTAGCAACCGTGAGTTGACAAGGTGCTGGATTCGTGATTGTCTCAGGAGCGTGCTTCCACGGCGAGGCACATGTTCTTGATTGCCTCTATCGCTGCCTCGGAAGTTGTTTTCGGGAGACACTCAATGCCGATGAAACCCTTGTAACCCTTCTCAATAAGGGCTCGACACACGTTTACGTAGTTGATCTCACCGGTTCCCGGCTCATTTCTCCCGGGAACGTCTGCCACATGTACGTGTCCTACTAAATCGACGTTTTCGGTCAACGTCGAGATGAGGTTCCCCTCCATGATCTGCATGTGGTAGATGTCGTAAAGCAGTTTCAAGTTGGGGCTGTTGACGCGCCTGATTAAATCGAAACCCAGTTTGGAGTGGGAAATGAAGTAGCCGGGGTGATCAACCAGGGTGTTTAGAGGTTCCAGCACCAGAGTGACCTGGCTGTCTTCCGCATACCTTGCGGCCTGCGACAGAGTCTTCGCGGCGGTCTCAAACTTCGTATGAGGGCTGAGCTCCGGATACTGTTGTGTCACCGATCCGTCGCGGGAGAGTTCATCGGCCAGCAGTATCAGGGTATCGCACCCCAGCCGCTTTGCGGAGCTGATACCATCGCGGAGGTCGTCGAGAAGCACCTGAGCTGCTACGGTATCAACGATAGACCCCTTCCTGTTGCCACAAAAGGTCGCTACCTTCACGCCAATGTCGTCGACCAGGTTCCCGATCTCCGAAAGATCCTTGTCTCTCCATCCCCAGAACTCAATCGATTCAAACCCAAGCTCTGCGACCCTCTTAATTCGCTCGACAAGCGGCAACTCCGTAAAAACGGTTTCGACGCAGATCGAGTAACGGCGGAGTCTTGGGTCAATCAGCATCGCAGCCATTTTCTCCCCTCCCGATGACTCTATGCTTCGCAACTCTGGACACAAATCCCTGATCTCCTGATAGGGATTTCGACGCACTCTTGCATTACTCCTCCCGCCGACCGACGTACCCATAAGGCTTACCTCCCATTCGACCCCTGAGTGCAGTGAGGTTCTTACTATCAACCCCTTGACCCACTCGTTCCTGCTGAACGCACTCAAGGTTTAAGTGGCCACTGAGGTTATACGCAAAACCTCGTTGCGGGTGCATGCCAAAGAAAGCTGGGTAAGCACATGGCAATCCAAAAACCGTGTAGGTTATCTTACCACCATCCTACGGGTGGAGTACGCGATCCCCAAGAATCTCAGCAAACTCACTTCTTTTAAGGAGGAGTTTCCAAATGGGTAGCGAACACGTAATTGGCAGGTTGTAAGGTGGTCTTACCATCATCCGGAGGTTCCTCTTAAAAGTGGTGATGTCGGCACAGAACGGTAGTCCTGACAATTCATCGGGGAGCTAGGTTGACATGGCCCAATTCGCTGAGATTCGTACAAGACGCATATACGTGGAAATCGTAGATCAGATCAAGAACCTCATAGAGCAAGGAGAGTTGCAGGCCGGCGACCGATTACCGTCGGAACGGGAACTCGCCGCACAGTTTGGTGTGGGTCGCCCCGCGGTGAGAGAGGCCCTGAGTGCGCTGGAAATGATGGGCCTGATAGAGATCCAACCCGGTCAGGGTGCATACATAAGAGGATCGTCCAAGCAGATGGACATCGCTCCACTTGAAGCTGAGTTGGGTGACCAAATTAGCCCCTTGGACCTCCTGGAAGCGAGGAGAATAGTGGAACCCCATATAGTGGAGCTGACGGCAGCTCGTGCGACCGTGGAAGACATAGAACGGCTTGGCGCGATGGCAAACGAAGCTCGGGAGCAATACAACGAGAGCGGCAAGTTCTCCATGGAAGCTGATCGGGAGTTTCACATCGCTATCGGAGAGGCAACCCAGAATCCCGTGCTTGCCGGGGTCTCGAGGTTCCTGTGCGGAATGATGTCACAGACCTTGTGGAGAGCGATGACAGAAAAGAACCTCCTCCTTGCCGGACGGGGGAGCCGATACGTTAGAGAGCATTGCAGGATTGTCCGTGCCATCCAGGGCAGGGATGGATACGCCGCTCGACACGAGATGTTTGGGCATCTTTCTGGTGTGATAGAGGATCTGTACGATGATTCGAACGCGTCTGGCAACAAAGATAGTGACTTGCGCCCCTAATCCGGTTATCGCCGTTAGGCTCTATTGTCATCGGGTTCTGTTGAGCGAATAGTCAAGGCATGGAGGTACCAAAAGTGCGGGGCTATGCGGGGAGAATGCTACGAGCCGATCTCACGAATCGAAAGCTCTGCGAGGAAGACCTCGATCCTGCCCTGGTGCAGAAATTCATAGGCGGGAGAGGCTTGGGCACTGCAATCTTGTTTCGGGAACTCAAGAGGGGTATAGATCCCTTCTCTGCCGAGAATAAGCTCGTGTTTGCGGTCGGACCGTTTGAAGGTGCCCCGCTCCCTGGCGCCAGTCGGCTCGCAGTCACTGGGAAGTCTCCTCTTACCGGGCTCCTGGCAGATACCGACTTCGGGGGGTACTTTCCGCTTGAGATGAAGCGTGCCGGGTATGACGCGATAATCGTGGAAGGGAGAGCCGACCGCCCCGTCTATCTCTGGATGAACAATGGCAAAGCGGAGATACGTGATGCGGTGTTCATTTGGGGAATGAGCACGTTTGCTGCACAGCAGGCGATCCTTGCGGACATAGGCGAGCAGAAGGCCAGGGTAGTCAGTGTGGGTCCTGCAGCGGAGAACCTGGTGCGGTACGCGTGTATAGCAAGTGAGGCACGCTATTTCGGCGGACGCTCGGGCTTGGGCGCAGTCATGGGTTCCAAGAACCTCAAGGCTATAGCGGTGAGAGGTTCTGGCGTCCCAGAGATCGCGGAACCGGAGAGGCTAAAGTCCCTCGCCAGGGAGATAATCAGGGATATACGAGCCGATGGAAGCTGTGACTCGCTTTCCAAGTACGGGACCTGGAACAGCACAGCTCCGGCAAACCTGAACGGGATCATACCTACGAAGAACTTTCAGCTCACGACGTTCGATGAGATCTCCAGAATAGATGGAGACGCGATGCTCAAAACGGTTTATGCGGGCCACAGAACATGCCCTTGGTGTCCTGTGGCGTGTCGGAGGGTCGTGAGGACGGGTCCCCCCTACTCCGTCTCCCCCAACCTTGGAGGGCCTCAGTATGAGACTGTCGCCTCATTCGGTTCCATGCTCATGAACGCTGACCCTGCAGTCATTGCGAAAGCTAACGAACTCTGCAACCTGTACGGATTGGATACGATTTCTGCCGGTGTGTCCATCGGTTTTGCCATGGAGTGTTACGAGAAAGGGCTTCTTTCGGAACCCGATATCGGGTTCAAGTTGGTTTGGGGCGATCCAGACGCGATTCTTCGGCTGCTCGAGCTCATCGCGCTCCGATGCGGGATCGGTAACCTCCTCGCGGAGGGGGTGAAACGTGCTGCGGAACAGATCGGTCATGGATCCGAAGCATGGGCGGTACACGTTAAAGGTTTGGAAGTTCCCATGCATGATCCCCGGGGCAAGAAGGGGCAGGCGATATCCTACGCCACTTCGATTAAGGGAGCAGACCACATGGAGAGCATGCATGACGAGGCCTTCCAGAGGGAGAACGCCATGCCCGCGCTCGGGTTTACATCTCCCATGTCAAGAACGAGCTGGGATGGGAAGGCGAAGCTTGTCAAGACCATGCAGGACTACTGGGGCACGGTGGCGGATTCCCTTGCGGTATGCAAGTTCCTTCTCATTCCTCCGAGGCCATTCAAGCCCGAGCGCATTATTAGCGCCCTGAACCTCATCACGGGCTGGGACATGACTATTAGCGACCTCTTGAGCGCGGGAGAGAGGGTATACAACCTCGGGAGAGCATTTGCAATCCAGGAATCCCGCGTGGCGAACGGGTGCATCTTGGAACCCCGGACGACCGAATCGGCCTGCGAAGACAGGGCTGGTAGGTGGAGACAAGGAACACTCTCCGCACGGCTCGGCGATGTGCTTCCAGCACGGTTTGCTGAGGCTGTGACAGAAGGCGGGAGCGCAGGAGAGCGCATCGATCCTGAGGAGTTCGGCGGCTCCTTGGGAGAGTACTACCGATTGAGAGGCTGGACTGAGGATGGGGTTCCCACGCGTCAGAAGCTTGAGGAGCTAGACCTGGCTGAGATGGTAGGGGAGTTGTAGAGATGATGCTGCGCACGCGGGTGTCTTGCGAGGGGTCCGTCGTCGCCGAAATCGATAGGAGGCTCAGGCAATTGGATAAAGAGGCTCTTAGATACTCCACTGCGGGAGTCAAAGGTTTTTCGAGCGTGTTCGGGCCGCAGAATTCCCCCTTCAGACACCTTGCCCTCGACAAGCTTTGCCTGGACGCGGGAGGCAGGCACCAAGGTGTAATCGGTGCGGAGGAGGCACTTTTAGTAATTCTGGACGGTAAGTGCTCGGTGTCCCTTAGTACCCGGATTAGTACCCGGAAAGGCTCAGGGCATGAGGAAAGCAAGATCGTTTCGTGGCGCAGCCTGGGCGAAAGGCCGAATCCCTTCACAGGCAGCCCCGCGGCGGTCTACATACCAGAGAACTGGAACTACGAGGTAGAGGCGGAATGTCCGACCCGGGCGCTTATTGTCCGTTCGCCCTGGCCGGGTCACGAAAGCGGCGCGAGGTGTGAGGCTATAGGCGGAATGCCGGGGTCCAAACCCGACGGTGAGGCTCCCATACCGATTTTGATAAGACCCCAAGACGTGAAGGTCGTTTCTGTAGGAGCCGCCAACTGGCGGCGCGACGTTCGCTTCATCCTGGGCCCCGACTCCCCTTCGCGGCGGTTGTTTGCGGCGGAAACGCTGAACCCGCCCGGGAACTGGTCGGGGTTTCCTCCCCATAAGCATGATACCGCCAGCGGGACAGAAGCCGTTCTTGAGGAGTTCTATCACTTCACGGTGAACCCATCGGATTCGTACGGAATCCAAAGGGTTTATGATTACTCAAATGTGGACCAAGCCGTGGTGGTCCGCGACGGGGACGTGGTGATATTCCCCAGGGGCTATCATCCGACGGTGGCTCCTCCTGGGACAACGCTCTGCTATTTCTGGGCAATCGCAGGACCGGAGAAAGCCTTGAAGGTGACGGTGGACCCTTGCTACTCTTGGCTGGCGCTAGCGGAAGGAATCATAAGGGAGACGCAGCGGGGGTAAGGTGCCACATGAGATGGGGGGGGCGGCGCGCATGCGACGGAAGGTTGCCTTAGCTGAGCCTATCCATGAGGCTGGAGTCAGGTTGCTTGAGAGTGCGTATGAAGTAATACTTGCGACGGATCCCGCGGTAGATGCCATGAGAAGGATAATGCCCGGGGTGTCTGGCGTGATCGTCAGAACGGCGCCCTTCACGAGGGAAATCCTCGAGGCGGCCGACTGCCTGAAAGTGATCGCCCGCCACGGGGTAGGGGTTGACAACATAGATGTACGGGCTGCGACTGAGCGGGGCATCGTTGTGGCCACCACGCCCGGTGCCAACGCATCGTCAGTGGCGGAGCATGTGATGATGTTCATGCTGGTGCTTGCAAGGCGATCTATCGTGTACGACCGGGCAACGAGGCAGGGGATGTTCGACATTCGCAACTCCTTCCAGACTGTCGATCTGGCCAGCAAGACCCTGGGAATCGTCGGCGTTGGTCGCATAGGTAGCTTGCTAGCACGGAAATGCAGAGCGGCGTTGGACATGAGGGTCATCGGATACGACCCGTTCCTGGCTAAGGAGAAAGCCCGGGAAATGGGTGTGGAGCTTCGCGACAGTCTGGACGAGGTGCTCAGTGAGGCTGACGTGGTGTCCCTTCATCTTCCGCTAACACCCGATACCAGGGGCCTCATTGGCAGGAATCAGCTCGGTCTCATGCGTCCGTCGGCGATCCTCATCAATACGGCCCGTGGGGGGATAGTTGACGAGGACGCTCTTTACGAAGTCCTTCGCGACCACAGGATAGCGGGGGCAGCTATTGATGTGTTTGGCAAAGAGCCGCCGGAACCCGACAATCCTCTTCTCTCGCTGGACAACGTCGTCCTGTCACCGCATTGCGCTGCGCTGACGCTGGAGTGTGCGCAGCGCATGGCGATGGGCGCAGCCCGGGCAGTGATAGATGTGCTGGAAGGACGGCGACCCGAGGGCGTCGTGAACCCGGAAGTGTATGCTCGCCGCTAGCGGACAGGACCGTGTAGTCCGGAGCCACGCGACTTGTCTTGGGTAAGGAGCCACCCGGCGGCTGTCAAATGAGAGCATTTGAGTGAAGCCGGCCCGATAAGATCTCGCGTCCGTAGACACGTTTGAAAAGGTAAGTGCTCCCACATCTCCATTTCGGCATTGTAGTTGTCCTCAACTTTGTGATAGGGCTCCTGACACCTCCGATGGGCTTGGTCCTATTCGTGACCGCCAAGGTGGCGGTGATGCAAGTGAACGATCTGATAAGAAACGTGCTTCCGTTCTTCATCCCCCTTGTCATAACACATTGTACGGGATTTGACATCCTGAACAGGGAGGGTTTGCGAGACATGCAACCAAAGGGCATCGTAACCGCGATGGTTACTCCGACGGACGAAGCGGGCAAGGTCAACCAGTCCTCACTTCGGAATCTAGCAAACTACTTGATCGACAGCGGGGTACACGGGCTATTCCCTGTGGGGAGCCAGGGAGAATGCTGGGCGTTCACCCCGGACGAGAAGCGACAGATCATTGAGGTTGTCGTGGATGAAGCTCGCGGGCGGGTCCCTGTTTACGCTGGAACCGGTGCAATAACGACTCAACAGGCGGTGGAACTGGCGAAGATAGCCAGGAGCGCCGGGGCGGCCGCCATTTCCGTGTTGACGCCTTTTTACATCAAGCCTAACGAAGATGAATTGTTCGAGCATTATAAGGCTATCGCGGAGGCAGTGCCCGACCTGCCCGTCCTGCTGTACGGAAACCGGGATCGCACGGGGATAGGGCTCTCACCTGACTTCGTGGCGAGATGCAGTCGCATCGACAATGTTGTCGGCATCAAGGACTCGTCAGGAGACATGACGGTGGCCGCCGAGTATATTCGCCGAACCCGGGGGGCAAAGGAATTCTCCGTCCTAGCCGGACGCGATACTTTGATCTACGGGTTCCTGTGCTACGGCGGCAAGGGAGCTATAGCGGCCACGTCCAACGTCGCGCCGAGACTTGTAGTGGAAATATACGAGGCGTTCATGGCGGGGGACATGAAACG
>MAGV01000018.1 GCA_001717015.1 Candidatus Methanosuratincola petrocarbonis (ex Vanwonterghem et al. 2016) | reverse complement strand
GGATTCTTATAGATTTTCGGAAAGGTTTAGGGGAGAAGCATGCATGGGGTGTCAATAGGGATTCAGGTGTGCAGGGATTCAGGCGGTATTTGAGGAGAAGTGCTGGTTGGCAGGCGGAGGCTACGGGGATAAAGGAGGCGTATTCGTGGTTGGGAACAGATCGTACCTAAAGAGCAAACCAAAAAGAACTCTTATCTACTTTCTGTCAGCGATCATGGCCGTCATGTTCGTGCCGGTAACCGGGATCGCGGTCGCCGGCAGCTGCTCTCCCGAGGCGCGATCGGCGGAACAATCCTGCACCTGGTACCTCGCCGAGGGCTACACCGCCGAGGACTTCGACACCTGGATATGCATCCAGAACCCCGGGAACGAGGAGGCCAACGTCACCCTATCCTTCCAGCTCAGGGACGGAGAGGCCGACCCCGTGACCCTGACCCTGCCTCCCCAAAGCAGGGAGAGCGTCAGCCTGGATGCCCTTCCCGGCCTGGGAGAGGCCCAGGTATCGACAAAGGTGACCTCCGACCGCCCGGTGGTAGCAGAGCGGGCCATGTACTTCTCCTACCGGGGCAAGGACGGAGGGCACGCCTCCATAGGGACCACCTCCCTCATTGGATCCGATGGGGTATCTGAAAAGGATTCCCCGAGCCCCGAAGACCAAGACCATGGCAACGGCCCAGAAAACCCCGACGACCCCGAAGACCCGGAAGATCCCGAAGTCCCCGGTCCGGGCAATATCTCTCCCGTGGCCGTCATAAACGCCCCTGCAGTGGCGAAGGTGGGCGAGGAAGTCCTCTTCGATGCCTCGAAGTCGCACGACCCGGACGGCACCATCGTCTCCTGGCGCTGGGATTTCGGCGACGGCGTTAAAGCGGAGGGAGATCAAACAAGCCACACCTTCGAGCACGAAGGCGACTACAACATAAAGCTCATGGTAACCGATGACGGCGGCGCCGAGAACATGGCACAAAGGAGGATCATGGTCAGAGAGCAGGAACCTCCAGATACGCGTCCCACCGCCTCCTTCGAGTTCACCCCCTGCCCCGTGCAGCTTATAAACAGCGAGGTGGAGTTCTCGGATACCTCGGAAGGCGCCGTATGGAGCTGGGAGTGGGACTTCGGCGACGGCACGACCTCCAGCGAGAAGAACCCTGTCCACAGGTACGGAAAGACCGGCACCTACACGGTGATACTGAAGGTAAACGGTCCTTTCGGCGGTGACGAATGCGAGAGGGAGATAGAGATAAGGCACCACTTTGAGAGGGACGAGATCGTGGAGAAGGAGGTCCTGATCCCGGTATCCACGCCCTCCGGCATCGATCTCTCCTATGGAGCGCTGCAGATCCTGAGCACGAAAAACCTCTTCCCTAAAGACACGGTGCTCCTCAACGAGGACGTGTACATCGATGCCACCGTATACTACCCGGATCCAGAGATCACCCGGGGTCGTTGGCCCGCGGTAATCGCCACTCACGGATGGGCTGGCGACAAAGGGGAGAGAGAGGGCTTCGGCATGGGCGACGTGGGAAGCTTCGCCCAAGAAGGATACATAGGGCTCACTTACGCCTACCGAGGCTGGGGAGGCAGCACGGGCTATATAAACACCATGGGCCCCAACGATATCCAGGACTTAAAGGACATAGTGACCTGGCTCGCGGATGACGGCATGCACGACGGAACCACCACGGACAGCCCCGACTTCCAGGCCAAGCTGGACGGTCCGAAGGACCCCAGGGTGGGGATGTTCGGGCATTCCGGCGGCGGCTTCATGTCCATGATGCTGGCCGGACAGGACCCGGACCGCGTCGACGCCGTGGCTCCCTGCACCTCCCCAGGGGACCTGTATCACGACCTGGCCCCTGGAGGCTGCGTGAAATCCTTCATAGACATCCTCCTTTCGACGGGTGCTGTGGCCGCGGGCGTGCCCTACAAGGAACTATATGAAAATGCCCCCTACGGGTGGCTCAATCTACTGAACAACCCCGGCCTGCTGCCCTCCACGGACCTGGATATACCCTCCTGGATGCTCTTGATGATCACCGGCTTCAAGGGAGACACGGAGGAGGACCTCATGGCCCGCTCCCCCCTGCTCTATGCCGGCGACATCAAGTGCCCGGTGATGCTGCAGCACGGCTGGTTCGACTCCATGTTCGAGACAGCGGCGCTGTCCAACTACCTGACCATCAAGGAGAACCCCTACTACAGCTCCCTGGACGAGGAGGAGAGGGATGAAAGGCTGAAGCTCCTCCTCTTTCCCGGAGAGCACAACTACTCCGGAGGATCGTCGCAGAGGCTGCATGCCTGGTTCGCCTACTGGCTCAAGGATCAGCACGACGTCTATTACGGGCTTGCGGATGACTACGACGGCGCGCCACTCTCCGATCTCATCACATCCCCGCCGGTGAGGTCGAAGCAGGTCGCGGCCGAGCCGGGCGAGGAGGAGCTGTTGCCCAATCTCATCACTTATCGCGAGCGTGCCTTCGGCTGGAACGACCCCGCCGCCTTCGAGCGCTGGAAGAAGTCAGGCACAGACGTTTACGTCGATCCCTACGAGGGCGACCTCTGGCGGATCTACGAGGAATGGGATTATGAGGACCTGAGCCCCGATACCGACTACGTGAACCCCCGCACCGATCTCATGCACCCGGCTGACGAGGCCCATCCCTACAATCCCACTTCCTTCTATCTTCACGGAGAGATAGCTGGGGATGGCAAGGCGGACCCGCAGAGGCCCTCGGGGTCCGCCGTCCAGAACCCCCCCGACGTCATAGTAAACGCCATAGCCGGAGGCTGCTCGGGATACGTTCCCTTCGTCGAGGGCGACTCCGTAGACCTGTCCACCGGGGAGCTGTGCGGCATTCCCCTGATCAAGCATATAAGGAGCCTGCTCAAGGAGGCCGTGGACGAGAATCCCGCCTTCAGCGCCGTCTACCAGACAGAGGAACTGGCCGAGGACCTGACGGTGATTGGCACTCCCCAGGCGGACCTGCGCTGCTCCATACTCCCGGCCGGGCTGCTGGAGACGGGGTTGCTCTCGGCCCATTTCGAGGTGAAGGTCACCGACGTGGATCAGGGTGGCCAGGAGGAGGTTGTGGCCCGCGGCTTCAAGAGCGTATCCTTCTTACGGGACCAGCTCGAGGGCGAGGACCCCGTCTTCCTCAACCTCAGGTTCCCCTTGTTCCCCATGGAGCACGTCTTCGGCAGCGGGCACAGGCTGAAGATCATCGTTACCAATAGCGAATGCCTCTACATCATGCCCTCCCTCCTCCCCACGGTGACCACCATATACGTGGACGAGGACAGGCCCTCCTCGGTGATGCTTCCCGTAATAGGCGAAGGCCCTTCCAACCGGCCTCCCACGGCCGACGCCGGTCCCGACATGGAGGTGACGGTGGGGGACGAGGTGAGGCTGGACGGAAGCGGGAGCTCCGACCCAGACGGGGACCCCCTGACTTACGCCTGGGAGATTACGGCCAGGCCGGAGGGGAGCGAGGCGGCCTTGGACGACCCCTCCTCGGCCACGCCAGCCTTCACCGCAGACAAGCTGGGTTCCTACGAGATAGAGCTCCTAGTATCGGACGGTAAGGGTGCGAGCGACGCAGACGCGGTGACGGTGACCGCGGTCCCACCCCGGCTCTCCAACCCCATATCCGATGACGACTACCAGGTTCTGGGCTCCTATGGGGAATCCTACCTGGCCGCCAACGGCGCGGGCAAGAAGCTCCTCTACCTGGAGGGGGACGCCTACCAGCGGGGCTACGCGGAGGGTTACCTATGCCCCAAGGGCGTGTACCGCATGACCCACGACTACGTGGACAACTTCATCTCCGGTCTGCTCGGACTGCCCATCGGAGAGGTTGGGTTCTCCGCTATTGCGCCGGTGGTAAGGAGAATAATCCGCCAGGCTGTCCTCTCGCAGGAGTATGCCGTCCCCGAGGAGTATCGCCAAGAGATGTGGGGCATAGCCGATGGTGCACGGGATCGGGGATACGATGTCACCTACAAGGACGTGTTCCTGATAAACGTGGGCTTCGACTTCCTCTACAGCCTCGTCTATCAGGGGGGAAGTCTGCTGTGCAACGAGTTCGGGGTCTTCGGCGAGGGCACCGCCGACGGCAGACTCTACCACGGTCGGGACTTCATGTTCACAACCGGCGGGGATGTCTTCTCCGACGAGGCCTTGGTCATGGTGCACGTGCCCACCCAGGGGTACCCCCTGGCGGGCTCCGCGGCCCCCGGCTTCGTGGGGATGCCCACCGGATTGAACTCGCAGGGGATCAGCTTCGGTATGGACATGGTGCCCAACCGGCAGAACCGCGCCGTGGTGAGCGGCATGGGCTGCCTGCTGCTTTGCCGTGACGTGCTCCAGAGGGCCGCCTCCATGCAGGAGGGAATAGGGATCGTGCGCAACACCCCCCGGGGCGTTTCCTGGCTCTTCATGATCGCCGACGGGAAGATTCCCGACGCAGCCGTCCTGGAGACGGTGGCCGACCGCATGATAGCAGAGGGAGACGACCTCCTGGCGACCTTGATCGGCTTGCTGCCCGGGCTTGACCGCGTCGTATCCGGCACGGAGGAGATCCTCGGGGCGGAGATAATGGACGGCGCCGGCGAGGTGATATCCGGCGTGGGAGACTTGGTCCTCGAAGGCTCGGAGATGCTGCCCATCCTCGGAGATGTGCACCCGGACAGGGGCGTGGCTGTGCGCACCTCCGACTATGTGGACCCCGAGGGGCTTGAGGAATACAGGCTCGTGATACACCACCAGGACCCCCTGGTGCCCCATTCGGAGGACACGGTGATCTCCCCCTTCCCGCTGCAGCGGGAGAGGGAGCCGGGCTTGGTGGCCATGACCAATCATTACATACTGCCGCAGATGAACCTCACCCAGATGGGTCTCTTCTACCACACCATAGATACCCAGCAGGGCGGAGGAAGGCAATCGGAGTGGCGCTACGATACCATGCTCGACCTCCTGCTTAAGCACTACGGGGATATAGAGCGGGTAACGGCAATGTGGCTCATAGACTTCCTCAACCCAGCCCGTTGCGACTACTACGGCACGGACATCTCCCAGTCGGTCAAAGGCCACCACGTGCTCATGGACAACCATTCTCTGGAGATGTGGTCCCTGCACGGCTACTACGACCAGCCCTGGCAGCACGTGGACCTGGGCGAGATACTGGGCCTGCCCGAGCCCCCGCCCCCCCAACAAGCCGCCCACGGCTGACACTGGTCCCGACTGAAAAGCGGGGGTGGGGAGCCTTTTAGGCGAAGCAACGTCCAGACAAAACGATAATCGGATACGATTAGTCCGTTAGCTAAGGAAGGGATGGCGCCGGCACAACATTAGGTTGCGTCATGGGCTTAAAACACCTGCATTTAGCGTGTTCCGTTAGTGCAAGAAAAAGTGTGTGGTTCTTCTCCCAGAAGTGTGGGTAGCGATGGAGCAACGATACAAGCCCGATGCCCATAACAGCAGCTAAAAGGGGGCTTGTACGTTATGGGCTTATTTATGGCCTGCCAGTTACCCACGTTTGTTGGAGAAGAGCGAAGTTTGCAAATCCATTAGCTGCCATGATTCCCTCACGCTGGAGAACATCTATGCCCCCGCTTTCACCGACCACGACCGGGGATGAACCAGCTGACGGTTTTGATTGGTTCCTTTCACCTCCCCTCCGTTATCGCAAGCCCTATAAGCTATGGACCCGGCCTTCCTCTTGTCTCAGGAAGCCCCTCATCGCCCCGCTCCTGTTGCTCACGATGCAGCTGTTGTTCCTTTAAAGTCCAGTTCCGTGATAGGTTGGGCAAAAGCAGGATTACGATTAACCCCTTTGCTCAGCAAGATACAAGATGTTGAGGGCGCAATGAATAGTTCTTCTGGTTCGAGAAGCCTTGAGAGCTTGTGGTTTCTTGCCGCAACCGGGGAGGGATACCTCGGTGGGCCATCTTGTCTGGCTCAAAGGCTAGCAGGCAGGTACGGGCCTGGCCGCCAGCTCCGCCCGGGTGATAGCTCGGGAACTCAAGCAGGCCCAGAGCAGGCGATCGAAGAGCTCGCCCTCCCAGAAGCGGAGGGAGAAGCGCCAGGAGAACTC
>MAGV01000017.1:2297-8745 GCA_001717015.1 Candidatus Methanosuratincola petrocarbonis (ex Vanwonterghem et al. 2016) | reverse complement strand
AAGGACGGCGTCGTGATAGGCATAGAAGTGCACTGCCAGCTCAACAGGCTGAGGACAAAGCTCTTCTGCGGTTGCAGCACCGACTACAGGGGGAAGGAGCCGAACACGAACGTATGCGAGGTCTGCCTTGGGCACCCCGGGTCGCTGCCTAGGCCGAACGCTAAGGCAGTCGAGCTTGCGGTCATGGCCGGGCTGGCGCTGAACAGCAGGATAAGCGAGAGGACATCGTTCTACAGGAAGAACTACTACTACGTGGACATGGGTAAGAACTTCCAGATCTCGATGTACGAGACCAAGGGGTCGAAGACGATCTGCGAGGGTGGCTTCATCGACATCAACGTGGGGAGCTCCAGGAAGAGGGTCAGGATCACGAGGATACAGCTCGAGGAAGACCCTGCGAAGCTCGTGCACATCGGGCCGATCGACCTCTCGCCGTACACGCTCGTGGACTACAACAGGGCAGGGATGGCGCTCCTCGAGATAGTCACGGAGCCGGACATGTCGTCCCCGAGGGAGGCGAGGCTCTTCCTCCAGAAGCTGAGGTCGATCATGGAGCACATCGGGGCATTCGACGGTGGCATGGAGGGGGCAATGAGGTGCGACGCGAACATCTCGATCAAGGGGGGCACGAGGGTCGAGATAAAGAACATATCCTCTTTCAAGGAGGTTGAGAGGGCCCTCAACTTCGAGATCTCGAGGCAGAGGAGCCTGCTCGAGAAGGGGGAGAGGGTCAGGCGAGAGACGAGGCACTGGGACGAGGTCAGGAAGGTCACAATATCGCTCAGGGAGAAGGAGGAGGAGCACGACTACAGGTACTTCCCTGAGCCGGATATCCCGCCGATAACCATAAGCAGCGAGTTCATAGAGAAGGTCAAGGGGAAGATGCCTGAGCTGCCCGACGCCAGGGCTGAGCGCTTCGTCAGGGAGTACGGGCTGCCGCAATACGACGCGCAGGTCCTGACAGCTGAGAAGAGGCTCGCGGACTTCTTCGAGGAGGCTGCGCGGCTCTTCGGGGAGCCGAAGACTGTGAGCAACTGGATCATGAGCGACCTCCTTGGCGTGCTACATGAAAAGGGCTTGGGGATAGAAGAGGCCAAGATTTCCCCAGCTTCGTTTGCTGGGATGCTCAAGATGATCAGGGACGGGACGATAAGCGGGAAGATCGGGAAGATCATACTCCCCACGCTTGTGACCAGCGGGAAGAGCGCAGAGGAGGTCGTCAGGGAGAACGGCATGACCAGGATCGCGGACAGGGAGGCAATCGAGAAGGTGGTAGAAGAGGTCTTCTCGGAGAACCCCAAGGCCGTCTCGGACGCGCTCTCGGACGAGAAGGCTGCACACTTCCTCGTGGGCCAGGTGATGCGGAAGACAAGGGGGAAAGGCGACCCCGAGCTTGTGAACCTGTGCATCAGGGAGAGGCTCGAGCGCATGAAGTCTGGCGCATAGGAAACTCAACCCATGCGAGGATGGGGCGGCACAGGGGCTTTAAGAGGGCTTTGAATGTGCCCTCCTCGCTAAGAACGCGAGCGAGAGGGCGACCGCAGACGCGAATGCAGCATAAACTAAGGCGTTGCCAGTCATCAAGACCCCCTCCTCGTTCACTATGGCATCAAAGTTCTGGGCTTCGACCTCAGACCTGACGGTCATGTATGGCAAAAAAGACTCTAGTCTCAGCGCGTAATTGCCGTACCCAAGCTCCTCTGCTTGGTTGCCGTTGATCGAGACTGACGCGCCTGTCACAGGCGAACCGTCAGAGGCATAAGAGAGGCGCACCGATACCGCGCATTCGCCTGGTCTCGAGGCGGAGTGGTCGAAGCTGGAGAGGATCTGGTCGAAGACTACGGAGGCTGGATTGCAGATCTGCACAAAACCCGTCAAGTTATATAGATCATCAGTGACGCTCTCGACCGAATAGTAGTACCTCCCCAATGAGCCTTTGACGGATGATTCGTTCAGGACAAACCCACCTGCCCACTCATCAGAGTCGTACGCATAATGCCCAAAAACGCTGAAGTTGACTTGCCGGCCTACCTGAATCCTCAACCCATCCGGCTCGATCCTGTCAATGATGATCTGGTCGAAGACGATGGAGGCTGGGGGCGCAGTCCGGTTGATTTTGGTAACTGGGTTATGGTTGTCCTGCACCGTGGATACATACATGACAGATTCGCCAACCAAGGTCCTTGTGATAGGAAGTTCCCAGCGATCCAGGTCCCCATTCCATGAGGCTGGTGAGCCGTTTATGAAGACGCTGCCGTTCGAGGGTGTGAAAGGCATCCCGTCGTACTGGTAGAAGACCCTGAACCAGACGACCTGCTCAGATCCGAGATCCGCCCTTCTGGAGCTCGAGCCGCTCTCATTCACTAGGAAAGAATCGGCGATGAAATTGCTTGATGGGGACCACTCACCCTTGTTCCCAGCCAGGTCTATTGCCCTCACATGCCAGACCCACATCCCAGAGCTGAGATCGACTTGGCAGTGCGTGCCTTCGGTCTCGATTAAAATCGGATCTGCTGAGCCTGCCTGTGCGCCATGGAGCTCTACGGCATACCCTAGGATACCACTCCCAATATCAGTCGCCTGCTCCCATGAGAGCTGCACTGATCCATCTGTCCGCAAACCTTGCTTCGGGGATCTCGGAGAGGGCTGTGTAGGAGGCGTGTTGTCAAGGCTTATTGGCCGATCAAGATAGCTCCGTTCGCTGTAGTCGAACCCGTCGAAAGCCACTGCGAAGACACGGATGCCTGAGATCGTGAGCGGGGAAGTGTTCCACTGGAGCGTCCATGTGCCCTCGCGCATTGCGGTCCTGTTTGTGCCGATGAAGTAGACCTGATCCCCCACTGAATAGAAGAAATCGACCTTTGCAATTCCGTCGTCAAGGTCGGATCCATTCGCAGCGAGCTCAACTACCCCGCTGAATAAGCCACCGCCTTCAGGCGATACAATCGTCACCTCGGGCAGGCGGTTCCTCACGCTAATCGTCTGGGATCTCGTGGATGAGAGCCCGTTGCTGTCCATTACCGTGAGTGAGATGGCGAACTGGCCATGCGACGAGTATGAGTGCACAGGGTTCTTTGATGCGGAGTGGGTCCCGTCGCCGAAAGACCAGTACCAGCTGACTATCGTCCCGTTATAGGAGGAGGAGCTGTCGGTGAAATACACTGGCTCGAAGGTCAGCGGAGAGAATGGGGACCAGCTGAATATAACAGAAGGTCTTTCGGTGATTGCAATAGTGACGGGTGACCAAGCCGGGACCTCTCTTGAGGAGTATACCAGGGAGGGCGGTAGGCTGTAATCGGAATAGATCTCAATGGTGAAGGAGGTGATCCTCGAGGCTGCAGATCCCCTTCCCACAGTGAGGAAGAATTCCCCGTTGCCAGAGTCGATGTATGGCTTCAGCTCAGTGATGTCGATGCACATGAAGTTGGGGATCTTGGAGTTTTTGCCTGCAGTCCAATACTCTGATGGGGTCTTCGATGCAATTGGGGACTCGGGTGCGCCCACCCCAACCCTGACAACGGCTCCGTCCAATGATCCCGCAGGGTCCAGCTGCCAGGTTGCAAGCACCAGCGGCTCGTATGGGACTCCACCATCTTTCGGCAAATACGAGTTAGCGATCGGAGAATAGCTGCTTATCTTGCTCATTGTCCGGTATGTGATCCAATAGAAGCCAGCATCCTTGAAGTCGGTCCCCCACGAGTTCGCGACCCGGAATGCCCCCTGGTCAGTTCCATCTGTGATCGAGTCGTCGTACCCAACGATCACGTTTGCGTGGTTTGGTGTTCCGCCTGTGTACTCGGCGTAAGCGAGGATCGTATCTGAGGAAGAGTACCATGGGCAGGAAGCGTCTATGTAGAAGGTAACCAAGTACCCATCGTTTATCAAGGCTTTTATGGCGTCTATGTTGTCAGGGCGGACCGTGGCGAATCCGCCTGCCCTGTAGAGCGGCGCCTCCCTCCAGGCCAGTTCGCCTCCCCACGATAGCCAGTCGTACTGGTTGTAAGGCATTGTGGCCATGCTTGCGGATCCGATCTCTGAGACAAGCTGCATATTCCTGTCACACCAAGACCCGCCGTCGACCCCGCCGTTCAGTTTGTTGTAAGTCCAGGCAGGGCTCATGACGTGGGCAGGGTTCGCCTTGACGTCGGACCAGCCGTGCGCTTTTGCCTGGAGGTATGTGCCTGCGTAGTAGACGCTTGCCCACGCAGCGCACGATCCCTGGATGCCTTGGTCGCCGATGAGCGGAAAGTAGGGGTCGAGGTCGAGTCGCCTAGAGGACGCCATCGGGGCACCTGGCAACGCGTAGTCGATTACAACGCTCCCGGCGAGTGCTGACCACCCCTCCTCATCAGGCGGAGCCAGACCGGTCCCGTGCCCGCCGATTATGGCATTTGAAGGAGGGATTGAAGCGAAGCAGTCCCTAAAGTACTCGACCTCCCCGGCAGTCATGTTGTGGTAGAGGTAAACCGTTCCGCTTTCTGAAATGATGGAAGGCAGGTCTTCTGAGCACAGAGAGGAGGGCATCGCTGCGAGCAGGATGGTAAAGACGATCAGGAGGGGGAGAAGCGGACTGAGGAATTTTGACAAGTCGATCACACGATCACGCATTCAAAGGGATAAAAAAGATCATACTACTGGAGCCGATTCGCCAATTTTGAAGCCCTCTTCGAAGGCCCGGATGTTCTCCTCGACCGAGCGAGGTATCAGCTCCCTTATCGACGCTTTTATGTGATCTGGGTCGAAAGGAAGGATCCCAGTGCCTGAAAGAACCCCAAGCATCACTACGTTCGCAGCCATTGGGATCCCCGCGGACGAGGCGACCTCTGTCGCGTCGAGAGTGATCACCCTGCCTGCTGCGATCCGGATTGCGTCGAGTATGGCAGGAAGGGGCGGGTAATCTGCCTTGCCAGTGCTTACCTCCACGGGGTAGATGGGCCTCGTGCTCATTATTACTGTGCCGCCTGGCTTCAAGAAGGACGAGGCAGCCCTGAGGGCTTCCATGGGCTCCAGACCAACTATCGCGTCTGCGGAGTGCATGTCGACCATGGTGCCGTGGACATCGCCTATCCTGACATGGCTCAAGACAGGACCTCCCCTCTGGGCTATGCCGAAGACATCAGAGACCCTGACGTGCAGGCCAGCCTTAACAGCCGCGGCCCCAAGTATCTGTGCGCCCTTTACGTTTCCCTGACCGCCGACACCGGATATGACTATCTCGATCGTTTTGCTCATTTTCACATCAGTTCCTCTCCTTTACCTCGTTAAGCGTGAATGCTCCTTGGGGGCAGACTGCAGTGCACACCCCGCAGCCTACGCAATCCAGGGTCACGACGAATGCTTTTTTCATCTCCCTGTCAAAACCTATAGCAGGGCATCCGAAGGCAGCCACGCACGTCCTGCAGCCTATGCACCTCTGCGGGTCCACGCGGTATTTCTCGATCTTGAGACCCAGCCTCCTCGCCCTCCGCAGGTGCTCCTGGGTGCATAGCCGCCTGAAGATCACTACGGCTGGGCCGTCGAATTTTATCGCCTCCTCCATTGCCCTGACGCTTGATCCAAAGTCGTAAGGATCGACTATCCTGAGGAACTCGATTCCGCAGGCCCTGCAGATCTCCTCTATGGAGACCTTCTTGGTGGGCTTCTTGGTCGCGGTCTCGCCGCACCCAGGGTGGGGCTGGTAACCAGTCATCGCGGTGACCTCGTTGTCAAGCACCATCACCTTTATGTTTGCCTGGTTGAAGGTGGCATTGATGAGTGCGGGGATCCCCGCATGGTAGAATGTCGAGTCGCCTATAGTCGCTATCACAGGGTCGGTTATCCCCGACTTCGCGACGCCATTGGCGACCCCTATGCTGCCGCCCATGCAGAAGACGTCCTGCATGAACCTCAGCGGCGGGTACATCCCCAGCGTGTAGCACCCTATGTCCCCGATGGCGATGTACCTCGCGTTGGCGACGGTGCGTGTCGCCTTCTTAGCCGCGTAG
The DNA here is from genome assembly GCA_001717015.1 of Candidatus Methanosuratincola petrocarbonis (ex Vanwonterghem et al. 2016). Lineage (GTDB taxonomy): Archaea > Thermoproteota > Methanomethylicia > Methanomethylicales > Methanomethylicaceae > Methanosuratincola > Methanosuratincola petrocarbonis. The sequence goes on along the minus strand of MAGV01000017.1, from coordinate 2,761 downwards.
TAAGCGGCCCTGTGCGGGCACCCAGCGCACATCGTGAGCGTCCTCGGGGTCACAAGCTTGGACGTGACCTCCATCAGATTGAGCTTCTCTTGGGGCACAGCCCGCCTCTCAAGACCAAGCAGGGACGCCAAGGCGTCGTCTACGAGAGAGAAACTGAGCTCGCCTTCCCGGGGGAGGTGGGACGATAGCTTGCCGAATATTTCCAAGTTAGGTAACGAATCCTTTGCAAGACCGACCAAGTGCCTCTCGATGTACGGCTCGCCCTCCTCAACCACGAGCACCCTCTCGAAGGAGGAGGCGAAATCCGAAACCGTCTTCTCCGGGAAAGGAACTGAGAGGCCCAGCCTGAGCAGGCCGACCCTCCCCCTCAGCCCCCTCGAGTTCAAGCAGTCAAGGACGTACCCGACGGGCGCGGATGAGGCGATTATCCCCAAGCCTCCTGCCGGCTCGCCCTCAGGCAGCTC
>MAGV01000017.1:0-2272 GCA_001717015.1 Candidatus Methanosuratincola petrocarbonis (ex Vanwonterghem et al. 2016) | reverse complement strand
GATCGGAAGAGGTCCATCCGGGCGGCGGCGCCCTCGACTTTTGCCAGCTTCTCGTGCTGTATCCTGTGGAGCTTCGGTATCGCCTTTGGGCCGACTATTCCCTCCCCCAGGACAAAGTCCCGGTAATAGTCATCCGAGAATTTCGGGATTTTCGTCTCCCTCCGCATGGGGCCGAGCGCGCAGTCACCCCTGGAATGGCATATCCTTGTGACGAGCCTCAGCATCACGGGCAGCCGGACTTCCTCGGAGAGAGCAAGGGCATGCCCGACGAAGTCCTTGGCTTCCTGGAAGTCTGAAGGCTCGAGTGCAGGGATCTCCGCGAGCTGGGCCATGTACCTGTTGTCCTGCTCATTCGCGGAGCTGTGCCCTGAAGGGTCATCAGCCGAGATAAGGAGGAGACCCGCGTCGAACCCATGGTATATCGCGTGCATCAGCGGATCCATGATCCAGTTGGCGCCTATGTGCTTCATCGAAGCCAGGCTCCGCTTTCCGCAGAGCGCGCCGCCGATCGCGACCTCGAAGGCGACCATCTCGTTCGTGGACCACTGGACGTGCATCCCCACCTCGTCGGCAACCTGAGCGAGGGTCTCGACGATCTCGGAGGATGGCGTGCCAGGGTAGGCAGCCGCGATTTCCACATTGCTCTCGATGGCGCCCCTCGCCACAGCCTCGTTTCCGAGGAGGAGATACCTCTCCCCAGGGGAGTCCTTAGCCACTACATGCTGCATTTACCACACCACAACCGAATGAAAGAAGGAAGTTGGCTGCAATTTTAAAACTTTCGCAGCATGGAACTGTGCAGCCACCTCCGAGAGATACTACAAACGGCTTTATAGGAGGGTGGAAAGGAAGGTTGTCATGAAACCGCCGATGAGGTTAAAAAATCCTCGGTTCACGTTAGATTGGGGGGTTTTCCATGGAATCAATCATTGCGAAAGGAAAGGAGAGGGGCTGGCTCCTCGAACCGGAGGCTAAGGAGCTCTGCAGGAGCTATGGCCTGCCAGTGGGGGATTGGGCAGTAGCCCGCAGCGCCGAGGAGGCGGCTGTTGAAGGAGCTAAGATAGGGTATCCACTGGCAGTCAAGATCGTGTCGCCGGATGTGGTACACAAGTCGGATGTGGGCGGAGTGGAGCTGAATGTGGGGGAAGGGGCGGTTGTTGAAGCCTTCGAGAGGATGAGAAGGATTGCAGAGAGGAACGGGTTCAGGTTCGAGGGGGCGCTCCTCGAGAGGATGGTGCAGCCAGGTGTGGAGACCATAGTCGGGGCGAAGAGGGACCCGCAGTTCGGGCCTGTGCTCATGTTCGGGTTGGGGGGGATATTCGTCGAAGTCTTCAAGGACGTCTCGTTCAGGGTCGCCCCGATAAACGAGGCGGATGCTGAGGAGATGATCTCGGAGCTCAAGGCGTACCCGCTGCTCAAGGGGATAAGGGGGAGAAGGCCCTCTGACATAAGCAGTATCGTCGACATCCTCCTGAAGGTATCGAGGATGATGGTCGAGAATGGGTGGATAAAGGAGCTGGACCTGAACCCGGTAATCGCCTACGAGAAGGGGTGCAGGGTAATCGACGCAAGGGTAATACTCTGAAGGCTGTAGATTGTGAATGATATTTGTCCAATCCGAGCTGAGGGTTTCCATAAAAAGCGGAACTTAATGAGGGGGGAATAGAGTTGGAGGGGAAGGTCGCTTCGGTGGGGAATATCAATGTAGATCTCGCATTTTACATGAGCGGGTTCCCCCAGAGGGATTCAGAATCCTTTGCAGAAGGGTTCAAGCTTTCCCACGGCGGATCGGCAGCCAATTTTGCCGTCGGGATAGCTAGGCTAGGGATACCCTGCTCGGTTGTCGGGTGCGTCGGGAGGGACGTCTTCGGGATGCAAGCCCTTGATTCGCTCAATAGAGAGGGCGTAGGGACGCGAAGCGTCCTCGAGTGCGACCTCGGAACCGGGACGGTCTGCGTGCTCGTGGAGGGAGGGAGGAGGACCATGGTGGCATGGAGAGGGGCAAACGAGATGATCGTCGAGGCGGTGAGGAGGACAGATTTTTCAGGATACAGGCTGATACACATCGCAAATGTCCGCAAAATAGTATTTCAGGAAGTGGTGGCGAAGAAGGGGGAAGCAATGATCTCATTCGATCCAGGAGGGGGCGCCCGGGAATTCTCGCACAGGGATTTGGCTGGTGTCGACTTCCTGCTACTGAACGAGGAGGAGCTTGGGTTCATCGGGGGGCTCCAGGCTGTACTCAGGGAGGTCGGCACGGTGGTAGTAAAGC
>MAGV01000016.1:19570-21890 GCA_001717015.1 Candidatus Methanosuratincola petrocarbonis (ex Vanwonterghem et al. 2016) | reverse complement strand
GGCGCATCGCCTCGTACTCGACGGCGGAGGAGATCATCCCGAGCTCCTGCACGCCCTTTATCTCGATCCTCGTCCCGCCCTCGACCGATACGTTAAGGTCCTGCCTGATCGCGCCCAGCCCGCGCTTCACCTTCCCGGTCGCCTTCAGGATCCTCCCGATCGCGAGCGCGGCTTCCTCGGCCTCGGCCCCGCTGTGCATGTCCGGACCCGTGGTCACCTCGACGAGCGGTATCCCGAGCCTGTCAAGCCTGTAGACCGCCGCGTCCTCCGACTCGGAGACCTTCCTCGCGGCGTCCTCCTCGAGGCAGAGGGACTGTATCGTGACCTTCCTCCCGCCGACCTCGATCCACCCGTCGAGGGCGACCTTGGCGGTCCTCTGGAAACCGGTCGTATTCGAGCCGTCGATGACTATCTTGCGCATCACGTGGATCTCGTCAACGGGCTTCATGTTCATCATCGCTGCCACTGTGAGCGCGACCGAGACCGCCTCGCCGTTCAGCCCGTGCGGCGGCTCCTCGTCGAGCTCGACGAGGCAGGCGGAGCCGTAGTGCCCCTGGTAGACGAAGCGCTTCCCCCTGGTCGACTCGAAGAGCGCAGCCCGGTCGACCTGCCCCATCTCGCTGTGGGTTGGGCGGAGCCTCCTGACGACGGAGTAGTCTGGATCCCTGTCCGAGAGGGAGGTCGGGCACCCGCAGAAGAGCTTGTGCCTGGTGTCGAGCTGCTGGTGGATCTCGATCCCGACCCTCACCCCGACCCCTGATCCGACTTGGCTGGATACGGCAGCTGGTCCCGGTGGGGCTGACCCATCCCGATCGGCTGGAGCGCCCATCTGCTGATCCCGATCACTCGCCACCCTCTGCACCCCCGTCGTACTCGCTCCTCTCGGAGAGCTCCCCCGCGAGGTTCGCCGTGAAGAGCTCCCGTATCTTCTCGTGGTCCTCGGTCTGCCCGAGCACCCACATGAGCTTGACCAGGGCGGTCTCTGGCAGCATGTCCCCGGCGGGGATCACCCCCATGCTGAGGAGCTCCCTCCCGGTGCTGTAGATGTTCATGTTGACCCTCCCGTTTATGCACTGGGACGCCATCACGACCGTTAGACCGCTGTCGATCGCCCGCCTCACCTGGTGGAAGACCTTGTCCGGGACGTGCCCGAGGCCGGTCCCCTCGAGGACTATGCCCCTGAACCCCCTGTGGATAATCGGGTCGAAGATGTCCGGCGGCATGCCGGGGAAGGACTTGATCAGTACGACGTCCTCGTCGAAGTGGGGCTTCAGCTCGAGCTCGCCGGGCGCCCCGCGCGGGCGGTATCCGCCACCCCCGACGCCGGCTGCTGCAGTGACCTCTATCCTCCCGTCCTTGACGTAGGCGAGCGGCCTCGAGTTGACAGACCTGAATGCGTCGCGCCTGCTCGTGTGCATCTTCCTCGCCCTCGTCCCGCGGTGGATGACGAGCAGGTCGTCCGAAGGGGAAGCATGCATCAGCACCCCGACCTCGGCGAACGGCGCGTGCGCGGCGGCGCTGACCGCCCCCTTGAGGTTGAGGGCGGCGTCGGAGGAGGGACGATCGGACGAGCGCTGGGACCCGACCAAGATGACCGGCACGGGGAGGTTCCTCAGCGCGAAGCTGAGGGCTGCAGCAGTGTAGCCCATCGTGTCCGTCCCGTGCGTGACCACGACACCCTGGGCGCCCGCCCTTATCTGCCTGTAAACGGCCTCAGCTATCGAGCCCCAGTGCTTCGGGGACATGTTCTCGCTCAGTATGCTGAAGAGTATCTCGGTCCGTATGTTCGCGACCTCGCCGAGCTCAGGCACAGCCTGGTAGAGGTCGGCTGCGGAGAGGGCTGGGCTGACCGCTCCGGTCCTGTAGTCGACCCTGCTCGCTATCGTCCCGCCCGTGCTGATGATCGCGACCTGCGGGAGGGCAGGGTTCGGCTGCGGCAGGGGCGCTTCGGGCTGCGGGCGCGGCGGCTCCTGATCGGGCGCGCGCTGGAGCTCGATCAAGCCAATCGAGACCCCGACGTTGTACCCGTCCGGTAGCTTCACCACTATGTGCTCGTCGTCCTCGAGCTCGGACCTCGGCATGAGTATCCCGGACAGCTCGACCCTCCCGTCCTTGACGATAACCCTGTCCCCGACCCTGAGCCCCTTCGACCTGATCAGCTCGAGCACCTTCCCCCTGTACCCGGACTCCGAATCCGATCCTGTGCCGGGCTTACGGGGCTGCGCATGCGCATGCGGAGGGGGAGGCGGAGTGGGAGAACTGGGCTGCCCCGCCCCCGGGCCTGCGCCAGCGCCTGGACCTTGACTGGAACCCATTTCAT
>MAGV01000016.1:0-19272 GCA_001717015.1 Candidatus Methanosuratincola petrocarbonis (ex Vanwonterghem et al. 2016) | reverse complement strand
GCGTAGTAAGGGTGACAAGGGCAAGTCGTCGAGGGTCCAGTGCGACCTCTGCGGGGCGTGGATCCCCAGGGACAAGGTCATAAAGGTGACAAAGCCGGTGTCGCTGCTGGAGCCGCAGCTCGCGAAGGACCTAATGAAGCAGGGGGCGCAGATCTACAGGAGGGTCGTCACGAAGAACTACTGCGTCAAGTGCGCGATCAGCAAGCGCGTCGTCAAGGTCCGCGCGAAGGACGAGAGGAGGCATGCGGAGTCCCTCAGCTAGGGGCGCCGTTTCTTGATTTTGCGCAGGTCTTTTATACTGAAGGCTTCGGAGGGGCGCACAGCCCCTGACTTTTCAATCAAGTCGCTCGCCGGGAGCGGGGGGAGGATGGACCTGGTCTGCAGGTGCATAATCGCCGCGCTCCTATCCCCGGATGGGGTCGACAGGGGCTGCAGGATCACCGTGGTACTCGAGGGGCCACCGAACCCGCCGCTGAGCGTAGAGTTCGACGGCGCGGGGATGGATCGGGCGCCCGAGGGCGAGGTGGAGGCGGCGGAGATGCTGGTGGCGGCGATGACGGGCAGGGCGCCGCGCGGCGTGTCCGCGACCAGGGAGGGCTTCGAATCTGCAGTGCGGAGGCACTCCAGGGAAGGGTTCTCGCTGTACTACCTGCACGAGGGGGGCGAGGACTTTGCTAAGGCGGAGTTCGCGAAGAGGGCGGCTTTCGTGCTGGGCGACCAGAAGGGCATAGACCCGCAGGGGGAGCGCTGCCTGGAGTCGATGGGCGCGAAGAAGATTAGCCTCGGCCCGCACCCGTACCTCGCGAGCCACTGCATAACGATCGTGAGGGGGATGGTGCCCTGATGGGACTGCGGCACGGGGTTGCGATCGCGGCGCCCGCGGGGGCTGGGGGGACCTGACCGGGATGGCCTACGAGAGGCTGGCGGAGAAGATCACGAGGGAGAACCTCTGGCTCTACGTGATGCGACTGCTGATGGACCGCCCGATGTACGCGTACGAGATAAGGGAGAGGATATCGGAGGAGTTCGGGTTCGAGCCGGCGACGATCACGGTCTACATCGTCCTGTACGGGATGGAGCGGGAGGGGCTACTCTCCAGCTCGAAGGAGGCATCAGCCGGGAAGAAGGTCGCCCGGAGGTACTACCGCCCGACCGAGAAGGGTATCGAGACGTTCCGGAGGGGGCTGGAGCTCCTGAGGGAGACTGCAAAGCGCCTCTCCCCGCCGAGCTAATCTCGCGCGGGCGGAACCCCCGACCGGATATTTTTGGCATCGCCCGTTTGGCAGAGCGTTGCCGGTTGATAGCGCGGTCTGTAGAAGGGGGCTCCGGACTAGGATGCCCGTGCAAGCCGCGGCTCCCAGCAAGAAATCGAAAAGGCTAGGAGAGGGACCTCCAGATGTGGTACAGCCGCTGCAGGACGGTTATGTTTGTGAGCAGCGCGAGTATCAGGATCCCAATGTCGAGGATCCCGAGGAACGCGGTTGCTGCTACCAGCACCATCCTCTCTGCCCGCTCCATCAGGCCGATCGCGGACATATTCACCTGCTCGACCTCACCCCTCGCCCTCACATAGCTGACCATGACGGAGCCGATCATGGCTGCCATCCCCGCGATCGGGTTACAGAGTCCGGAGATTGTTATCGCGCCGAGGACGGCCAGGTCGGAGTACCGATCCAGGGTCGAGTCCAGGACGCCGCCCCACTTGGTGACCCTCCCGGACGCGCGGGCGACGGCGCCGTCTATGATGTCGAAGAATCCGGAGATCAGCAGCACGACCCCGCCCAGGACAGGCATGGACCGGTAGAAGGCATAGGCAGAGGCAAGGGAGACGAGGAAGCCCAGGAGGGTGATGACGTTCGGCGGGACGCGGGACTTCGCCACCGCGGAAGCCAGCGGTTTCAACACCCTCGAGACGGCGTTCCTAACCCTGTTGAGCATGCAGCGCACCTACTGCTGATTGGGTCTGCACTAACTTTAAGATTAACCTTGCCGTAGAGAGCGCTGTTGGGGGTTTTCAAGATTTCGGATCCTGGAGAGGTTGAGGCTTTTGACCCTGCGAGATTCACGGAGGAGAAGGTCGCCGAGATAAGGAGGTTCGTCGGGGATGGGAAGGCTGCGATCGCGACCTCGGGCGGTGTGGACAGCACGGTCTGCGCAGCCCTGGCGCACCGCGCGCTCGGTGAGAGGCTCGCCTGCTTCTTCCTGGACACGGGCTTCATGAGGGAGGGGGAGGTCGAGGAGGTCAAGGGGATACTCACCTCGCTGGGGTTGCCCCTAAGAGTCCTTTCGGTCAGCGACAGGTTCATGGCCGCGCTCAAGGGGAAGTCGGACGCGGAAGCCAAGCGGATCGCCTTCAGGGAGACGTTCTACACGGTACTGGGGGAGGCGGCCAGAGCCGAGGGGTGCGACGTGCTCATCCAGGGGACGATAGCGCCCGACTGGATCGAGACCGCTGGCGGGATAAAGACCCAGCATAATGTCCTCGAGCAGCTCGGCGTGGACACCAAGACAGCGTTCGGGTTCAGGCTCCTCGAGCCGCTCCTGGACCTGTACAAGGACCAGGTGAGGAGGCTCGCGGTCCACTTGGGCGTTAGGCTGGACGCGTCGCAGAGGCAGCCATTCCCGGGTCCCGGGCTCATGGTCAGGTGCATCGGGGAGGTCACCGAGGAGAAGATGGAGGTGCTGAGGAGGGCGACGACGGTGGTGGAGGGAGAGCTCTCGAGGCTGGACCCTCCCCCGAAGCAGTACTTCGCCGCGGTGGCGGAGGACGACCGGAGGGAGGCGGACTCGAGGATGGCGAGGGCGGCGGTCGGCCCCAACGGGAGGGCTTGGTACCTGGGTGCGCGCGCGACCGGGGTGAAGGGCGACGAGAGGGCTTACGGGAGGATGGTCGTCGTAGAGCCGGGGGAGCAGACAGAGCCCGCGGACCTGCTGGGAATCGTGGAGAAGGTGATCCACGAGGACTGGGGGGTCGTCAGGGTCCTGCTGAGGGTCGACGGGAGGGAAGGAAAGGCAGGCGGCTACGCCGTGATAGTCAGGGCGGTCGAGACGAGGGACTTCATGACGGTGAAGCCGACGCCGGTGCCGCGGGAGATGCTAAGGAGGATCGCATCGAGGACGATGGAGGACCCCCGCGTAGGGTTGGTCTGCTACGACCTGACGTCGAAGCCGCCCGCGACTGTGGAGTTCGAGTGAGGGAGCCGATCGGCTGCACAGCGCCACCACATTCTATTTATCCTCCCACCTTACTTTTGTTTTGATTGCGGGTGCACCCAGGCAGGGCGATAGGAAATGGAGATCCCAGTGGTCTTCCTCGGCGGGCAGTACAACCACCTCATAGTCAGGGCGCTGAAGGAGCTGGGGGTCTCGAGCAGGCTCGTAATGCCGAGAATCACGCTGGAGGATTTGAGGGGGGCTGACGGGCTGGTCATGGGCGGCGGGCCTTACAGCGTCAACGACGGGATGGGGAGGTTCGGGGGGCTCCCTGAGATAATCGAGAGGGCAGAGTTCCCCGTACTCGGGATATGCCTCTCGCACCAGCTGATAGGGAAGCTGCTCGGCGGGGAGGTGGTGAAGGGCAGGAAGCCTGAGTACGGGAGGACTGTGATCAGGGTCCTGGAGGAGGACGAGATCCTCTCGGGGGTAGGGAAGGAGTTCACCGCGTGGGCATCCCACAACGACGAGGTGAGGCGAACCGGGAACGAGAGGTTCTCGGTGCTTGCCGACAGCGAATACTGCGGGGTCGAAGCGCTGAGGGCGCACGGGAGACCGTTGTACGGGGTCCAGTTCCACCCAGAGGTGGCGGAGACACCGAAAGGGAAGGATGTGCTGAGAAACTTCATCGGGATATGCCGAAGATGAGTTTGACCAACAGGACCTCAAACTGAAAGAAAGAGAAGGAAAAAATTGTTTTATTTTATGTTGCTTGCGATCACTCTATAGTAACAGCACCGATCCTCAGCCTCAGCACGTCAATAGAAATTTCGAACACAGGGGCGCCGTAAACCACGGAGTACAGGTTAATCTTAACCTTTCCATCACTGCTGACATAGTCAGAAAGGTTCCCCTCCACACTCAAGTCTTCGGTTGTGTAATCGCCTGGTAAGACGTAAGCTATACTTTTCACCGTATTCCAATTTGAAGCACTATAGTTGTAAATCCTGAAGTCGAAAACAATAGGATTGTAATCGAAGCAATAGGTCATCGTAAAGTCCATTGAAGCAAGCTCTTCTGGAGAGACCCCCGCAGGCAAGGTGAATACGAATGTCGAATCCAATAACTGCGACGAGGTACTCGAGGAGCTTTATCAGTTGGTTGTCCTTGGAGATCATCTGAAAATACTGCTGCGAGCTCTTGCTAGTCTGCTCCAATCGGGCTACACCAACCAACCAAGTAAACAATACAACTACGATGCCATCTTTGATTTAAGTATTTTTATCCTTATCTGTTGTACAATAAGAAAACTGGATCTGATTCTTGGACAAAGTTTATCAGAATCCGGCTTTCCGAGTTTAAGGGGCGATGACTTCGAATTCGGGTCCAGACCCGGGGATGAGTGCCAGCGAAGGGCCTCATAAAGAGTCCCTAAGCGGGCCGGACCCGGCATGATGTGCCGGGCTATATGAGCCCGAGGGGCCGAACGGGGACTCAGAGGTCCTCTTCCGGCTCCTCTTCTTCGTCCTCCGCCTCCTTCGGCTTTGTGGCCTCGATCGCGANGACCTTCTGGTCGACGACGGGCGCGACGACGATGACCTCCTTGTCAACGTAGTCTTCCTCCTGCCACTCGTTGTCGAAGGAGATCACGTAGACTGGGACGTTGAACATCACGCTGCCGTTCGTGGTTCTGGACATGTCGTACTTGGAGTAGAGGTCGTACTGCTCCTTCGAGATCGGGAGCTTCACGGAGACTGGGTACATGTCCCTGATCACAATGAAGTCCGAGGTCTCGATCGCCCAGAGGGAGACTGCGTCGGCGACGATCTTCCTGACCGCCTGCGTTATCTCCGAGTCGACGGTGGTCTTCGAGACGAGCGATCCTTCCCTCGACCTAAGGACTAGCGTCTTGGACAAGTGCAAGCCCTCACTGCGCCTTCATCGCTTCGGTCAGCAGCTGGATCCCCTTCTCGATGTCGGGCATCCCGTCGCTCTTGTCCGGGATGCGGGACATCACGTACTTGACTGTCCCGTCCTCCAGCTTGAGGAAGATCTGGGGGATGTCGATCCCCCCGAACTCGTCCTTCACTCCGTGCGCGATTAAAAAGTCGTAATCCTCCTTCTTGACCTCGAGCGGCACGTTCTGAGCTTTCGAGACAGCTTCGCAGACCTTCATTGCGTACTGGCCTGCCTTCTCCCAGTCGGCTGTGACAAGTATTATCGATTCGACTTTCATATGCCAACACCTGATCTGAAATCCTGTGAACGGACGGATATTAAATACCCATCGATCATCAGGCGAACCTCGGCTTCATGGAGAGCATCATCGGGAGGTAAGACGGCAGACACGGTCGGTCGCCGACACGCTCCCGGAGCATCGCTACGAGCCCTGCGAAGTCGGCGCACTTCACGCCCTCGCCTCGGACGCGGACCGAGAGCGACTGCGGCTGCGATGATGCCTCCTTCTCCCCGACGACGAGGACGAATGGGATCCAGTCGACCTCAGCCTGCCTGATCTTCTTCGATACGGACTCCTCCCTGTCGTCAACGTCTGCCCGGAAGCCCTCAGCTGCGATGCGCTCGGCTAGGTCCTTCGCGAATCCGACGTAGGCGCTGCTCACGGGTATGACCCTTACCTGGATCGGGCTGAGCCAGACGGGCAGCATCGGCGGCTTGCCCTTTGCCTGGTCCTTCGCAGCCTGCTCCAGGATCGCGCCCATCCACCTCTCGATCGACCCAAGGGAGCTGTGGAGGATGATGCAGCCCCTCCTCTTCCCGCTCTCGTCGGTGTACTCTATACCGTACCTGGCTGCGTCCTCGATGTCGAGCTGGACCGTGACGAGCTGGGTGTTGCCCCCCACGGAATCGATCGCCTGGTACTCGTGCTTGAGGACCCAGTAGTGCTTCATCTCCGGCAGGACCTCGATCAGCGCGGGCTTCCCCACGATCTTGAGGAGCGAGACAAACCAGTCCCTGTGCTCCTCGTAGAAGTACTTCACGACGCGGAAGGCGACTGCATAGTCGATCTCCATCGACTGGGTAAGGCGGGTGTACTTCCTGAAGAGCTCGGTGTACTCATTCCTGCCCTGCTCCAGGTCGGCGCAGAAGCAGTGGAGGTCGGGCATCGTGAAGTTCCTGAGGCGCTTAAGCCCGACGCATTCGCCGCTCTGCTCGAGCCTGAACGATGGCGAGAGCTCGTAGACCCTTATCGGGAGCTGCCGGTAGCTCATCGTAACGCCCTTCATCATCCGGAAGAGCCCGAAGTCGCCCGCGAAGCGGAGGCAGAACTCCTTCTTGTCAACCCTGAGGCGGTAGTCCTTCTCCCTGAACTTCTCAGCCTGGTCGGCGATGTCCGGCTCGTCGAGGCGGTAGAGGAACGGGGTCTCTATCTTGAATGCGCGGAGGTCCCTGACCGCGATGTCGTAGGCGAGCTCCTCCAGGCTGTCCTTTATCAGCGTCCCCTTCGGGTAGAACCTGAAGTGCCCGATGTCGGACGCGGGCTCGTAGTCGACAAGCTCGAGCTTCTTCATCAGCCTGACGTGCGCAGGTGCTCCCCTGTCCTCCTTCATCCCGGCCTCGTTCTTTATGAGCTGGATCAGCGGGGGTTCAACTTTCAGATTTAGGAAGGTCTCTGGGGAAGCCAGGTCGATCCTGAACTCCTCCCCCTCTGGGGTCAGGACCAGGAACTCGCTCCTCTGGGCAGCCTCAATCGCTGTTTCCTCAGCCGCACGCTCCCCTTCCTCTGCAGCGCACGCTTTGCCAGCCGTGACCGTCCTCGAGAGCTCGCTGAGCGGGTGGCCCTTGCACTTTATCTCGAAGGACTTGTACCACCCGAATGGGGCCCTGAAGACTTCGACCTTGCCCCGGAGGGTCTCTTCGGTCTCCTTCAGGATCTCCATCGCGGAGTCCGGGCGTGATAGTGAGGAAGAGAGGTGGGCGTAGGGGTAGATCACCACCTTGCCCGCCTTGACCGATGCGGCGTGCTCGAGTATGGTTGCAGCCGCGTTCTTCGCTATCTCCTCTGGGGAATCCTCGTCGGACTTCTCCACGGTCGAGAATGCGACGAGGCACTCCTCGACCCTCTCTTTTTTCCCTTTGCCCTCGATCTGCTCTGGGTTTGGCATTGCAGGCTCGAGCGCTGTAAACTCGATATAGTCGGCGTGGATCAACAGCAGACGCATCCGGTTCGCCTCTAATCTATCTTTTTGCTGATTATCTGACGGACGGTACTGGTTTAATTGGTTTTATCTTGCGCCGTCAGTATATAAACATGACACGAGCAAATCTGCCACAGCATTTGAGACGAGTTGCGCCTCGAGTTTTAAGCATGGTCGCTGGAGGATGCCCAAGTATGCCCACTCGACATCGGGGGGCTATGCGATGCATTTTTTGCTGCTTCATGATGATGGGATAAATTTTTAAGCCTTGCCCTGTAGGGTATTTTGTGGTCCAGATGCGGATGGAAGGCTGCAAGAAGTACAGCAACACCAGGGCGGACATGCTCAGGATGAAGCAGGAACTTAAGGCAGAATACAAGGAAGCGATTTTGCAGCTCAGGTTCTTCAACCTGCTCAGGTATGACAGGGCTGGGATGGCAAGCTAAAGCCCTTTTTTTATGCGTCTGGGTGCGCCACTACCTCGAGAAGAAGTCAAGCCGCTTCACTCCGACTATCTCCTCGAAGTCTATGTTCAGGGCCTCAAGGACCTGCCCGAACGTGCTCTCGATGTGACCGACATACTTGTCGACATCCACCTCGTCTATCCTCGCGAGCTGGACCGGCTTCACCCCGAGCGGCCCCTGGACCTTCACGAAGGAGATCAGGTCGCCAGGCTTCACTTCCTTGCCCTTCTCCTCGAGGAGCTTCGCTGCCTTGACGTGCTGGGGCGTGGTCTTGTCGTACCTGTCGAGCGGCCTCGAGATCATCACCTTGAAGACCAAGTCGTCGAGCGGTATCCTCCTTGCCTTCAGGTCGCTGTAGCAGCGCTGGACGATCGCCTTGATCTTTGACTTCGCAGCCTCGAAGTCCTGCGGCGACTTCACCTCCCTGAGGACCTGGGTCATCTCGACGAATGCGTTCTTGATGAAGGGGGGCGTGTTGCGCTTCTTCCCCATCAGCCCCTTAATGTCCACAATGCCGCTGTCGAGGACGCCGAGGTAGTTCTTCTTCCTCCCCGAGAAGGTGACGAAGGTGTAACGCTTGTCGATCTCAAGGTCGATCCCAAACTTCGATTCAGCCCAAGAGAGGAGCGAGGAGATCTGCTCCTTTGTTGGCTGGTGGAGGAAGATTGAGTCTGTGTCGGAGTAGAGGACTTTCATGCCGAGCGTCTTCGCCTCCTCTATCGTCTCCGTGATGATGTTCCTGCCGATTGCGGTCGTGCTGTCCGCGAGTGGGAGGCAGTAGAGGGGGAAGATCTCGGCTCCGAAGACCCCGTACGAGGCATTCAAAAAAACCTTCAGAGCCTGCTGGACTACCTTGTAGTATCCTCTTTCTTCCTCCGATAGTGATGGATCCTTGGACTTCGGCTTGAACCACCTCACCCTGACGTCCCTGAGCAGCCCCACAACGTGGGCCATCATCCCGACGCGCTTGGTGCATACCCAGTGGTCGGTGTCGGGCACGAGGTTCTTCCTGCACTCCGGGTGGGGGCACCTCACCGTCTCGTAGCTCAGGTTCCACCTCGAGATGATGCTCGGGTACAGGCTCGCGAAGTCGAGGACGATGACGTTGAAGAAGACCCCGGACTCTGGCTTTATCACGAGGGCTCCCTTGTACTTCTTCCCCTTGATCACTGCGGTCGTCGACGATCCTCCTTTCGCGAGGCTGATGTCCTCCTTCTTTGGGATCAGGTAGTTCCCCTTCCTGTGCTCGTCGTAGAACAGGCTCCTGATCCAGCTCGAGACCCCCTGCCGTGTCGCGTCCTCCATCGAGACCCTTGAGATCCTCATTATGAGCGTGATCAGGTTCATCACGAGGCTCGAATGTTCGGTCGTGAGACGGAGGGTTATCAGAGAGTCCCTGAAGCAGTAGTTCGCGAGGGAGAGGTAGTCGAGCTCGTTTATGCTCTTCTCGAGCTGTATCTTCTTGATCCCCAGCAGGGCCTCTGAGATCGCGTCGAGGGTGAGCTCCTTGTAGGCGTTCCCGAAGGCGTAGATCTGGATAGCGTGGTTGTGGAAGAACTTGTACAGGTCGATGTGGACGCCCACTGGGAGCAGGGCGATCTCCCTGCCCATCACTATCGGGATCTCCTCCCTCCTCATCCCGAGTACCTGGGCGCGCTTCCATAGGTAGTGGAGGTCGAAGTTGTCGCCGTTGAACGTCAGGACGATCGGGTAGTCGAGGAGCAGCCGGAAGACCTCCCTTAACAGGTCGATCTCCCTGTCGAAGTAGACGAGGGATGCGTCCTCGGGGAGCTCCTTTGGCCGCTCGGCGCTCCCACCGTCTTCGTCGAAGCCCTCCCTCCGCAGGATGAGGACCTGCTTCCTCCCGTCCGACCCGACCGCCGAGACGCATATGACTGGGTTGGCGGCCACCTGGGGGTCAGGCACCCTGTCCTGGGCCTCGGTCGCGACCTCGATGTCGATTGCGACCCTCCGGTAGTCGGGGACGGGGCTCGAGAATATCGGAAACCATTCGGTGAGCGAGTCGAGGAAGGCAGGGGTCGCGTCCGGGAAGGCCTTCTTCAGTGCGTCGGTCGGGACCGGCTGTGCCTCCGGGACGAGCGATCCCCCCCTTATCCGGTAGTAGTAGCCTGGGACGAGCCTCCTGTCGTAGACGAAGCACTCGTGGTACCTGATCCTGTCCTCCCAGGACCTCTCTCCGAGGAGGTCCCTTATCCCGGTCCCCCTCCCGCCGACCGATGTGGGGTCCTTCGCGGCGACCTTGGTCATCGTGACGGCCTTGTCCTGGAGGAGGTCGTGCTTCTCAACCTCCCGGCACCCTCTGGGATCGAAGCCGGGGTGGGAAGCCGCCTCTGAGGAGAGGAGCTCGTCAAGGCGCATGTCGGTCAGGAGGTAGGGCTGGTGCCCAGTGTTGTCGTACCAGAAGACGACGCGCTGCCTCTCGAGATCATAGAGCTTCGCCAGCGCCCTCCCCCTGTTCCCGCTGTATGAGACAGAGAGGAGGACGCAGCTCCCGGTCTCCGAAGGGGTCTCGGCCTCAAACTTGGTCTGCGCAATAATCTCCTCGGCTTCCTCAGCCTCGTGAGCCGGGATCCCCTCGGCCTCAGCCTCAGCCTCGGTATCGGGATCCACCTCCTCGGGTTCGCTTGCCTCTTCCCTCTCGAGCTCATCCGCCACGCCGCCCGGGGGGCGTTCGCCGCGCGGACTTCGAGGAGGCGCTGGTCCTCTCCCTGTGCCTGAAGGCCCACCGCTCAGGCGAGGTGGCTGGCGGCGCTTCGACTGCGAGTCTGGGATGAAGCTGTCGAGACCGGGCATCAGTATCCCAGAGAAGAGTAGGGCAGTCGTCTATTATTGCTTATCGTTTACGGGCTGCAGCACGGACTGCCCGACTTTTTCCCGAGCTTGGACTTGTGAGCCTGGTCGGCGCGCCTTACGGGGGCTAGAGGGCCAAGAAAAATGGGTCACCCTGAGAGGCGCCACTTCTCGAGCCTGTCCTCCTTGGAGTGGACTTTCTTGAACTCCTTGTAGTGCTCCTCGCAGAGGTAGAGCCTGGCGGATTCGTTTATGGCATAGCCCTTCTGCTTCATCTCAGCCGCGTAGGACGGCGAGAGTGAGCGGACTGCGTTTTTACCGCACCCGGAGACTGAGCAGAGCTCGCCCTTCTTGACCTTGCCCATAATCGACCCTCACCAAATATTATATTTATTAGCCTTATATCTACCTCTGTAGTGGGCTCGTGGTCTAGCATGGATCAGGACGCAGACCCTGCCCTGGCTGATGCAAGGGCACGAGGGATGCCAGGCATGAAGGGGGCAGGGGCGGAAGCCTGCGGATCCTGCCAGCAGAAAGCCTGATATCTCGGGTTCAAATCCCGACGGGCCCACCAATACACCTCTCTAGCCGCACCTCCCAACTTGCGAAGATCCGATCGCCAACCACGCTCCCCTTGCTCAGCAGGCATCCCCAAAAGCATGCAAACTATCAATCTCTTCCAAGACTCGTTTCCTTGTGCGGTGAGGGGAGCCGCCTGTCTCGCCAAGAAAGCACTGTGGATGAGGCACGACCAGGCTTAGGGGGCGAATGTGTGCTCCAGGGCATCACCCCTTTGTTGCGTTCTAACATTACGAACATTAAGGACTAATGCCTAGCATTATTTCTTTGAAATGCCATTATTATTGCGGCGATGTGGTTGAATGCAAAAATAATCATCGTCTTGGTATCTGTAGTAGCGGCTGCAGGCGCAATCGCGACTTTTTACTCACAGGCGCATGCCCCGTTGGAGAGGGTGACTGAAGGTTTCGAAACCGGATACGGGGGATGGGCACCGGACGCGGACGTGCCGATTGATCCGAATACGGGTCAACCTGTGGACTGGTATGTGGCACGCTCGACCGATGTTTCCTTCTCTGGGACGCACTCCCTGAAATTCTTCATCGATGGGCGGCAGGACGACGGTACGATCTGGATTGAGAGGAAAGTGCTTCTGAGAGAGGGCGCGCGGCGGGTCAATATCACGTTTGATCTTTACAGCGGAGAAGAGAGCTTCAACACGATTGCGGTGGTCTGCGCATATGCGGGATTTAAGGACCCAGAGCACGAGGGGGAACTAACTGTACTGGGTCCAGCGAACGAGGTGGCAGGGTGGAAGAGGTACAGCCTCGCGGTCGACATCGACACCGGCAATGCCCAGGAGGCATGGGTTGCCGCAGGGATTTCGGTACGCTGGGAAACACACATGACTTACTATCTTGACGACATCATTATAGAGGTCACTTGATGGTTCACTCGATCGCTGGGAAGACTTCGCCTGTTAAAGAGGTGCCTTTTCCCAGCGAATGATGCTGGCGAGCGTTTTGACGGGCTCTGGACACCATCTGTACATTTCACCCTACGAGGATCGTGTATGAGAGGATGGGCAGCTCACTGGAGTACCGATCCGTATCGTACGGATGCTGAACGCCCAGGGTATTGGAGGCGTAGAAGACAACGGTGTAGAGGCCTGGGCCCGCGATCGACTTCAGTACGGAGGCATTGAACGCGACCGAGAAGCTCTGCCCAGAGACGGACCACTTAGTCGGCCTGATCGTCTGGAGCCCAGGGTAGAACATCGGCGGGGGCACCACGCCGGCAACAAGACTTCCCAGGCTGTAGCTCTTCTCGCCCACTAGTACGCGCAGCGAGGCGCTGTAGGAGAAGTCGTCGTGATCGCCCGGGTCGCTGTAGTAGATCACCACGGACTTGAGCGTTGAGCCGTTCATGGCGAGGCTGCCCGAGCAGGAGAATGCGCCGCCCGACAGGTGTGGCGGTTCTGACCAGCTGACCCATTCCTTGACCATGTGGACGACGAGGAAGAGGCTGGAGCCGTTCCAGGCAACGCTCACCTCAGCGCGGTTGTTGGTGGGGTCGAGCAGAGAGTCCCTGTGGCCCCAGCCGCTAGCTGCGTCGTCGTAGATCATGTCACGGACCAGCTCCCGGGAGCTGTTGACTGCACGGTCGGAGGTCAAGGGCGGGAAGTAGAGGTAGCCGAGGTTCTCCTCGATGTAGTAGGCGCCGCCCAGCGAGGTGTAGTGGTAGTTGGGGAGGCGCCCAGAAAGGTCGTAGTGGTTGAAGTACCCTCCCGCGAGCATGTCCTGCGCCCTGTAGTTGGCTGCGACGTACTCTAGCGAGGGATCCACCAGGGGTATGCCGAGCGCCGCCCTGGCTGAGTTGATCTCATCTAGGACTGCGGAGACCACAACCTGCAGGAATGAAGAGACTGTGAATGACCAACTCGCGCTCGCCGTGTTGTTCGATAGGTCGCTGAGCGTGAGGGTTACCTCGCATCTGCCGAGCGGGAGTGTTGTTAGGTACTCGACCTCGGTCAGTGTGACCCTAGTCGGGACGACCTGAGAGCCGTTCACCAAGATCCTGACAGAGGAGATGTTCACCATCCTGTCGTCGGAGTACCTCACGGTTATCTTTACAGGGTTCATGACCTGGGCGCCGTCAGTCGGGCCCGTGTACAGGATCTCCGGCGGAGCGGTGTCAGGTACTGCCTCCTGGGCGGGGATGGTCAGCAGCCCCTGCGAGAATGCAACATAGACTGCCAATACGAGCAACACTACCGCAGTGGCGGCTGCTGCGATGGGCATCCTCGACTTTCTCTGGGGCGCGAGGTTCTGGAAATCCGGGGGGCGTTCGGGCGGCTCTGCCCTCATGGAGGCGGCAGATGGCTTGCTGTAGTGGCTCACAGAAGGGAATATCCCCTTGACTATCCGTAGGACCTGCGGGTTGAGGCCGTTGAGCTCCCCCCAGGCGACCTCGTCCGGGTTCTTGTACCTTGATAGGTCGCGCCTCCAGTATGAGATGAGCCTCTGCTCGATGCTCTCCCAGCCTTCCCTCTCGACCTCTGTGCGGAACAGGGATCCTATCGATGAGAGCTCCTCCCAGACCGCGCTCGTCACCTTCCTGACCAGTGAGAGGTCGCCCGGGTACCAGAGGCTCTCTGCCAAGTACTTCAGCACCCAGTCCCTGTGCGGGTTGTAGGAGAGGTAGTCTTCCAGCCCCATCGCCTGATCGCCTGATCTTCTACGGGCTTTTTGCCGGCACTGAAATACCCGAAGGGATTACGGTATATCAGCCTTTTGGGTTGGATCTGAGATCGGGCAGGAAAAGGTTTTTCTGAAGGGGAGAGGAATGGAGCGGGAGGTCAGTTTGTGTTATGAGCGGTCCCTTTTCCCTGTTCAGGGACGAGTGCATCAGGCTGGTCAAGGCAGCCCTCGAGAAGGAAGGGATGCCTGCCGAGGACGTGAGGCTGGCTATCCCGAGCGACCCTTCGCTCGGCGAGCTGAGCTTCTCGACCTTCGCGCTCGCGAAGAAGGCCCGGGCTGACCCGAAGGCAATCGCCTCCAGGATCGCAGCAGCCGCCCAGGGGGGCGGATGGAGGCTCGTCGGGAAAGTCGAGGCGGCCGGAGCCGGATATGTCAACTTCTACATCGAGCCGAAGGCGTTCGCCGAGGAGCTTATCAGGTCGGTCAGCACCGAGGGTGCGGGCTTCGGATCCTCCAAGGACGACGGCGAGAGGGTGATCGTAGAGCACACGAGCGTCAACCCGATCCACCCGATACACATAGGCGGCGCGAGGAACGCGGTCATAGGCGACTGCTTGTCAAGGGTGCTGGAGGCGGCTGGGAAGGACGTCAGGAGGCACTTCTACATCGACGACGTCGGCCTTCAGGTCTCCCAGGCGGCTTACGGGCTGAGCTTGCTGGGCGGGGAGGCTGCGGTCAGGTCCGCCGCGAAGGGGAAGCGCGACCACTTCATTGGCTTTGTCTATGCGTCAACAAGCTGCGCAATGAACATCAGGGCGCTGAAGGGTGAGATCGAGCGGCTCAAGGCAGAGGGTAAGGACGAGGATGCAAGGGCGAAGATCAGGGAGCTCGACGACTGGGTCGCTGTCTCGGCTGAGCTGAGGGAGAGGGACGCTGAGACCTTCGACAGGATCCTCGACGGGGTGAACTCTTCGGGGGATCCTGAGGGGGAGGTCGCGGAGCTCCTGAAGAGGTACGAGTCCAAGGATCCGACGGCAGTTTCTCTGATCAGGGGGCTCTGCGACGCGGCGCTCGAGGGATTCAGGGAGACGCTCGGGCGCGTCGGGATAGGTTTCGACAGCTGGGACTGGGAGAGCGAGACCGCTTCCTGGAACGGGGGAGCCAAGGAGGTGGTGGAGAGGCTCTCCGGAACGGGGTTCACCAAGCTGGAGGACGGGACCGTGGTGCTCGACTGCGAGGCGGTGGTCGAGAGGTTCGGGCTGAGGAAGAAGTACGGCATCAAGACCGAGGTCCCCCCGCTGACGCTGATGCGCTCGGACGGAACCACGCTCTACACGACCCGCGACATAGCCTACACGCTGTGGAAGTTCGGGCGGGCGGACAGGGTGATCAACGTAATATCGATCGAACAGAAGCTCCCGCAGCTCCAGCTCAAGATCGCGTTGCATGCGCTCGGGATGGGGGATGGCGCGGAGAGGCTGATGCACTACAGCTACGAGCTCGTCCACCTGCCCGGCTACAAGATGTCCGGGAGGCGCGGTAGGTACGTAACATTCGACGAGGTGCTTGAGGAGGCTGTCCAGAGGGCTTACAGGGAGGTCACCGCGAGGTCCCCGCACCTCAGCGAGGAGGAGAGGCGCAGGATCTCGGAGGTCGTCGGGATAGGGGCTGTCAGGTATGCGCTGGCGGCTGTAGCGCCGCAGAAGCCGATCACATTCACGTGGGACAGGGTGATCAACTTCGAGCAGAACAGCGCCCCGTTCATCCAGTATGCACATGCACGGGCGTGCAACATCCTGGTGAAGGCAGGAGAAGGCTGGAGGGGGTCCGCGGTCGACTACTCTGCGCTCTCCTCTAAGTACGAGAGGGAGCTCTTGGTCCTGCTCTCGAAGTTCCCGGAGGTTGTGGGGGAGGCGGCTAGGAGCCTGAGACCAGAAGAGATCGCGGAGTANAACGAGCTGGCGTCCAAGTTCAACCTGTTCTACGACAACGTCCCGGTGCTCAAGGCGGAAGGGGAGGGGGCGAAGAACGCCAGGCTGCGGCTGGTGGACTCGACGAGGATCGTCCTCTCGAATGCGCTCGCCCTTCTAGGCGTGAAGGCGCCCGAGAGGATGTAGCCGGCTTTCGCCGCATCCCCGATACATTAATGGATCCATTTGCATTCCCATTTCTTTCCCTTTTCACTCCCCGATTCTGGACCTCAGCCATCTGTAGCCCCCTAGCAAAGGTAAAAAGCCATAGAGCATAGTTTTACTTGGTTAGGATGAGTCTGCAGAAGTTTTTGGTAAAGGGCGCGACTCTTGAGGTCGACAAGCCGCTAATTAAGGCGCTGGAGATGTTTGCCTACGGCAGGCACCCGTACCGGATCCTGGTGACCAACGGAGAAGGCAGGGTTGTAGGCATCATAACCGGGCGCAGGGCACTGGAAATACTGATGGGCGCAAGGGGCACCGGCATGGCCGAGAAGAGGGGGCTCAGGGGAACGCTCGAGGAGAATGTCGGGATATTCATGGACGAGTGCCACGAGATCTTCCTCGAGGACATAGGCGTCGAGGCGTTGCTGAAGTTCATGGTCGAGAACACGATCGGCTACGCTGTGATTGTGGACCAGTCGAGGAGGCTGAAGGGGGTGTTCCACGAGGTGGCAGTGCTCGAGAGGCTTAGAGGCAAGAGGTTCGGCGCGGATGTCAGAAGTTTCATGTCCAAGGAAGTCGTCTTCGCCAGGACCGGCACATCCATAGAGGAGGCAGCGCAAACGATGGTCAGGAAGAGGGTGCGCAGACTCCCGGTCTTGGACTCTGATGGGAGGCTGGGCGGGATCGTCACGATAGGTGACATCCTGAGGCTAATCCTCTCAGAGGTGGAGACCAAAGACGGGCTCGAGAGGGACCTTAAGGAGATCTCGCGCGCACCAGTAGAGAGGGTCTCGTCCACGAAAACAGTCTCCACACGCCCGGAGGAGGACCTAGGGGCGGCGGCAGAGAGGATGCTAGACAACGAGGTGAGCGGGATGCCTGTTGTAGACGGACAGAAGAGAGTCCTCGGCATCGTCTCCAGGATCGACATACTGAAAGCTGTAGCATCGGTCATCGGCATAGAGTCCCTGAAGGCTGAGATCAATGGTTAAGATCGAGGACTATGCGCCGATAGTCGGGGAGGGCACCGTCGAGGCCATAAGGGAAATGGCAGAGATCATAAGGGGCGAGAGGGCAGTGCATGTCAATGCGACTTCTTACGGGGGCGGGGTCGCGGAGATACTAAGCAGGATGATCCCCCTGGCGAGATCGCTCGGCATCGATGTTACTTGGCAGACGCTTAAGGGCGACATCGACTTCTTCAAGGTCACGAAGAAAATGCACAACGCCCTCCAGGGAGATCTGGGGACCGCCATATCCGACGAGGAGTTCGCACATTACTTGAAGGTGAACGCGGAGAATGCGGCCTTGCTTGAACTCGACTCGGATGTCGTAGTGATACACGACCCGCAGCCCCTCCCGCTGGTGAGGCAGAGGGGGCGCGGGAAGTGGGCATGGAGGTGCCACATTGACACTTCTACCCCAAACGAGGCGGTATGGTCGAGGCTGGATCCGATGGTCAGGATGTACGACCTCGCCATATTCTCGATGGAGCGGTACATCCCGAAGGGGCTAGCGATCCCCTCCATAATCGATTACCCGACAATAGACCCGCTCTCCCCCAAGAATGCGCCTATGAAGCCCGAGGATGTGACGAAGGTTCTGGAGAGGTATGGTGTCGACCCGGACAGACCCCTGATCGGGCAAGTCGCAAGGTTCGACCCTTGGAAGGACCCGCTCGGCGCGATCGATGTCTTCAGGCGGGTCAAGTCAGCGGTCCCTGGGATCCAGCTCGCTATGATAGGCTCCTTCGCGAGGGATGACCCGGAGGGGGCAGAGTGGTACGAGAGGGTGCTGAGGTACGCAGGCAGGGAAAAAGACATCTTCGTGCTCTCCAACCTGGACGGGGTAGGGGATCTGGAAGTCAACGCTTTCCAGAGGGCGTTCAGCGTGGCTATCCAGCTATCGAAGCGGGAGGGGTTCGGGCTGACGGTCACCGAAGCACTCTGGAAGGGTGTCCCTGTTGTGGCGAAGAGGGCGGGCGGCATACCTCTCCAAGTGATCGATGGGACGACGGGGTTCCTTACGGAGGGATTGGAGGATGCCGCCGAGAGGGTCGCGCTTCTGCTGAGGAGGTCATGGCTCGCCAGAGAGCTGGGGGAACGCGGGAGGCAGCATGTCAGGCTGAACTTCCTCATCACCAAGGGGCTATCCAACTACCTGAGGATGCACATCGAGCTCGTCGGGAAGATGGGATGAGGAAGAAATCGCCGTTCTGCACTAGGGATTTATGGGGTCGGGAGATAGTATAATGCAGAGTGCATTGGAGGTTGGATTTTGGTAAGGAGACTCTCTGTCGTAGACGTTGATCTGTGCGTCGGGTGCCAGAGCTGCATGTTCGCCTGCAACAGGAGGTTCGGCGAGGCCGGGCTAGGGAGGTCGGCCATCCACATACAGTCGGCCGGGGGCATAGAGCGCGGGTTCGTGGTCCGTGTCTGCCGCGCATGCATGGACCCGCCCTGCTCGAAGGTATGCCCGACAGGCGCGCTCACCAAGAGGGAGGGGGGCGGGGTGCGCCTCAGCTATGCTAAGTGCATCGCCTGTGGGAACTGCGTGCGGGGGTGCACCCTCGGGGCGATCTTCTGGGACGTGGAGCTGGACAAGCCAACGGTCTGCGTCTACTGCGGCTACTGCGCGGGGTTCTGCCCGTACGGCGTGATCAGGATGGAGGAGGTTGCGTGATGGCAGGCAGCGAGTACGCAGGGGACCTCTCGAGGATCCTGTATGTAGACCTGGCGAGGAGGGTCTACTGGGTCGAGGAGAGACCAGAGCTCTTCACCGAGTGGTTCGGAGGCGCTGGCGCCGGGATAAGGCTGCTCTCCGAGGAGTGCCCGCAGGGCACAGACCCGCTCTCGCCGAAGAACCCGGTTATACTCGCGGTCGGTCTCATGAACGGGGTATTTCCGCTGGCCTCGAAGACCGTCGCAATGTTCAAGTCGCCGCTGACTGGCAACTTGGGGGAGAGCCATGCGGGCGGTAGGTCGAGTATCGCGATCAGGATGGCAGGCTACGGGGCGATAGTGATCAGGGGGAAGAGCGAGTCTCCAGTCTACCTCACCATAGACGAGGATGGCGCGAAGTTCAGGGATGCATCGGCGCTGTGGGGCATGAACAGCGCCTCGACCGTCGGCAGGATAATCAGGGAGGTCGAGCCGGGCGCGGGCGTCAGGACCATAATGCGGATCGGCAAGGCAGGGGAGAGGCTCATACCCTACGCGTATGTCACGACCGAGACGTACAGGCACTTCGGCAGGCTCGGGCTCGGGGCGGTCTTCGGGAGCAAGAACCTCAAGGCGGTGGTGGTCTCGGGCAAGAAGTCGTTCAAGTTCAAGGA
>MAGV01000015.1 GCA_001717015.1 Candidatus Methanosuratincola petrocarbonis (ex Vanwonterghem et al. 2016) | reverse complement strand
TGCGGTCGTTTCGAGGAGTTTCAGCGCATGTCGGATGAGCCCCTCTCCCGCTGTCCCAAGTGTGGCGGCCCGGTCAGGCGGCTCATCGGCAGAAACATCAACATCATCTTCAAGGGATCAGGCTTTTACACCACGGACAACCGCAGCGCCGACTACAAGGAAAAGGCCAAAGAGGATAGCGGTGCGTCACCGTCGTCGTCAAAGACACCAGATGCTGCAGGAATATGAGATATGATAGCCCGCCGCTTCGGCAAGGGTTGCCGGTTCTTGCATAGCGTGTCATCCACAATGGAGCCGTTGCCGCCGAATGCAGCACCGGCAACCCAAGAAGGAGTCCATGGCTTATGGGCCAGGGCTACCTGCCGCTGGCGGGAGCGGCCCGGCCGGCCGAAGCCACCCACCTCTTCGGAAGCGCTCCCTTGACCAATTCCCCGCGGCCGCGCTTTTTGGAGAAGTCAACAAGGGATGGACGGTAAAGTTTCATGGTGCCGAGGACACTCGGAAAAGCTGACATACTCCTCGCAGTTGTCATTATACTTGGGGCTTGTGCGATCACGGTCGGGCAGAGCCTGGGCAGGAGCACCGATGGCGGACGCGAGGTAATAATACAAGTCAACAATCAGGAGTTCAGGCGCATCCCTCTCTCGCAGGTGTCAGGAATTGTGACTGTTGATGTGCCTGCAGGCGATGGCCACAGGGCCGCTGTGGAGGTAGCGAGCGACGGCCGGACGAGAATAAAGGAATCCGACTGTCCAGACAAGGTTTGCGTAAGAACAGGGTGGATCGCGCACCCGGGGCAGGTAATAGTCTGCCTGCCCAACAGGATCGTAGTTAGGGTCGAGGGGGGTTCTGAGGACGCGGGCTCTTCTCTTGATGGTATTGCCTATTGAGTAACTTCTCCTCGGCGAGGGTCTTCGGTAGGAGAGGGTCTTGGATGGAAAAGGGAGGAACGTGAATCCCACACGTTATGTACGGGCCGGGGCGAAGGGCCGGCGAAGGGCTACGCTGGCGCGCAGAGCCGTGGAAGGACGTCGAGCCCGCGTGCAGACTTACCATGGAGTGGGGCTACGGCGCAATGAATAGAACACGGAAGTTGACACACATCGCTATCTTTGTCGCGCTCGCGCTTGTGCTTCACGTCACAGAGAGTTTTATACCGGTCCCGTTCATCGTGCCCGGCGCAAAGCTTGGGCTCGCCAACATTGTTACCCTCGTTGTCATCGTGCTTTTCGGCATGTACGACGCCCTTGTCGTAGTAGCCATCCGCACGTTTCTTGGCTCCCTGCTGTCTGGAGCGCTCACAAGTTTTGCGTTCAGCGTTGTCGGGGGAATTCTTGCTACCCTCGTCATGTCGCTTGCGCACAAGCGCTTCAAAAACGTGTTCGGCCTTGTCGGCGTAAGCGTCCTCGGGGCAGTATCCCACAACATCGGCCAGTTGCTTGTTGCCGGGGTAGTTGTAGGCACCATGGGAGTCTATAGCTACCTGCCCATGCTGCTAGTGGCCGGAGTAGGTACGGGCTACTTCGTCGGGGTTGCTGCCGGGTTCATTCTGGGGTTCCTTCCCAGGGTCGAGGTAGTCGCCGCTGCAAGGTGGTCGTCGCAGCGCTCACAGCAACGGCACGGGGCCACGCAACAACACACAGCGGGGGCTCCGTGAACCCGACAAACGCATCCGACGAAACCCGGCGGGACAGGAGATGGAGAAGACCTTTGATATCCATATGGCATGCCCGTCCTGAGCTCTCTGAAGGCCTCAAGAAGGTAGAGGCCTACCTCGAGGACCAACTGTCCACAGGGCACCGCCTCATATCATGAGGACAACTTAAGGGACAACTTAGGAGGACGCTCCTCCTTGCGCTTCCCGCCGCACGTCCGGTTCGTCCTGAACCTGCCCCAGGAGTTCAAGGCCATTTATGACCAGCCTGAACCTGCATCCGAGAAGCGAGGCAGCTTGTTTGCACATCTCCATACGTTTGAGATATATCTCGAAGTAGTCCATGATCTGGCACTCTGAAGTATCGAAGGATATGTCCAGGGTGATTGTCTTGCGCCGGTTTTCCACTGTGAGAGATGAGTCAGTTATCGCGAGGTTGACCCTGTCGTGGATGTCGTGAAGCCTCCTTCGGCGCACGCGAGTGCGGTGGGCGTCGCTCTTGTCGGCGATGATGAGCGCCGCGGACACCGGGCTCACGGGGATGCCTATCTCCTCCTCGTGGTTGGCGATGCTCGTGGTGATCTCGCAGATCTCGTCCAGCGGCATCCCGAGCATGCGAAGCTCGGTAAACACGATATTTGCGCCGGTCGGTCCGTGGTACTTCCGGTTGTGCATGTTGCCGATGTCGTGGAGATACCCTGCAATAGCGCCTAATTCAACGGTTCTCTCGTCGTACCCGAGACTCTTGAGAATGTAGGCTGTCATAGTTGACACGTAGGTTACGTGCCGCAGGCCGTGCTCGGTATAGCCAAGCAGCGATAGGTACTCGTTAGCTTTCGCTATTAGTAACCGAAAGCTCGCGTTCCCCTGGATGTCCTTCAAGGTAAGCATGGTCGCGGTCGCCCTCCTTCAAGTCAAACCGCCGGGAACATTTCAGCGGATCGATCTAAGCTGGTTACCAAAGGTTCACGCCTCTTCTAAGTATGTGAGTTCTTCTGCGGGTTGCTGGTACTTGCACCTTTTGCCGAGGCGCCTGCCGGGGGTGTACCCATACCATATCGCCTAATCCCCTATCCTACGACAAGTACCGTCAGAACTGGGGCAGGGTATTCCCCCACCCGAGTGGGAACCCCGGAATTTAACACCGACAACCCCTCCGAAAGCAGGCAATGTTCTTTCTCTGACCTAGCCTTATACTCCAGCCATACCATAATAACACATTCCGGCGCCATGGACACCTGCGATTTGCCAGACTCCTCATCTAGTGACAGGATTTGTGGGATGACAAACCCATGATACCCAGGTATCATAGCCGAGAGGGTGATGGCGCCCACGATGCTACATTTTGCCATGCGGCGTCTGCCGCGAAAGGAGAGATGGTTCTTGCATCGACTAGTTCGACACGCAATCACTTTGGGGATAGCCCTCATCACAGTGGTTGCAATACCTGTTGTCGCCATGGCCCAGGAAGCAACCGGGCAGGGTTCCGTGTGGGACTCGCTCGCGCATCCGTCGTTCCGGGCAGGACAGAACGGGCAGGTATACTACCGTGGGAACACATCCCCTGCAGCCCCCATCACGACAGGGCCGGTGAACCTGGACTGGCGGGCTCTATACCAGATTCAGATGAGGGTAAACCAGGGGCAGGATGCCTGGAGGCTTGACCCGGTGCAGGTAGCGCGGATCGAAAGCGCCCGGCTCGGGTTCGCTCCTTCTGCCGACACCTACACCCTGTTCAACCAGGTTGAGGTGGGCCAGCACTCGGGCACCGGCGAGGCCCAGGTCCTCGTTCAGCACGGCAGGCAGGCCTACGTGATCGATCTCATCCAACCCTTCGGGCCTGGACCCGGCATGATTTGGACAACGAGCTCCATCCGTGAGATCACCTCGCCCGGGGAAGCCAACTGGATCGCCAGGGTAGCGAGAATTACCTTCGAGTACCGCGGGCCGAACGGTCCGGCGGTTGCCACGTGGAACCCGGCCCCGACTCCGCCACGGCAGAACCCGCCTGCGAGCTCAGGGCGCATCGTCTACTACGTGCAGCCCGGTGATACGCTGTGGGCGATCTCAGTGAGGTACGGGGTAACCACCTACAGGCTCATCGATCTCAACCCGGGGCTCAACGCGAACGCCCTGTGGATCGGTCAGGTCATCATCATTCAAGATGGAGGCAACACCTGGACGCCCACGCCCGGTAACAACGGCGGGTCCGGTGTGCCATCGGTGAACAGGGTTCACATTGTCGAGCCCGGGGACACACTCTGGCAGATCGCGGTTCGGTACAACGCATCCATTAAAGCCATCATGGACGCGAACGGCATCACGGATGCCAACACCCTGTGGGTCGGCCAGAGGCTCATCATCCCGTAGCAATACGGTGACTGTGACGGCCGCGAGGCCACTTACGGGCGCCATGTAACAGCAAAGGCCCGGGCGTTCCCGCGGTGAGAACGCCGGGCCTTTCCCTCCAATTGCCATGCTCCTGGATGCCTGGAAGCCGTCGTCCTCCACGATNCCACGATGAGCTTGATCTTTCGTCCGTTCACTCCGCCCTGGGCATTGATCCAGTTAAGATAAGCCTCCTTACCTTTACGCATGTTGATTCCTACCACTGCAGCCGGCCCGGACTGGTCCTGGAAGGCCCCGACGAGCACCTGGTCATCAGTGACGCCCGGCACCGGACCCGCACCCAGAGCCCCGGGAGCGCATAACAGGAGAACTGCTCGGCAGTAAGACTGCAATCATATGGCCCCAGGAACAGGTCGCGGATTTCATCGCTTGTGAACGCGAGGTCCTTCTCCGAAACCTCGAGGACCTCTCCCTTTACGCGCCATCTGGCAAGAGACTCGAAAGAGGACTTCTTTCTGGTGGAGAGAACCACGTGAAGCTTCGGCGGCATGGTGTTTATCAAACGCTCTACGATTTCGTTGACTTCGGGATTCCTGGCCGCCAGGTGGTAGTCGTCGATCACAAACACGGAGTCTTCCGGGATGTGGTCGAGAATATCGTTGGCAAGGGAATCTATTGCGTTACGCCGCGCTGCACAATCGTGGTCACCCTCCAGGAGGACCAGAGCCTGGCTGCCCACAGCGGGGTGCGTAATACGTAGCGCCCAGACGAGGTGCAACACAAAGATATGAGGATCGGAGTCCGGCTCTCCCACACTATACCAGAACGAGGGGACCCGGCGGTCGGCGAGGTACACAGCCAGGCCGGTGCTTTTTCCATAACCCGGGCCAGCCCGTAGTATTGTGACAGGATGGTGGACGATCTGATCAAGAACCCGCATGAGCCCTGGACGCTTCAGCAGCTGCTTGCGAGGCACCGGCGAGAGAAACTTTGTGCGGACCACAAGAGGATCGCGAGCCATCTCGTTGCCGCGCCAGGCCGACGCCAGTTCGAGGCGACGCTGGCAACGCCTTACCCCCTCTCGTCACGCCCCGGCGATTGAGACCTGGGGCTGTGGATTCTTGACAACTCGCTCAACCCTCTAGCAAAAAACTCCGCAAGAGATTGTTGAACTCCTCTGGTCTCTGTATGAACATCAGGTGCCCTGCGCCTTCCATGATAACGCATCTTGCCCCCGGAATGCGCGCCGCAAGCAACGTTGCGTTCTCAGCCGGGACTACCTTGTCATCCCGCCCCGCCAAGACTAGCGTCGGGGCCTTGATATCCGCAAGACGCCTCTCTGTAGACGGGTCGGCCAGGAACGCGGCACACGCCGCAAGTTGCCTCAAATACGCCGAGCCGGGCTGCGGGCACGAGAGCTGAAACGCCACAATTTTTCTGACGGCGTCGGGATCTCGTTCCACAAAATCCTCAGATGTAGCCAACGCCAGCCCTCTCTTCACGATCTCCTCGGGCGTTCCCTGAGGCCGGGACGTCAGAAAGCTGAGAGTTGATGCCGGCATCGGCACCGCAGACGGGCCCCCAAACATGGTGGACACAAGGACCAGCTTTTCCACCACGTCCGGACGAGACCACGCCAGCGTCTGGGCTATGTACCCGCCCATAGAGGCGCCGAGCACATGGGCTTTCTCGATGCCAAGGGCCTTGAGAAGACCTGCTGTATCGTCCGCGAACATGCTGATTGAGTAATCCTGATCTGGCTTGTCGGTCTTTCCAACACCCCTATTATCGAAGGTTATGACCTGAAAGTCCCCCGCGAGGTCGTCCACCTGGTGGAAATACGACCAGCTCGCATGCCCAAGACCGGCGATGAGCACAAGCGGAAACCCGTCCCCGTGCAGTTCGTAGTAGACCTTAATGCCGTTTGCGGGAGCCAGTGGCATAACCCACACCTCCTCAACCTGCGTGAAACCTGTATGAAAAGTTAAACATCCCATCCTCACTTTCCTTCATCGGGCTGACGACATGTACCTCTGGCAACCCCAAGTAATCGGATAGTACTTTTGCTTGCCGATTCAGCCGGGCTTTCGTCCATCACACCCAACAGAGTAATACCACATCGCAACTGGGAAAGCACAGTTTATCAAGCGATTGAGGCAAAGACTTATCTGAAGCACTACTGCCGTCTGGAAAAGCGGTGTAGATTTGTGAGGCCATGCTTAGACCTGCAGTTGTGGATGCCATCAACCTTGACCTCAACGTGAACGCCATTACCCTTCATCGACGGGACGATCTTCAAGCCTTTTGTTCCCGACCAACTTCTTATACTAATGCGATCCCTCATGGTCCCTCACACCCTTGAATCAGGGCGATGACAGTTGTAAACTTTTCAACACAAGGAGCTGCACGGGTTCCAGCGAACCTACAGAGTCTGCGGGGAGGCAATCATCAAGGATGTTTATGTGGCAAGAGGGTGTTGAAAGCAAGGATCTCAGACTTCGGGACCTCAAAGTCAAGCTCTCTAGACTCAAGGAGATCCTCTCGGAGATGGGAAGCGTGCTCGTAGCCTACTCCGGAGGTGTGGATAGTACCTTCCTTATGCACGTGGCCCGTGAGGTCTTGCCGAAGGATAGGTTGCTTGCAGTTACGGCGATGTCTCCCACCTACCTGGAAGAAGAGGTCGAGATGGCCAGAAAGAGGGCTGAACAGGTAGGAGTGCCGCACATGGTCGTGGAGACCAATGAAGTGGATCTTGAGCTTTTTGCGAAAAACCCCCCTGACAGGTGCTATTACTGCAAGTTGGAGCTCTTCACGGAACTCCGCAAGATCGCGGAAGAGCGCGGCCTGGCAGTTTTGGTAGAGGGGACTAACGTAAGCGACCTTGGCGATTACAGGCCGGGGATGCGGGCCCTTGCCGAAATGGGGGTGAGGAGCCCTCTTAGAGAAGCGAATCTTACAAAGGAGGAGATAAGGTGGCTTTCGCGGGAAAGGGGGCTGCCTACATGGGATAAACCCGCCCTGGCGTGTCTTGCGTCGCGCTTTCCATACGGGATGGCCATTACCAGGGAGCGTCTGACCCAAGTAGGTGAGGCCGAGAGGTTCCTCCGCTCCCTCGGCCTCAGTCAGCTTCGTGTGCGCCATCACGATACCATAGCCCGTATCGAAGTCGAGGAAAAGGACATGGCGGCTATTATGGAGTACCGTAACGCTATTGTAGAGAAACTCAAGGCGCTTGGGTACAATTACGTGGCCCTGGATCTACAAGGCTATCGGACGGGGAGCATGAACGAGACCCTTTAATGGCAGCAGCCTTGGTCCAGGCCTCCTTCTGTTCCCGTCAGGGAAGGCGTCAAGCGAGACTCTCTAAGAGCAGCAGCCCTTGCTGCTTCATAGACCTCCTTTAAAGACACGTTGTGGCTTTTGGCTGCTTCCTTACAATCATCATACTCCGGGGCGAGATTTACAGGGGTCTCACCCATGAACGCACTTTTTACCCGAATCTTCCCATAGGGCGTGTTGACAATGACCACGTTGCGACTGGCCATCCAACGAACAGCCCTGTACACCCTGACGCCCAGGGTGGTTGTTTCTCTTATGATGAGCTCTACCACTTGCGGGAGGAGGGAGTCGGGGCAGATGACGCTTAACGTCACGCCCGGCCTCCCCTTTTTCATATATACGGGGGTCAAAGTGACGTCTAGGGCACCCAGCTCGAAGAGTCGTTCTGTGACGTAACCATAGAACTCTGGGTTCATATCATCTATGTTTGCCTCCACCACCGAGACCATTTCCCTTTCAAGGCCAGAAGGCTCTCTCTCATGAGAGATCTCCTCTTGGGGGAGCCTCTCTTTAGAAAGGTCCTCAGACAGGCCCTCCCCTA
Source organism: Candidatus Methanosuratincola petrocarbonis (ex Vanwonterghem et al. 2016) (assembly GCA_001717015.1). Taxonomy (GTDB): domain Archaea; phylum Thermoproteota; class Methanomethylicia; order Methanomethylicales; family Methanomethylicaceae; genus Methanosuratincola; species Methanosuratincola petrocarbonis. The sequence continues at coordinate 3,028 of MAGV01000015.1, read as the reverse complement.
TTATCAAGCGCAGAACATTAGGAGTCGGGAGATCCATATCGCCGGCCCCGTAGCCGACCGCGATAATCTCCGTAGGCGGACATGTCTGGCTTGGCCGCGCCAGGCTCGCCACGATGGCTGCCCCGGTAGGAGTAACGAGCTCTTTTTGATAGGCACTCGGGCGCATGTAAAAGCCCTTGAGGAGCTCCAGGGTTGCAGGGGCCGGGAGGGGCAACAAGCCGTGTTCAGTCTCCACCTCCCCATGGTTGAACGGGAGGGGCGAACACCAGATTTCCTCTAATCCCAGGGCTCGGAACCCTATCGCCGCACCCACGATGTCGGCGATTGCATCGAGACCTCCAACCTCGTGGAAATGAACCTCCTCAGGCGCTATGCCGTGAATCTTTCCCTCGGCGCGGGCAAGCTCCAGGAATATCCTCTCTGTATCTCGTTTCACTAGGTCCGGAAGGGTGCTCTCCTGGATAATGTGCAGTATATCAGGCAGGTGCCTCCCATGGTGTCTTTTGTGGTACCGCTCGATGTATTGGCCTTCAACGGTGGCTCCCCCGTGTTGCTGTGCCTCGTGTTGCTCTCCGACGATGACCACCCTGACCCTTGTCGCCATGATGCCCCTCTTGGTGGTTCGCTCAACTCTTATATCAATAGGGAGGATCGGCAGCCGGGCAAACCCTTCTCTCAGCACTTGAGGGTCGAGCCCTGCGTCCACGAGGGCTCCCAGGATCATATCCCCGCTGATGCCGGAAATACAGTCGAGATACGCGATCTTCATAGTATATGCATCACCCTCCACTCATAATCTGTTGATAAGATGCGCGAGGATAGCTGCTCCGAAGCCGTTATCGATGTTCACCACTCCAATGCCGGGGGCGCAGCTATTCAGCATAGCCAGAAGGGCAGAGAGGCCATGGAAGCTCGCGCCATACCCCACGCTTGTAGGGACTGCCACTACGGGTCTATCAACCAGGCCTGCAACGACGCTCGGCAAAGCCCCTTCCATCCCTGCAACCACTATGATAACGGTGGAGCCCCGGAGCCGAGGAAGGGCATCCAGGAGGCGATGTATTCCTGCTACGCCTACATCGTAGACGCGCTCTGCGGGGTTTCCCAGCAGCTCCGCAGTAACTGCTGCTTCCTCGGCTACGGGTAAATCAGCAGTTCCAGCGCTCACTACGGATATTGTGCCCCTTACCTTCTTGAGCTGGCCCTCTTTGATCTGGTTCTTGCACGATTCCCTGCTCTTCTGCCTTTCCCCTGTGCCCGTCCCACTAATTGCTTTGAGACAAGGTTCCGTGGCCTCCCGGCGAATTGCGATGATGCGGGCTTCCGGAAAGTAGATAGCGTCTTTGGCGCATTGGCTTACGGCCTCAAATACCTCGGGAGTTGCCCTGGTTCCTATTACGATGGCATGGCTTTGGGAGAGCCGCTGCATGATCCCCGCGACTTGATCGGGGGTCTTGCCCTGGCAGAAGACCACCTCAGGAAGGCCCACGCGGAGCGGACGGTGATGGTCTATCTTGGCGTATCCCAGGTCTTCATAAGGGAGGTCCCGTAGCTCGTCGAGAGCGCCGTCAACACCCATATCTCCCTGCTTTACTTTTTGAAGGATTTCCCTCAGTCGCGATACATCCATATTGAACGCCCTCCGTGTGAAACTCATCGGGGTTGGTCCGTGTACTGTGATCCCTGTATTGGCGTTGATCGGCATGTTCGCCGGGTTCCCCATATTCTCCTGCCGAGGTCTTTTGCCAGACTTTCAGCAGGAATTCCCGGTTCGGGAGCGAACTATCTTTCTAAACGTGTTACCACATCACAATTTCGTAGCACGCTGCATGTGGACGACTTCCAAAAAGAGCAGGCCCTTGATATCGTTTCTTCCAGTTTCAGCCTGACACTTGGCAAGACTCTTGAGCACTATCTTACAAGAGGCCGTAATCAATGGTTTTGGATGGCCCCCATGTCTGGATGGCCGGCACTACGAAAAACGAAAATGTATCTGGCCTGGGTTAGGCACATTCTTGGAGTAGCAGTTGAAACCGGTTACGGGTAGTGTTGATGAGAAGGTGACTAAGAAGGAGGGCGTTAGGAATGCATATACCGGACGGCTTTCTTGATGCGAAGACCCTGGCCGCGACAGCTGTAGCCTCAGCGGGGGTGCTTGCCCATGCATTGAGGAGGACAGAGAAGGAGCTTGAGGAACGGAGGCTCCCTCTTATGGGGGTGGTGAGCGCCTTCGTGTTCGCTGCTCAAATGCTGAATTTTCCAGTGGCTGGCGGCACATCAGGACATCTTCTGGGAGGGGTTCTCGCCGCTGTATTGCTTGGCCCGTGGGCAGGTTCGCTGGTCCTGGCGACGGTGCTCATCATCCAGTGCCTCATCTTTCAGGACGGGGGCCTTTTGGCCTTGGGGGCAAACATCTTCAATATGGCCGTGTTGGGGACCATCGGAGGATACTATGTTTATAGAGGCCTTGGGCCTCTATTCAGAAACAACCGCCTCGCGCAGGCGGCGGGGGCGGCATGGTTTTCTGTGGTTGCGGCGGCTGCCGCCTGTTCGTTAGAGCTGGCGATTTCGGGGACTTCACCGTTACCTGTAGTACTCCCCGCTATGATAGGAGTGCACGCTCTTATCGGGATCGGCGAAGCATCTATAACCACGGTGGTCTTGAGCGTAGTCTGGAAGACCAGGCCAGACCTGTTGGAGAGAGGATTTGTGTATAGTTCGACAAGTGGAAAGGCGTGATGGCTGTGATGGAAAAACCAGCAAGCAGACTGGTATTTTATGGCTCTCTCGTCGCGTTCGGACTGGCATTATTGATTTCCCCCTTTGCTTCACCGTGGCCTGATGGCCTGGAACGGGTCGCAGAGGATAAAGGCTTTGCTGATCGCGGGTACGTGCAGTACTTCCGGGCACCCATCCCTGATTACCTCTTGCCCGGGGTAAGGAATGAGAAAATGGCGACTGCGCTCGCCGGCGGCCTCGGCACGGCAGGGATGCTTGGGGCTGGATACGGGCTGGGTCTGGTCTTGAA
>MAGV01000014.1:2736-10392 GCA_001717015.1 Candidatus Methanosuratincola petrocarbonis (ex Vanwonterghem et al. 2016) | reverse complement strand
CCCTCACCCTCTCTGCGTATTCCTCTGCCTCCTCGTCGGTGATGCCCTCGATCTGGTCCAGGACGATCTTCTCCCTCCTCCTCTTCAGCAGCTTCAGACCCGCCCTCATACTCGAGGATATGGCCCTGCTCACTATAACGCCGAGGAGCCCGTACCCTCGCCCGGCGCGGTAGATCCTCCTTATGTACTGCTCTGCGGACCGGTAGAAGTCCTCCTCATCCGGCGTGACGGGCGGCTCCTCCTTCCTTTCTTCCACAAGCTGGTCGAAGAGGGGGCGGTTGTTGATGTCCTTGCCCTCCTTCTTAGTCCTCCTGATGACGAGCGGGCTCGGGGCGATCTTGCTCAGGCGGAAGTTGTACTTCTCGGAGGATCCGTCGTGAGGAGTGGCTGTGAGGGCAATGAAGTGCCGGGTCTTCTTCGTGAGCAGCGAGACCAGCCTCCCCCTCAAGTTGTCCGGGGATACGCGGTGGTACTCGTCCACGACGATCATATCCCACTCCTGGGAGGAGAGCCGCTCTTCCCACCGGTCTGCCTTCAGGGTCTCCATCGAGGCTATCGTGAGGTCCGCGAAGGATGGATTCTTGGGATCGAATGTGGTGAACTCTAGCCCGAACTTGTCATTCATCTCTGCCCTGAACTGCGGGAGCACTGAGGGGGGCGTGATTATCAGGATCCTCCTGGCTGGCGGTCTCGGCGGCTTGAGCGGGAACTCGGACCTGCCAAGGAGCTCCTTGATCAGCATCCCCACCAAGATGGTCTTACCAAGCCCGGTCTCGTAGGCTATGAGCGTGCGGATGCACCCGCCCCTCATCTCCTCCTCCATGAGCTTCGCAAAATCGTGGATCTGGTACGGGATGAGGTCTATCTTCGACGATGAGAAGACCGAGAGGGGGTCGTATTCAGCTTTACACTCCAAGTAGTGGGCGGTGAGGAAAGCCATGAAGGCAGCATAGCCCCGGTATTCCTCGGATATCGATCCTCCTGCGGGGGGTGCTGGAGCGGTATTCATAGAAGAATGAGGGGCGTTAGTCGAGGCAAGAAAGGCGTTTGTTGAGGTTGAGGCGCAGGGGGCGGCGTTCAAGGGAGTGCCATGTCCTTCACTGGTCATCGCTCTCCACCGCCTAGTACTGGGTTATGGTCCTGTCCATCGAGTCCAGCCCCGAGAGCAGCTCCTTGCAGACTTTCCCCTCCTCGTACGAGGGGTTCAGATCATGCGCGCCGGCCAGCGCCCTAATCACCCCCAGTATGGCGTTCTTCCCGTATGGCGAGGACTCGACGTATTCCAATGCGGCAGTCACTCCTCCCCGCATGTACGCCCTGAGCGTCAGGTGCACGGCGTCTATCAGCGACCCAGCCACGAGCGGCTCAGCCCCGTCCACCTCGATCGATCCACGCTCGCTGAACTGCAGGAGCCTGACCCTCCCGCCCGACTTCTCAACCAGCCCGCCCAGCGACTGCTCCGATACCCCGAGGGCTTTCAGAGTCTGGTTGAACGCGGAGTAGTCCATGTCCTTCTCGGCGCTGTGCCTGAGCCAAGCGTAGACCATCGTCGGCGCGTCCACCTGATCGACCCCCAGCGCATTCCTTGCGAATGCCTCCACCAGGAACCTCTGACCGGTCTCCAGCGCGTACTCCGAGAGATTCTTCGTGAACGACATTATCTCAGAGTAAGACGTCACTATCTCGAGGACTATCCCGGAGGCTGCGACCATCAGGTTCGTCCTGTCCTTCCCGTAGATCTTCTCCAGCTCCCCGTATCGGTCCATTATCGCCTTCTTTATCTCGTCCTCTATCTCCACGATGTTGCCCTTCTTCTCGCCCCTGCGCTTCCTGGCTGTGAGCAGCAATGAGTGGAATATGGAGCTCTTATTCCTGGCGATGACGTTCTCGGAGCTCTCGGTCCAGAGGGCTATCGTGGAGGTCACCCTGAAGCCGCTCCTCCGCAGCGCCTCGAGGAGGTACTTCCACCCCTCCACCTTCTTGTGGGCGTAGAATATCGCTGCGACTCCATCGTCGTCTAGGAGGTCGTGCATCCGCCTTATGGCAATCAGCATCCGCTTCTCGAACATCTCCTCGTCCCTGTACCGCCCGACGCTCAGCTCCTCAGCCGTGTTGGGCACGGGATTGATGCCCAGCAGGTGCCCGACGCTCCGAGCGTGCCAAACCTGGAAGAACTGCATGATCTCCGGGTACTGGACGTCGTCGTAGTAGGGCGGGTCGGTGATGATGAACTTGAACTTCCTGTTGCCCTCCGGCTTCCAAGAGAGGATCGAGGCGTTGATTATCTCAACGTGCTTTGGAGCCCGTTGGTTCCCCTCCAGCCCCTTTTGATTCAGCTCATTCAGCGCGAAATCGAGCCCGTCGAGCACGTCGTGGATCATCCCGCCGAGCGATCCGGAGAACTTGACGAATGGGTTGGTCTCCGCATGGTTCCACATCATACTTGGTCGGCGCATTGTCAGAGAATGTGCGATTTTAAAAGCAGAGCTTGCCCAAATAGTAGATCTAGAATTGAAATTTACATGCTTTGCCAAGATCAATGAGAGGTACGAGCCGACGGCAGCCGCATAGTCATCGCCATCCCTCGCCTTTATTTCATCCACCGCCTTCTTTATCTCCGAGGCGAGCGAGACCAGCACCAGTAGCTGCCTCGGGTTGAAGACCCTGTGCCACTGTTTGAGGTACCTGTTGGCTGCACTCTCATCATTCATACTCTCCGTCGGTATGAACGATGATAGTTCGGACAGATGTTCCTTCAGGTACTGCCTAGCGTCATTGAGTGCCCTTTTCTGCTCTTCGTCCGCGATTGCAAACTCCCCTTTGCCCAAGTAGAGCGCCAGCAGGTGCTCCCTTTCATTCTTTGAAATATCCTCTACAATATAGTCGTTCTTTATTGATTGAGTGCAGAAAAGGCAGGTGGCTTCACCCTCCTTCATATTACCTTCTGGCGCCTCGCCCCTCTTTACCGAGTATGTTATTCGGTCTCCCTCGATCTGATATCCCAAATAGAGTCCATCTTTGGAGGATAGCCACCAGTTCCCAACAATGGGCGTCTCCTTTCCGCAGTAGGGGCACTTCACCGCCCAAGCATGGATGTATGCCTTCACCTCTTTCCCCTTGTAGGGCGGGTAAAAGCGAACCAGTTTCTCCTTCAGTGAAGAGTATATCTTTTCGGCGTAAAATTTGACGTCGCTGTAAAGCTTGAACTGCCCGTCCTTGTTTATCGCGTTGTATTTCAAAGGATACTCCAAGGTGCACCTCATGATGAGGCAGGCAACGGGGTTGTAATCTATTCCAACAACGTCGCAGCCGAGCCTAAGCGCCTCGAAGAGTATCATCCCCGTGCCGGCGAAGGGGTCCAGCACTGTGACTCCATCAGGGTACCGCTCCTTTATCTTCCTCAAGAGATCTGAAGGTACCCTCCTGTAGCCCCTCTGAGCCAGCGTGGTGTCCAGCCCCATGAACTTGTAGAATGCCTCTTCTTCGACTGGCGCATCTTCTTCCCCGAGCAGAGTCCCAGCAACCGCAAGTCGCGAGATAATCAAAGGCTTTCTAGTGTGATAATAATGCATCTCATAGATGGGGGGGCGACCCTTCTTCTCTTTCTTTGCGTCTGTATTGATCAGCGCAACAGGAACGCCCCGTTCTAGCAGGCACCTGCCCTTCGCCTTCTTCTCAGCTTCCTCCTTTTCCTCTATGTTTTCAACAATTTCACTCATTGACCATCACCAAAAATTCATGTAACAACATTTTCCCTCAGTTGCTGGCCGGTCGGTCAAAGCCACTACCTCATGTGGATGTGCTTCAGCGCCCCGATCGCCCTGGCTCCATAGGAGTGGTACTGCCAGACCCAGAATATCGTCTCCTCCAGCGTCAGCGTTTTGAGGACGGAGAGAGCTTTGCATGCCCTCGATGCGCCCACTTCCGGCAGGAGCTTGGCTGCCAGGAAGAGCCTGTACCCCCTCTCACGGTTGTCCCTGCCCGAGAAGTGCCTGTCCAGCTCGGCGAGCGCCATCGCCCTCCACCCCCCTACCCTGCCGATCGCATTATCCTGCCCCATGAAGCTCTCCACCAGGACTGCCCTCTTCCTTGCCCTGTCGATCTTAACGGTGTACCTGAAGTTGTCGTAGAGGAGGCGGATCTCTGCCCCTGGCTTTGGTGCCAACATTATTTTAGGACCTCCTCCCCTGCTCGTTTATATGCGCTCTTCAACTGCTGCCCACCCTCTTTATTATGATCACGGTGGACTTGACTGAGGGCAGGATCTTGGCAGCACCCGAGAGCGCCTGGATTAGGCTCACCATAGCCGAGGTCTCTTCGGGTGTCTTGGCAGTAAGACGCCCGGATATTGCGCCCGTAAACTCAGCCTCGAGCTCGTACTCCACACCGTTGATCATCAGCTCGGTGGTCTTCTTGCTGAGGGCATCGTACAGATCCGAGATATTGGCAACTATAACTTCCCTTTCAGTGTGGGTAGTGGTCGTTGCGCCTACGCCTGCCGCACCTCCGCCTATTGAGCCGATGCCCCCTGTGCCAATGCCCGTTGTCCTTGTGTCGATTCCCGCTGTGCCGGCACCAATGCCCGCAGCCGCCGTTATGCCAGCCATCCCTGTGTCCGCCTTCCCCCCGTCCGCTATCGCCTCCAGCCTCTTCAAGATCTCCGTGGCCAGATCAGGCTTGACGATTGTGTCCCCGTCCTGTACCTCGTAAACCTCCCTGAAGTGGCACTTGTTGTACTTGGTGAGGTCCTGTAGAGGCGGCAGCACGCCTTCGAATGCACCGACAACCCCGTCCCTGACCCCGGCGCTCAGGATCTTCCTCAGGTCCTCCCGGAATGCGAACGGCAGGGTTGTCATGGTCTCGGCATCCTTGTAGAGGTCCCTAACGGGCACCCTGTCCCTCACTCCCATCAGTTGGGGTATGTATACCGATGGGTCTATGGTGGAGGGGTCCGCCAGCTTCTGCTTCCGCCTGAGGTGGTCGACCAGCGCATCCGCAAAAGTATTTCCCCTGGCAGGGTCTATCTTCTCTTGCTTTATGTTCGTCCCCGACAAGTACCAGACCTCGCTGTACATGTTCTTGAACGCGCTGAGTGCGTTCCCCTCGAATTGGTCCTTCAGGGCGCGTGCCTCGCCGTAGAGGGCTTTGTCAGCCCTCAATTCCTTTATGACCTTCTCCGCCCCCAGCACCTGCTTCGCATAATAAGTCAGGAGCCCCGCCTGATCTTTGTTCGGCAGGAGAGCGACGATGGTATTCTTATTGTTCGCGGTGATGCTCAGCGCGCCACTCAAGGTTACCTGCGGGTTGTCATCCCAGTACATGGCGACGAGGATGTTCAGCCTGTTCTCCGAAGGCGCGAATAATTTCGGATCGCTGAAGAATGCGCACCTGGCGTCGTCCTTGAAGACGATCTGGAAGAGCGTGTTCCTGACGTATTCCTTGACCTCGTGTTCCGTCACCTGGTTAGCCCGGGTCTTTATCATGTTGGGGACGTTCTGCTTCGACTTGAAGAGGTACCTGCCTTCGCTCTTCCACACAAAGTCAGATTCCTTGTACAGGTTCTCCAGCAGCTTCTCCGCGTCATCCTTGGACTTCACCGTGGGCACCATGCACCTGAAGAGGTTCTCTGGGAGTGCTCCCTTCTTGCTCTCCTCCGGGTGGAGCGAGTACATGAATACAGCCGAGGCTGCCCTCGCGTAGCTGCCGTAGGGGGCGCCGCCGTCCAGCCTCGTCCTGGCTGTCCCGAGTATGTCCTTCGTGACCGCCTGCTCCAGGTTGACCCCGAAGACCTTCTCGTTTGTCAGGATGGACTTCAGGTCCGGGTCGTCGAAGGGCATCTCTGAGGGCGAGATCATGTGGAATTCTGCCCTCTCGAGGTTCCTCAACACCCCCTTCACAGCCAGGGCCACTACCTTGAGCGAGTCCCTCGTCTTCTGGAAGCCCGGGAACTGGGATGCCCTCGTGTATAGGACATCGGTCAGGAGGGGGTGGAACGGGTAGCAGCCGCTGAAGTCCAGCCCCACCCCTCCGACGAGCCTCCCGAGGCAGTTCTCGACTGCCTTTGCGGTGTAGTCGTCCACGTATTCAACCAGCCGCTTCTTCAGTATCGAGGGGAAGTCTGCAGCCTCCACTGGGACTATCGGTTCAGTGACGCGGCTGGTTATGGAGGTGAGCGCCAGGGCGGCGGACGCAGTCCTGCTCTTCTGCACCACCTGGTCAAGCTGCTCCGCCTCCTTCCCGTATGCAGCCGATCCGCTCGGGCTGCTTATCACCATGAGACAGCCAGGGGCGGACTTGACCGATTCCATGAGCGTGTGGAGGTGTGCCAACTCGGATGAGGCTTCGGACTCTTTTATCTTAGCCAAGTAGACTACCAGCTCGTCTATCAAGAAGACCACAGGCTTCCCGGCGGACTCGAGGGCGCTGACCGTTTCGTCCTTGGTCGGCTTCAGGTACTTGCCGAGGGACTGGTGCGAGGACATGGGGTATGCCAGGTTGTGCCCGTCCACCGCCACCATCTCGACTTCTGGGACCTCCCCCAGCGAGAGCTCCTCGAGTATGTGCGGGTCTATCACCCTCCTCGTTCTGAAAGTATGGTAGAGGAGCGAGAGCAGGTGGCTCTTCCCACCGCCGAAGCCCGTAGCCAGGTGGATTATTCCCTTATCCGATAGCTTGGCAGCCCTCGCCAGGCACCACCTCAGGACGTCCCTCATCCTCTCGGTGAGGTATGTGTTGGAGAAGAGCTCGTCCGGGTCGGAGTATATCTTCCCCCTTCCGGCTATCACGTCTGAGAAGTTTACTTCGAACAGCTCCGGGGTGAAAGTCTTTATCCAGTCCTTGAATACAAGCTTCCCCTTGCTTACAGCTTCACGGATCGTTAGAGACATGAGGCGCACCGCAGGATAATTTTGCGTTTTTTGTATATATACTTTATAACGACGATTATTTTTCAATTTTAATTCCTTCCAATAAAACAGCACATTTAAAAACCTCAACTGTTTATCGAAAATTAACCATATACATTATAAGATAATTGAATAGTGCAAAAAATATGGGGCTAAGCGCATAATCAAAGCGGATTAAGACAGCCTCTATGGCTATGCCATCGGTGATTGAGGACAAAGCTCTGATTCTCAAGTTGATTAAGATACGGAAGGATTGCCGCCTGAATCTTAAGTGCTTGGAAAAGCTATGGATTAATGGCAGAGGAGATCCGCGGTAAAGGGCTTCTGGAGTCGCCGGCGTAGGACCAGAAAGATTTCGGCAAATGAACGCGTTTGTTGAGAACCGCTTCCCCCCGATTGAAATGATGGGGGCATCGAAGAGGGAAAAAAGACGGTTGCGGTTTTGCCTTTCTCATGCCTTTTTTTCGCTTCCAGCCCCGTGGAGCGGCTCGCCCAACGCCCCCTTCGCGCACTCCATCAGCGACTCCACCAGGGTCGGGTGCGGCATCACCGAAGACGCGATGTCCTCCAGGCTCAGCCCCTTCTGGACTGCAAGGACGCAGGCGCCGATCATGTCCGAGGCGTTCGCGCCGACGATCTGGGCCCCAATGATCCTCCCGCTCCCCTTCTCCGCGACGATCCTCACGAACCCCTCCGGGCGGTTCATTGTCATCGCCCTGGCAAGAGCCGCGAGCTGGAACGTCCCGGACAC
>MAGV01000014.1:0-2691 GCA_001717015.1 Candidatus Methanosuratincola petrocarbonis (ex Vanwonterghem et al. 2016) | reverse complement strand
GCATCAATCCCCCTCTTCGCAGCCTCCTGATCGTCGATCCCGACGACCGCTATCTCAGGGTCGGAGTAGACGACGGACGGCACTGGGAGCGGATCCAGCCTCTCCCTCCTCCCCGCGATTATCTCAGCGACCTGGTACCCGTGGTCCGAGGCCCTGTGCGCCAGGTAAGGCACCCCGACCACGTCCCCCACCGCGAATACACCGGGGGCGCCCGTCTCCATCCTGGAGTTGACTGCCACGAAGCCCTTCCTGTCAAGCTGCACCCCAATCCTCTCAAGCCCGAGGCTGTCGGTGTTTGGCCTCCTGCCCACCGCGACGAGGACGCGCTCAGCCTCTATCGTGCTCCCGTCCGAGAGCGTCGCGGCGTACCACCCTTCCGGCGATCCGCTGCAGCCGCTTCCTTGCTCTCCGCTCGATGATCCTCCCGCGGCTCCGCCTTCCTTTCCTTCCCCCTCTCTCCTCTCCAGCCCCACAATCTTCTTCCCTATCCGCATCTCGACGCCAAGCTTCGCCAGCGAGTCGTAGACGGGCTTCACGACGTCCGGGCACCAGCCGGGGAGGAGCTGGTCCATGATCTCCACTATGTATACCTTCGATCCCATCTCCGCGAGCGCGGTAGCCATCTCAACGCCTATCACCCCTCCGCCGACTATGCATATCGACCTGGGGAGCCTCTTCATCGCGAATACTTCGTCGGAGCTTATCACGCCTTTGCCGTCGAACCTCACGTCCGGGAGGTCGTAAGGCCTCGATCCGGTCGCCACCACGAAATTCTCAGCGCTTATTACTTCCCCGGATGGCGCCACCTCCACAGCCCCCCTTGAGGCGAACCTGGCTTCACCCTTTACGAAGTCCACCCCCCTGGACCTCAGCAGGAACTCGATGCCCTTCCTCGACCTCTCAACGACATACTTCGTCCAGGAGGAAACCCTCTCGAAGTTGAGGCTCACCTGAACGTCCAGCCCGGACCTGGAGGCCCTCTTTGCGTCCCTGATAGTCTTGGCGACCGAGAGGAAAGCCTTCATCGGTACGCACCCACGGTTTAGGCATGTGCCGCCGACCTGGTCCCTCTCTATGAGCGCAACCTTCTTCCCGAGCTGGGCGGACCGCAGGGCGCATACGTAACCCCCGGGGCCTCCGCCGATTACCACGACGTCGTAGTGCTTCTCCATAAGGACACCAGCCGCAAACGGAACGAAATCAGATGTTGGAGAATGAATGGGTAGGAGGCGACAGAAAAAGCATTCGGTTCCCCCACAGAGTGCCAAAAACGCGCCATGGATCAATAACGGCGACCGTGCCAAGGCATCGAATGGAAGCTATACGAGGAGACGCCAAGAGAAGAGGGCGCTATCGAGGGCGCAGAAGAATGGCGTGGGATTGCGCGTATTTTCGACAGATATAAGCTCATTTTTTCAATATTCCAAGAAACTCGCCAACCGGCACGATCCGGATCTTCTCATAACCGGCTTTTTTCAGCAGGTGCCTATCTCCGCTGACTATGTAGCCTGCGCCTGCTGCCAAGGCGCACTCGATGAACTTGTCGTCTGCAGGATGCTCGGCTATGAGTGTGACTTTCAGGCTCGCATTGACCAACTTGGAGATCCCAATTATGGTCTCAATCAGTTCTTCGTGGCGCATGCCTGCAGCCTCATAAACCCTTTTGATCTTGGGGTATTCCAAAACTTGGCTTATCTCCTCGATTATCTCCTTAGACGCGAAGATCTTGATCATTCCATCTTCTGCAGCATGCACCACCTCAGAAGGCCTTCCGCCCCAGATCAGCGCGGAGACCCAAACATTGGTATCAAGGACTGCCTTGGGCACGCGCTTCCTCGATGATGGCATCTATGTCCTGCTCCGAAAGCCCCATTTTTCTGACCTTTTCCCAAACAGGCTTCATGGCCTCCTCAAAGGACCTGTCAATCATTTTCTTGAGGACCACCGTGTCTCCTATGGCAACAACCAAGACTTTTTCGCCCTCCCTCAGACGGGCGGCTTTGCGTACATTCGCAGGTATGACCACTTGCCCTTTGGAGGAAATTTTAGTTGTGGACGCCTCGACCACAAGCTCACCCCAATAAAGTAAGAAACTTCTTACTTATAGCAATAATGGAGCTGGGTATGATATTAAAAAAAGGGCTGGACGCCAATTTGGCGGACAGGGAGCCAACCAGTCGGAAAAAGCAACACAATCTTCAGGAGAAAGGGCGCAAAGCGCTCCACGACAAGGCATAAAGTAAGGATAAATCCATGCTGTTTTGATCAAAGCTGGAACAAATAAGATGAGGATGCAATCGGTTTTTGTAGCCACCGTGTGATCAGCAGGCTTCGACGATCGAGAGGTTGTTGAGCCTCGCGCAGATCGCAGCCTCCTCCGCAGCCCCCTCGCCCTCGACGATGTACCTGTCAGTCTTCACCAGGCGGTCGTTCCTGAGCTCCACTCCCTTCTGCCTGTAGACCTTGAACCCGCGCCGCTTCAGCCCGCCCGCCATCATCCTGTACACCTTGGCAGGGAGGTCAATCATCGTCGGGGAGTAGATCACGATCTCGTCCTCGTGCCAGACGAGGTCGTCGATCTCCTCGACCAGCGGGCGGCCCAAAGAGAGATCCCTCTTCTCCGCCTCCTCCTCAGCCTCGTCGATTATCTTCTTCAGCGACTTCCTCGGCTTCCGCCTGGGCATCTGCAGC
>MAGV01000013.1 GCA_001717015.1 Candidatus Methanosuratincola petrocarbonis (ex Vanwonterghem et al. 2016) | reverse complement strand
ATATAATCTTGTAATGCTGTGTACACTTTAGGTGTATTTATATAGGCGACCTTCCTAATGGTTATTGTAAATGTTAAATTCTGCCATGATTGATTTGGGGGGTCTGGTGTGCAAAAAGGTAGCCGTGGGCCGATGCCCTCAGAAAAAGTTTCTTTGCTTGTTGCCTTAGCCTTCATGATTATAGGCATAGCTGGTTGTATCGCCGCCTCCATAGCCTTTAATTTCATTTTGTTGTTGGCTTTTGTAGAAATCACTTCAGTCTCAATGTTTTTCATCCTTCTCTTGAGTTTCATACCTGCCTATTTCCCGGATCGTATAAAGGCAGGCTCACTGTTCTATTGCGGCTTGGCAAAAGAACCTTATGTCAGCGATTCGAGCGTCTACAGGCCTAATGTACCGCTTCTGAATGTACCTTACGATACAAATTGGGATGAGTATTACGACAAATCAAAAATGAAGGTGGAGAAGGCATGACGGCAGCAGGAGAGTCTGTTTTGACAATTGCCGTCCCTATATTGATCGTGCTGGGCGGCATAATTTCACCTCTCGTGTTCAGGAAAGGCAAAGCTCTGGCCGCATCCGCCAGCCTGTTCTTCTTGGTTGCGCTGGCATTGAACTCTTGGCTTTTGATTGGCGTCCAAGAGGGCGCGGCACTGTACTACCCGAACACCCAGGGCATAATTTTTAACGCGGCATCGGCATTCATTGTGGAAATTACGCTTGCCTTGGGTTTCCTTGGCGCTATATATAGCTACAGGTATTTCGAGGACGAAAAGATCTTACCCCCCTTCTATGCGCTCTACTCTTTCTTCATTGCGACCCTTGTTATTATGGCAGTCTCCTTCAATATACTGATAATCTATGTAGCGTTTGAGGCGAGCACAATTGCGGGCGGCGTACTGATACTGTTCACAAAGCGGAGGAGCGCAACCAAGGCTGCAGTCAGGTTCTTCGTGCTGAGCGTCATCGGCGCGGTTACGATACTTGTCGGCATTCTTTATCAAAACTCGCTCACTGGCACCTTCATGCTGGAGCAGTCTGCATTCTCTGGAGTTGCTAACGGCGATCTGGTCCTGCTCTCTGCCCTGTATGCGATTGGCTTCAGCATCAAAGTCGGGATCTTTCCCTTTGGTCTGCTCTGGCTCCCTGCTGCTCACAGCGAAGCCCCCACCCCCGTGAGTGCAATACTCAGCGGGGTCATGGTTCAGATAGCCGCGTTCGCAGCCAGCAGGATAATTGGCGTGATATCCCCCGCGAGCTACGAGCTGGGTCTATCACTGGTCGCGCTGGGCGCCCTGAGCGTTATCGTTGGCGCCGTCCTGGCTGCGGTAGAGGCAACCTATGGGAGCAAGTACTCGAGGTTCCATGTGAGCCCGGTCAATATAAGGGGTATAAAGAGGATCTGGGCTTTCTCGACCTCCTCCGAAGTCGGGGTCTTTTACATATTGATAGGGCTTGCATTGATGGCGCCTGCCCTGTCACCCCTATTCTTCGCAGGCATACTCCTGCACTTCCTGAACCACGGCCTCGCCAAGGCCCTCCTCTTCTTCGACAGCGGCTTCGTAATAGAGACCAGCCGGACCGCAGACCTCTCGCTCCTCAAAGGGCTGGGTGGCAAGGTGGGCGTCAACGGTCTTACATACCTCATTGGGGGCTTCTCCCTCTCTCTTATACCTGGCACTCTGGGGTACAACACCTTCCTGGAGTTTACCCGGGGGCACATCAGCATGGAGATTACTGCGGTTATACTTACGGCTGCGCTGTTCATCTTCTTCACCACGCTGTACTCGCTCAGATCAATAGTTGCAGGAAAGCCGAAGGCTAAGGTTGAGTACATTGACAAAGTCCATAGCCACGCCATCCTCAGGATCCCTGGCGTACTGCTGGCAATCTGCATCGTCGCCTTGGGCATCATAGTGCTCTTGGGTGCGAATGGGATCGCGCTTGAGGGATACTACCACCAGTTCGAGGAGTGGTTCAGCGTGGCTGCTAAGACAATTTCAGAGCCGTGGGTAGGTGTTGCATGATGTCATACATAGTGGCTCCACAAAAGAAGCTTAAGGAACCAATTCCCGTCCCGGGCACTAAAGAGAAGGTCACGGATCTCGTGATCATCCATGATCAGACCAAGTGCACGGGATGCGGGCAGTGCATGATCGGTTGCGCATACAAGCACTTCAGGACGTTTGACAGGCGGTTCGGACTGCTCTACGTCTACGAGGACCCGATCAACAAGGGCCGGTATGTGAACGCAAACTGTTCGCATTGCGTCTTCCCAATGTGCCTCGCCTCATGCCCGAAGGAAGCCATTTACAAGGATGAGAAGGGGATAGTCCGAATATCGCCGTTGCTCTGCGTCGGGTGCGGGACATGCAACCAAGCCTGCCCGATTGGGATACCGAGGCTTGACGAGGAGCGGAAAGTCTATGTCAAGTGCGACTTCTGCGATGGGGAATGGCCCATGTGCGTCCAGATGTGCAGCTCGAATGCGCTGAGGCTGCTTCCGAGGAAGGAGGCATTTGAATATGTCAAAAAATTGAGGGGTGGCAAATGATGTCTGGCGATTCTGATCGGATAAAGAGCTGGGAGAAGTTGCTCGAGGCTGGGCTGAAGGCAACCGAGCACAATCAGGACGAAGAGGCAAAGATGTACCCCCTCAGGAAGCAATTCAGGCCTGCGGCGCCAAACATCGCAAAAGCCTCCTTGAAGAGGGACTTCGAAGTGGGCTTGGTCTATTATGTTGGGGATGATGTCGAGCAGGACCGGGCACTCTGCGGGCTGGAGAAGAAGCCTCCGACCGCCCATACCTTCAAGGAAGCTTTGGAGAGGAAGCGTAAGATCTTGGAGGAGTCAGGGATAATGAAAGAGCTCGGCTTCGACAAGAAGAAGGGCTACTTCAAATATTGAGGTGGAAACAAATGGGAACAAAAGTGTCATCGGGTTCAACTGGAACTAAGTACGGCTATTTCTTGGGCTGCGTGATGCCCGCTAAAATGCCTTGGGCGGAAAAGGCAACCTTCTTGGTTTCGAAGCATCTCGGGCTCGATTTTGATTACATGAAGGAGAGCGTCTGCTGCGTGCGCCCTGGGGTATGGAAGGCGATTAACCCCGACTGGTGGCTGACGCTGACGAGCCAGAACCTGGCAACGGCTGAGAAGCAGAATATAGTTATAGTTGATTCGTGCAACGGTTGCTACATATCGCATTGGGAGTGCCTCCAGGAGCTCAAAGAAGATCCAGAGAAGCTTGAGATGGTCAACAGGAACCTGGAGAAGGCGGGGCTGCAGGTCACACTCAGCACGGATGTGAAGCACTTCCTCCAGGTGCTTTACGAGGATGTCGGGATCGGAAAGATAAAGGCAAACGTGGTCAAGCCGCTCAACATAAGGATAATGCGTCACATAGGCTGCCACGCGAGGAAGCACGACGAGCGGTTCCCAATGTACTTCGATGAGATAATGCGCGCAACGGGCGCCACAATAGTCGACACGCCCTACGACAAGACCTGCTGCGGGCTTCTGTTGTATTTCGCAGATCCGAAGACCTCGATATTCGAAAGGATAGGCGTGAAGATGCAGACCGCAAAGGAATTGGACATAGATGCTTATGCGCTCATCTGCTCAGGGTGCTATGACCAATTCGAGAGGGCTGTGAAAGTCTACAAAGATGAGAAGGGCATTGCCTTTGAAACCCCGATCGTGCACTTCTCAGAGCTCCTCGCCCTCTCATTCGGGTACAAGCCGGAGGACTTTGGCATGATGTACTGCCGTCCCATACCGCCGACTAAGCTCATACAGAAACTCAAGGAGGGGAAATAATTGAAATTCGAGACCGCTCCTGATGTTGCTGAGTACGTAAAGAAGGAGATATACCCTGATGGCCTAGAATACGTTCCGCTCAGGGAGAACCGGGTGATTGTTAAGGTTGCCCCCGGCGATCTCACAAAGGTAGCGGAGCTCTTCGTGAAAAAATTCGAGGCGAGGCTCATTCATGCAACAGCAGTCGATCTGGAGCTGAAGGGCTTCGAGGTCCTGCACATTTATGACTTCTCCAAGTTTAAGGACAGGCTCGTTGTAATCGTCAAGGCAATTGTCGACAAGGACAGCCCTGAATTCCCTTCGATTGCAAACATCACTTGGCAGGCGACTTGGGCAGAGAGGGAAATGAAAGAGCTGCTGGGGGTCAAGCCGTCCGGGATGCCCGACCCGCGGCACCAGTTCCTGCCCCACGAGTGGCCAAACCCTGTTGAGAGCGGATCGATCCCCGAGGGGTACAAATTCGATGGCTCCACGACGGCCAAGGAGATGTACCTGCCGCTGAGGATGCCTATCGAGGAGGCCTACCAGACGCTAATACCGATCGGCCCGTACCACCCAGGCGTCATCGAGGGCCAGATCGTCTACGTAAAGGTCGAGGGGGAGCAGGTCGTCGCTGCAGACATAAAGACTGGGTTCCACCACCGCGGAATAATGAAGCTCATAGAGCGGAGGGGCTACAACAAGGGCGCGTTCCTTGCCGAGAGGGTATGCGGGATCTGCTCGGCAGCCCATGGGCTTGCTTATATCACATGCACAGAGAACCTCTATGAGTCAGAGGTCCCTGAGAGGGCGCTATACATAAGGACCCTGCTCGCGGAGCTCAACAGGATGCACAGCCACCTCCTCTGGGTCGGCGTGGTTGCGGATGTGATCGGGTGGAAAACTGGTTTCATGCTGACTTGGGGTCTCAGGGAGCGTGTAATGGACATAATTGAAGCCATTACAGGGAACAGGGTCAACTATGGCATTTGGAGGATGGGCGGGGTCAGCAGGGATGTTCCGCAGGAGCTTGCCGAGAAGGCGAAGAGGACGGTCGACGCGCTGCGGGAAGAGTGCGCAAAGTTGCTGTTGCTAGTAGCAGATCACCCGGTCGTGAAGTCGAGGCTCATCGGAGTAGGCCCGCTCACGAGGGCGCAGGCTTACGACGGGGGCGCAGTCGGTCCTGTGGCAAGGGCTAGCGACTGGAAGATCGACGTCCGGATAGACAATCCGCCCCACGCAATCTACGACCCGAAGGTGATCTCTTGGGAGGTCATCACAGATGACCACTGTGACACATTCGGGAGGACGCTAGTCAGGGTCAAGGAGCTGCTCGTCTCCTGCAGTATCGTTTCCCAGTGCTTGGAGTATTTGGCCAAGACAACTGGCGACATAAGGATCAAGCCAAAGACAGTCCCGCTGGGGGCTGAGGCTGTAGGACTCAACGAGGCGCCCAGAGGCGAGCTCGCTTACTACATCAGGGCATCCGACAAAGACTCGAGTTTGCCGCACACTGTGAGGATAAGGACGCCCAGCTACAGGAACAATGCAATTATCCCCTTGATGCTCGTCGGATCGAACCTGGCGGACGTCCCGGTGGTGATGGGCAGCACTGACCAGTGCCTCGCATGCACCGACAGGTTAGAGGTAATTGACAATAGGGATGGTGGCAGGAAGATCCTGACATGGGATCAGCTAGTAAACTTGAGCAGGAGGGCGAGCAGATGGTAGATTTGATCTTTACAGTGATCAGTTTGATTGTTATAGTGCCCTTGGCTCTATTCTTGGGAGTCATATACTCCTACTTGTTGAGGAAGCTCTCTGCAAGGTTCCAGTGGCGGGTAGGGCCGATGCTGAGGATGTACGGCGACCTGAAGCCTCTGCTTGGGACGACCAGGTTGCTGCAGCCGCTCTATGACATCCTGAAGCTGTACGGCAAGGAGACGATAGTCCCTGATGTTTCGAGAAGGCGACTCTTCGTCTACTCCCCGTTCCTGTCCCTGTTCTTTGCGGTTGCCGCAATATTCTTCATCCCGTTCCCTGGGATGCCGCTGCTCTCCGGGGTTCCATATAGCCTGATAATCGCGTCATACTTGCTTATCGCATCGATACTCTTCACAATCCTCGGGCCCGTCGCGAGCGGATCGCCATGGGCAGCAATAGGCGCGAGGAGAGAGGTCGAGCTCTTCCTCGTTTCTGAGCTCGGATTCGTGCTGAGCCTCTTCGCAGTTGCCATTGCCAGGCAGTCGCTTGTCATATGGGAGATCTCATCAGGAGGTCAGTCATTGTACCTGGCGCTGCTCACAGTGACTGCGGGCGCTCTGATGTTTGTAGCCATGCTGGGGAAGCTGCACATAAAGCCCTTCGATATGCCCGAGGCAGAGGCGGAGATAGTTGCGGGGCCATACACCGAGTACTCGGGGAAGCTTTTGGGGACTTACTATTTGACCAAGGTATTCCTTCTCTACGGGCTTGTGGCGCTCTTCATCTCACTCTTCCTCCCGCCGATTGCCACCGACGTGCTCTGGCTTCCGCTGTATATCGTGGCGGCTGTGGTGCTGGTCTTCCTGCTCACTTCGGTCCAGGTCTTGAACCCGAGATACAGGATCAGGAACGCGATAAACTGGTATCTCAAAGTGGCGATCCCGCTGGGGGTGCTGAATTTCATTATCGCTCTGGCGATATGGTTGGTGGTGTGAAATGTCTACTGAAATTAAGATCCTCAAACAGGTTCTGTCGAAGTACAGCAAACCGATGACCCTGACTTACCCGTCTGGGGTAGCCCCTGACAGGCGGTATAGCCAGATACCTGAAGGGCTCCGTGGCATACCTGAGCGGGACAAAGACAAGTGCATCGGCTGCAGGGCCTGCTACTTCGTCTGCTCCGGGAGGGCTACCAGCATATACGACAAAGGCGAAAAGCGGACAGTTGAGATCTTCCTCTTCAGGTGCACCTTCTGTGCCCATTGCCAGGAGGCCTGCCCCGAGGAGGCGATAAAGATGACTAACAAGTTCGAGATAGCAGTCCCCAACCGGGAGGATCCTGCGGCGCGGGTCCTCACCGAGCTCGACCTCCTCAAGTGCAAGAACTGCGGCACCCCGTATGTGACAAGGAAGCTCGTGGACAGGACTTATGAGAGGTTGATGGAGAA
This sequence comes from Candidatus Methanosuratincola petrocarbonis (ex Vanwonterghem et al. 2016), assembly GCA_001717015.1. Classification (GTDB taxonomy): domain Archaea; phylum Thermoproteota; class Methanomethylicia; order Methanomethylicales; family Methanomethylicaceae; genus Methanosuratincola; species Methanosuratincola petrocarbonis. The sequence goes on along the minus strand of MAGV01000013.1, from coordinate 5,825 downwards.
GATCGACCCGATCGTTAAGGAGACCGTTTCGAACGACTACAAGAAACTTGACGGATACTGCCCTGACTGCAGGAGGGCTTATGGTGTCGATTTAGACACCCATACGAAGAAGTACGTCTGGCTGGAGGGAGTCTGATGGGGATAATGGACAAGGCTCGGATATACTCGCCCTGGCTCTACCACCTGCACTGCGGCGGCTGCAACGGATGCGACATAGAGACCTTGGCTGCGCTGGCCCCTCGGTTCGATGTCGAGCGCTTCGGGGTCCAGCTCGTGCCGTCCCCCAGGCATGCCGACATACTGCTGACGACGGGATGCGTACCGAAGCAGTTCATCCCGATGGTAAAGCGGATATACGAACAGGTCCCGGCGCCGAAGGTTGTGGTCGCGGTCGGAAGCTGTGCCTGCGGCGGCAGCCTCTTCTACGATGACGCTCCAGAGAATTATGCAATACTCGGGCACCCTGACTTGCTGATACCTGTTGATGTATATGTGCCAGGGTGCGCCCCAAAGCCTGAAGCAATAATTAATGGGGTGGTGCAGGGGATCCTGAAGCTTGCCGAAAAGCGCTCGAAGAAGTGATTTATGCTTCCCATTTTGGGCGGCGGCTTCGGCTTTAGAACCGTGCAACTTCCGCCAACAGTGTTTGCAAGGTCTTCCTTGATTTGGGAGGCAATGAATAATGTTAAATTGGCAGAGGAACTACAGTCAAAAAGGCGAGCGACAAATGGGCGAAGAAGGGCAGTCTGCCCCCAGGACATTCCGCCTTGATGCTGATGTCATGCGGGGGCTGGAGGAAGAGGCAAAAAAGCAAGGCGCAACTGTGAATGGCCTGACCTGCAGGATTTTGAGGAAATATGTGAGGATAGGCGCAAAGGTCGAGCAGATGGGAGTGGTCACCCTCCCAAGGAACGACCTTATAGAGATAATCAATGCGCTTGACGAAGAGTCTGTGGCTAAGATAGGGCGCAAAATGGGATCTGCAACCTCTAAAGAGATAATGCTCCTGCTCTTCGGAGAGCTGTCAGTCAGCGCATTCAAGCAATTCTTCCTAATGTTCCTCTGCGGCTATTCGAACTGGACTACCTGCTACGAGGTTGAAGACGAGGACTATCTGGAAATAAGGGCGTCCCACAATATGGGGGAAAAATGGTCCCTATTTGTTAAGAACTACGTTGAGGCTTCCCTAGAGTCCACGCTTGGCATGAAGCCCGAATTCAAGTACGTATCAAACCTCAGCCTGGTCTTCAGGATAAAGAAACCATGATTTTTAATTTTTTCAAGACCCCGCCTTTACGATAATCATCACACCCCGAGGGATCTGAGGAGTTTTTCGACTTCCTGTAGGCTCATCTCAGCTTCTGCCACATCCTTCTTGCAGTCCTGCGGCTCAGCTCCTGGATCCGTCTTGGCTGGCTCGTCCGTCTGAACCCCGCCAAGCAGTATGTCGCCGCGGATCCTCCCCTTCATGCCCTTCAGTTCGATTGGGGTGTCGATCTCAATCCTGAGGTTCATCCTGCAGTTCCCGTCCTCAAGCTGCCTCTTCACCCACTTGAAGACAAGCTCCTCGAGGCGCTCCTTGAGTTCTTCGCTCATCAAGTTTCACGTAAAAACATCCTACTTCAAACTATAAAAAGGTGGGGTCGCTGAGAACGTTTATGAGTGTGGATTGCCCCCTTGATGGGTGATGATCTAGCTTGCCCGGATCGAAGTACTCTGAACTTGGAGTGGATGTCGACAAGAAGGGAATCTCATCGATAAAGGGAGTGACGGATGACCTCTTCCCAGACTCGTTCTGCAGCGTTGTACGAGACCCGGACGATCCCAAGTCGGGCCTGATTCTCCATGAGGACGGGGCTGGCAGCAAGCCAATAATATCTTACATCTATTCCAGAGAGACCGGCGATTACAGCTGGTTCTCTGGGCTCGCTCAGGACGTTCTGGCGATGAATCTCGACGATGTTGTTTGCGTTGGGGGGGTGCCCGTAGCATTCTCGGATTATGTCGCGCTGAACACGATCCGGCTCGAGAGGGAATCCCTGCTCTCATCGCTCGCCTCTGGGTTCTCAAGGACATTCGGAACCTTGGGTCGTCTGGGCTGCAGGGTTCTCTTCTGCGGCGGGGAGACGGCCGACCTCCCGGACATAATAAGGACTCTGGACGTCTCCGGCACAGTCTTCGGGCGGGTTGAACTTGAGAATATGATAACTGGCAATGATATTTCTCCTGGCGACGTGATTGTGGGGATAGTGAGCGGCGGACGATGCAGTTACGAGGAGAGGGAGAACAGCGGGATCATGTGCAACGGGATCTCTCTTGCCAGGCATTCTCTGCTCAGGAGCGACTACTTCAAGAAATACCCTGAGATCGGTCAAGAAGGCTCCAGGGGATACTACGGCAGATACTGGATCGACGACGATCTGCCCGACCTCGGGATGACCGTGGGCGAGGCATTGCTCTCCCCTACGAGGATATTCCTCCCGATTGTGATCGATATGCTCAAGCGTGTGCCTGTCAAGGCGTTAGTCCATAACACCGGGGGCGGCCTTACAAAGTCCCTCAGGATCGGTAAGGATATACTCTACATCAAGGACAGCCTCCCAGATCCGGATCCTATTTTCAGGCTGATCGGCAAGGAGAGCGGCGAGTCGCCAAGGGAGATGTGCCGCAACTACAACATGGGGATAGGGATGGAAGTCGTAGTAGGCAAGGGGCAAGAAGAAGAAGTGATACGATCTGCCGAGAAGTTCAAGGTGGGCGCCCATGTTATCGGCAGGTGCGAGAGATCGAACGGTAAGAACGCCGTCCTGATAAGGAGGGGTTCCGAAGAGTACCTCTTCCAGTGATCTGGCATAAACCCTTTTAAATCCCATGGACTACCTCATGTAGATTAGAATGTCGCTACACGACCGTCTAGAAGAGATACCCGCCTCGGGGATTAGGCGCCTTTTTGAACTCTCTAGCAAATACGCCGACGTCATCTCTCTTGGGATAGGAGAGCCTGATTTCGACACGCCTGCGCACATAAAAGAATATGCAAAGGAGGCCCTGGACAGGGGAATAACACACTACACGCCAAACAATGGGCTCAAGGAGCTTAGGGACGCGATATCTGAAAAGCTCAAAAAAGAGAACTCTATCTTTGCCGACCCTGACAAGGAGATAATCGTCACCACGGGGGGCAACCAGGCATTCCTCCTCATATGGGCATCATTCCTTAAGGAGGGGGACGAGGTATTGATCCCATCGCCCCACTTCGTGACATACAGCGCGACCGTCCGGTTGGCTGGCGGCGTTCCCGTCGAAGTCCCGCTGAAGATGGAAAACGGATTTGTCTTGACTGTTGATGACCTGCAAAGGCATCTGACAGAGAGGACCCGCGCGATCGTGCTCAACTCTCCAAACAACCCCACGGGGGCGGTTCTCACTGAGAAAGATGTGAGGGCAACCGTTGAGTTCGCTGAGGATCACGGCTTGGCGGTAGTGTCCGACGAGGTCTACGAGTCGCTGGTCTACGACGGCATCCGCCATGTAAGCCCTGCCTCTGTCGCATCCGAGCCTGGGAGGTTTATCACTGTGGGCAGCCTGTCGAAGACTTATGCGATGACTGGGTGGAGGATCGGGTATGCTGCAGGCCCAGAGGATTTGATCGCGAGGATGGTGAAGTTCCAGATGTACCTGTCTGCATGCCCCACTTCTTTCGCACAATATGCAGCCGCCCGTGCCCTTTCAGATCCTAGGAGCCAGGCTGCAGTAAGCCAGATGCGATCGGAATACATGCGGAGGAGGGACTACATCTACCGCCGGCTGAAGCAAATCCCGGGTTTCAGCGTGGTGAAGCCGGGCGGTGCATTCTATATATTCCCCTTTGTTGGGGATGACCTGAAGATCTCCGAGAAGCTGCTTGTTGAGGCAAGGGTGGCGGCAGTCCCTGGGTCCACTTTCGGGGCTGCAGGCAGGGGGCACCTGAGGCTTGCTTACACCGTCCCGGTTGAGCGCCTGGGCGAGGCGATGGACAGGATAGAGAAGGCTTTGGATCGGTAGCCTAGCCGAGGCAACGTTTTTTTTGCCGTCCCACTCTTTTGTTAATTGGTGAGCGGATTGGCTGATCTCTTCGAGGTATTGAGGCAGCGCAGCTCGGTGAGGCTCTTCAAAGAAACCCCAATTGATGAGTCTTCAAGGAAATTGATCTTGGAGGCTGCCATCAGGGCGCCGACTGCAGGCGGGGCAGAGGCTTGGCATTTTGTTGTAGTCGAGTCCGGTGAGGCGCGAATTCGCCTCCATAAGCTCCTGCTCGAGGCGCACCGGGAATATTTCACCAAGCTAATGAAGAAGGCGTGGAGTGATGAGAAGTTCGAGTCTTGGGTGGCTGGATCCGGCAGCGAGTACTATCTCGCGCCCCTTTATGTGGCTGTTTTCGCTGACCTAAGGGAGAGGGTTTACAACGATCCTCGCATTGAGGAGATCTGGGCCCACCAGAGCTGTGCCGCAGCTATTGAGAACATGATGCTCGCAGCTTGTGGCCTGGGCATCGGATCTTGCTGGTTTGGGGTGCCGCTACTCCTTGAGGGAGAACTAAAAAGGCTGCTAGGAGTGAATGATCCAGAGCTTCGGCTCTCAGCCGTGGTGGGGCTCGGGTACCCTAAGTCCGAAGTGAGGCCTAGGCCGAGGAGAAAGGGNCTAGGCCGAGGAGAAAGGGGCTGGATGCGGTAATGAAAATAATTTGAATGTCGGTTGGCTAATCCGCTTTTGCAGAGTCCCTGTCGATGTACATGTTGAATGTGAGCTCGGAGATCCCGACGCCATACTCAGAGATCCTCCTTATGCTGTCCATTGCTATTATCACCGATGCAGCCGCCTTGGTCGGGAGCCCCCCTTCTATGAGCCGCCTCATGAAATCCTCCTCCTTCGCTGCCAATTTCCTGGCTTCGTGGATGACTCTGCTCGCCTCCTGTATGCTGCCGTTCTTAAACGAGTTCGCAGATCTAATGAAGATCTCGCCTGCCTCACTGAGGGATTGCATCATGGCGTCGGATATGCTCCTTTCGATTTCAGGAGCCTCCAAGAGTTTCGACGCGATCCTTATCGTATGGTCAGAGACCCTTTCAACATTCCTGAATGCGATCCTGTAGTCCAGGGCAGCCTTTATGTCGTTCAGGCCATAGTCCTTCAGCGCGCCCTGGTCCTCCATTATGTTTGAAAGCCATCTGCTGCCCATGAAATACAACTTATCCACGTCCTCGTCCCTTTCGATTATGTCTGTTAGCATGTTTCTCCGGAAATTCTGGTCGCCCCCCTTCTCTGCCTTTATGACGTCCGCGATCATGTCTCTTGCCATCGTGGCCATCCTCAAAAACAACCTGTCTAGGGGGAACTCGTACGGTCTGAGGAGGATTTGTATTGTCATCCTGTCCGAGGTCTCTTCAATAATCTCTGCGCCTGCCATCTTGAACTTGATCATTTTGCGGATTTTGTCCCTGGCATAAGGCTCGAAACTCACTCTCGAGAGGTCTAGCCTTATCACGTCGTAGTTGGCGATGTATGCAGCCAAAGTCTTCCTGATCAGATCTCCGGCATCGGGATCCCTTGCCTCGATGAGTATCTCCTTTGATCTCTTCTCTTCCTTCCCGCCTTCTACTGTTGAGATCTTTAGGCTTCCGTTTGGTAATGCGACAACATTGACCTCTGTCTTGGGCGAAATATTGTTCTTCTTGACCCATTCATGTGGGAGCGAGACGGTGAAAGTGGACTTCCCAACCTTCTGCACTCTGCGCATTCCCATGTTCCTTACACCCATATCCCATTTATACTAATATATATTGAAA
>MAGV01000012.1:7918-9073 GCA_001717015.1 Candidatus Methanosuratincola petrocarbonis (ex Vanwonterghem et al. 2016) | reverse complement strand
AATATGTATTGGAGTGGGGGCTGGGACTCAGGCAAGCCGCAATGCGCTCTCCAGCGCACTATTGTTTTCATCACTTTCCCCTCTCGCAGCCCCGCCTTCCCTCGCTACCTGCGAGCCAGCATCATTAAGGGTGGATAGAAGGCGCTGCTTTCAGTCTTGCACGGCGTAGGCGTTTTAACCTGTCTTTCTTTGGCACTTGATCGTTCTTTAAAGATCCGTTGCTCAATCGCTTGCAAAAGCAAACTTTGGGTTTGCGCATTGGGATCTTCGCGACAATTGATTTTTTGCCTATCCGCACGAGATTTTGACTGGAAAGGGATTTTCTAGGAATCTATATATGCAAAGAAGATCCTTGACCAAAACACTACAGAGGTGTTTCAGATTCTAAATTGTAAAAAGATCTATTTGTGCCTAACACTCGCGCTCCTTTTCGCTTTCCAGGTGCCACTTGGCGCCTACGCCGCCCCCGGATCCTTTCAATACCGAGGACCAATCGAGATCGTAGGCAACTCTGCCTTCACCTCAGCCAACGGAGTGGTGGGAGGCAGCGGGACTGCCGGCGATCCTTACATTATCGAGGGGTATGCAATAACCGCAAACCTCACCGCGGCCATCACCATATCGAACACGAATGCACACTTCATAATTAGGAACTGCAATATACAGGGCACCTGGCTCTATGCAGGGATAATGCTGCAAAACGCCACCAATGGCAGGGTGGAGAATAACACAATCTCGAGGTGCCTCGACGGCGTCGTGATTGTTTCCTCAACTAGGAACTCTATCTTGAACAACTCGATCTCAGACAGCTCTTACGGCATACGGTTCGAGTCCTCATCGAACAACACGATCTACGGCAACACGCTTACCGACAACGCCATCGGCGTCTTCCTCTCATCAATGAGCAATTCAAACAACGTATCCAGCAACGTCTTGACAAACAGCTCGCAGGGCATTTATCTCTTATCATCAAGCGGCAACAATGTCTCAAACAACAAGCTGACCTACACTGATGAAGGTATACCCCTTTTCTACTCAAACAACAACGCTGTCAAGAACAACCTGCTCATCAACACCACCCAGGGAATCTCCCTCTTCTTCTCCTCCAACAACATTGTCACCGGCAACACCATAGTGAAGGGTCCGAAATCAATC
>MAGV01000012.1:0-7869 GCA_001717015.1 Candidatus Methanosuratincola petrocarbonis (ex Vanwonterghem et al. 2016) | reverse complement strand
AAATCAATCAGTTCTGACTCTCTCTCCACCAACAACACCATCTCCAACAACACCTTCCTGGACGAGCTGGTCAAGCAGAACGCATCCCTCTCCTTGCAATCATCCGCAAGTTCGGCAAACGTAGGCACCGCCATCACCCTCAGCGGGTCGCTGGCGTCGGCGCAGCCCGGCACCGTCTCGATCTACATGTCGGTGAACGGCTCTGCCGCCGCCCTCCTGTCAAATGAGACGCTTGTTGGGGGCGACTTCTCCAGAGCCTTCAACCTCACCCAAGCCGGCACATATTCGTTCTACGCCTACTGGTCGGGCAATGATGCCTACAACCCCGCAACCTCGCCCAGCGTAACGGTGACCGCGACTTCACCCCAGAAGGCTACCACAGCAATCGCGATATCCGCGTCGAAGACCTCGGTCACGCTCAGCGGGAGCCAGGAGGTGGTTGTGATCACCGGCTCCATCTCGCCGTTCGTATCCCAGACGCAGATCACCATAAGGGTCACCAGCCCATCCGGACAGGTGACCTCGATACCGGTCAACGCGACCTCTTCGACCTTCAGCGCGAACGTGGTTGTGGACAAGGCAGGCACGTGGTCCATCCAGGCGCAGCTCCCTGGCAACGAAGCCTACAACCCTGCCTCATCCTCGGTCCTGTCGGTGAGTGCCCAGGCAGCCCAGCCCGCAGGAGGCGACAACACCATGCTCTTCGCAGCCGCGGGGGTGGTGGTTGCGGCAGTGGTGGTCGCGGCCCTCTTCCTCCTGCTCAAGAAGCGGAAGTGAGGGCCCTCTGCCCTTTTTTTCCTTTTACGATTTAGGCTCAGAAGGCATTTGACCGATACAGCCGCAGCTTTTAGATCCATGCCTCAAAGCTTTCCACTTAATCAGCAGGAAGCCCGCGGAATTATCCAAGCCACCCCCTCGTGTTCGGGCAGAGGCTGGTGCGCAGCGAGGCGAGGCGGCGCCTCCTTCTGACCCTCGAGCATCCACATGTCGAGTTCTTGAACCAGACCAGGCGCGTGTCCGAGGAAGCCCTAAAAATCGCAGTGGACTACGGGATCGGCGGGAGGGATGCCCTGGTGTTTGCCAGATTCCTGCAGAACAAGATACCGGCGCTTCTCACGAGGGATCGCGATCTGCTCTCGTTGGCAGAGGAAGTGGCAAGAGTGGGAGATGGCCATTGTTGATCCTCTCGAAGAATAACTTCTTTTTCCTTCTTGCATTCCGGTGGATCTAGAGGGTTGGGTTAGACGACCTCTGGAAGGTCGGGATGGCGGATTTTTCTGACCGGCTGTTCAGCATCAGGCGCGAACTACCCGCAAACCCCCTGTAGTCAGCAATCATCTTGACTACAACGGAAAACCGCGCGGCTTACAGACCGGTATCCCAAGTTGCCTCCGGGCTCCTCTTGGATCCTGCGACTTGCTCTCCTGCCCCGCTTTTCCCTTGAAAAAATCAAAAGAGGACGCTTTCTGCGTCCAATCACCCGAGCAGGTCGCCGAGGCCTTCTGCAGCCGTGTAGAAGCTCCCGCACCCGCTTATGTAGAACGCGACCCTCAGCGCCTCAGCTATCTTCTCCTTTGTGGCGCCCGCCCCCATTGCCGCTTCCGCGAGCGCCCTCACCCCGTCGCCGACCCCGTGCGAGGCATCGATAGCCATCGCGATCAGTAATTTATACTTGACGGGCATTGCGCCTTCCGAGAACGCGAACCTCCTGGCGCCCTCGACCTGCTCAAACAGCCTCTGGTCGATATTCCTCATCACCACGTGCGGATCCCTTGGCATCAAAACCACCGGGGTAGATTATGCCGCGGCCTGCTTTTTTCCTTTCGCTCGCGCTTTCCATCCCCTTGAGCTAGCCCCAGCCCAACCCTTAAGAGCCGATCCAGGTAGTGTATAGCGGTGATTGCAATTACCGCAAGGATAGGGCATCTGGGGATAGAGGTTTCCGACGTCGGAGCCTCGAGGAAGTTCTACGACGCCCTCCTCTGTTCCCTCGGATTCAGGCTGATCGGTGAGTCCGAGCAGCACGTAGGGTATTCGGACGGCTCAACACAGGTCTGGATCGCCGAGTCCACCCCGCGCAGGGTCGCTCGGCTGCCGCCTTCTGGGGACGAGGAGGTCGTTTCCGAACACATCGCGTTCCTTGTCGAGGACCGCGTCACTGTGGACCGGATCTCGTCTGAGATGGAGAGGAGTGGCTTCAGGCCCCTCTTCCCCCCAGAGGCGCACCCAGAGTTCGTAGACGGGTACTACGCCGCCTCCTTCGAGGATCCAGACCACTGCATCATCGAGGTCTACGCGATAGGGGCAAAAAAGGGCTGAGTGCCTACGCAGGTCCCTCCCTGCGCTGCGCGCCTCCGCAAAATCCTGCCCCCATCCGCCGAGATATGGGATGGTTTGGGGCGCCCATAAGTCATTTCAAGTCCCTGCACACGCCGTAGCCGCATAGTGCCTCTGAAGCCCTGCGCATCCCGATCTCGAACGCCTTCAGGTTCTGCTCCACGGTCCCCCTCGGGACGACCTCGGATATCGCCTCCTTCACCTTCGCCGGATCCAGGGGGAGTCCACGCAGCGCCGACAGGCATCCGAGGAAGACCGTGTTCTCGGCGTTTGGGTTGCCGCCCTCTTTCGCAGCGGCGAGTGCGTCGATGACAGCGACCATCGAAGTCCACCTCTTGACCCTCGAGACCGCCTCCTCGAGCGTGAAGTACTTCCTCGACCTGTCCTTCACAAGCCCAGCTGTCTCAACCGGCGGGTGCATTATCCTGCTGTTCATGAGCACCAGTCCCCCCTTCTTCAGGTACTCGATGTACCTGAGGGCCTCGATCGCCTCGAGTGCCACCAGGACGTCTGCCCCGCCGATGGGTATCAGGGGCGAATGGGCGTCCTCACCTATCCTCATGTGGACCGAGACCGTCCCGCTCCTCTGCGACAGCCCGTACATCTCCCCGGTTATCGCCTTCAGCCCTGACTTCAGGCACGCCCTCCCCAGGGCGTTGGTGAGCAGCACAAGCCCCTGCCCGCCCACTCCGCAGATGAATATGTCGAAGCTCATCGCCTCTCCCCCTCCGTGCCCGATCTCCTTATCGATCCGAAAGCGCACATCCTCGAGCAGACCGAGCACCCGTCGCAGAGCTCGGGCGAGATCCTCGGCTGCCCGTCCCCGTCAATCTCATGCGCCGGGCAATGGACGTCCCTTATGCACGCGTATGGCTTCCTGCACACCGACTTGTCTACGTAGTACGGCGTTATCCTCTCACCCCTCTTCCTCTTCCTCCTGTCCCCGTACAGCGCGCACTCCCTCCTCGAGACCACTATTGCAAGCCCGTCGTGCTCGAGCGCCCTCCTGATCACCGGGACGTTCTCCTTCACCTGGTAGGCGTCTATCACCTCGACGAACTCGGCGCCGGCAGCCCTGCAGACGTCCTCGATGGGGATCCTCTTCCCCTCCCTCCACCCCGCCGTGAACTCCGTTGATAGGTTGGGCTGCTGCCCTGTCATGGCGGTGACCGAGTTGTCGAGCACAAGCAGCGTGAACTTGTTCCTGTTGTGTATAGCGTTGAGGATGGCGGGCAGCGCGGCGTGGTAGAACGTCGAGTCCCCGACCACCGCCACAACCCGCTCCTCGATGACGTTGCTCAGCCCGTTTGCGATGCCGACGGACGCGCCCATGCAGAGCGAGCTGTCCGCCTTAGAGAAGGGCGGGAATACCCACATCGAGTAGCACCCGATGTCGTTCGCGAAGTAGTACCCCTTGCCGCTGGCGCTGAGTGCCCTGAGCGCCTGGCTCAGCGCAGCGAACGTCCCCCGGTGGGGGCACCCTGGGCAGAACGTCGGGTACCTCTCCGGCATCCCCTCCTTGAGCGCCTTCGCCTCCTCGATGATCCCGGACTTGTCCTCGTAGGGGATCGCCAGCGCCGAAGCCAGTCCCTTGGCTACGAGGTCAGGGTTGAGCTCCCATGCCTCAGAGAAGTGGCCGCTCCTCTTCCCGAAGATGCGCAGCCCCGGGTTCTCGTCCTTGGCGATCATCGTCACCTCGGTCTCTAGGTAAGGCGAGAGCTCCTCGACAACCACGACCCCCCGGAGACCTTTAAGAAAGCCCGCGACCAGCCTCCTGGGCACCGGGTACGTCGTCCCCAGCTTCAATACGGGGACCTTGCCGGAGATCCCGAGCACCTTCAGCGCCTCGAGCACGTGCAGGTAGGCGGTCGAGGCGGTCACAATCCCCGTCCCAACCTCCGCATCCCCGCCCAGGATGTAGTTGAACGCCGACTCTTCGAACTCCCTCTCGAGGCTCCCTCTCCTCTCGATCATCCTCAGCTTCTTCCTCCTGGCGACCTCCCCCAGCGTGAGGTACTCCTCCTTGAGATCCCTCCACCTGACCCTGCTGAACCCGCTCCTCCTGATCTCCTCCAGCTCCACGACCCCGCTCTGGTGGTTCACCCTAGTGACGGTCCTGACTATCACGGGTACCCTATGCCTCTCAGAGATGGAGAATGCCTCCTTGATCATGTCCTTCGCCTCCTGGGCAGTGGACGGCTCGAGCATCGGGATGTAGGAGTTGGGTGCGAAGAACCTCCCGTCCTGCTCAGACTGTGAGGAGTGGGCGTGGGGGTCGTCTGCCATCACTACCACCATGCCGCCCCTGGCCCCGGTGTACCCGAGGACAAAGAGGGTGTCGGAGGCGACATTCATGCCGACGCTCTTCATTGCTGTCAGGCTCCTGAGCCCCGCGAACGATGCCCCTGCGCATATCTCTAGCGCGACCTTCTCGTTGGTCGCGATCTGCATCTGGTAGTCGAAGCTCCCGAGGGCCTCCGAGAACGTGTCCAGGATCTCGGAGGTAGGTGCGCCAGGGTAGAATGCGACCACCTTGACGTCAGCCTCGATGGCCCCCCTCGCTATCGCCTCGTTGCAGAGCATGAAAGCCTTTCCTTTGTTCGGTGAGACGACGTCTTTCAAGACCATGTTTAATGTTCCGACAAGTAAAATAATAAATCTTGGCTTTTTCCAAGCTCAATTTGACCAAGGCTTAATCTACCGCACCTTCTATTACAAGCATTGTATAAAATCTATCAATTTTCATTATCAAAAGTTGCGGTTTCGAGATTCGGCTCCCTGCCTTGGATGCGGTGGCTCGACTTTATGCTCCTGGGTCTAGCGCTGATAATCATCCTCATCTACAGGCCAGGCGGCTTAATCCCTGAGAAGCCTATTGAGACAATAATGGTAGGGTCCGCCAGGGATCCTCAATTAGGCTGAGAAAGCCCCGGGTGAGATGGATGGCAAGGAAAATCGCACTGCGGAGGGGAAGCCAAGAGGCATCTGGATCCGTCTAAGGCCGCAGCGCCCTGCCTAGGGCGAGCACTTGCGCCCTGTTTGTACTGACGGGGCGGCATTGACCCGATGCAGCCTCTCTCCGCCCCGGAATTCTGAGCACTCTAAAGCTACGATTCCTCAATCGTTTGCACTTCCAGAACCGGTCCATCTCCCCCGAGTAAACGCAGCGCGCGCTTCATCCTCGTCTGCGACCCCTCAATCTTAATCCATCGCTCGAGAGGCACACGGGGCAGATTGCCTTTGGCAGATCGCCTGTCCTTTCGTGCATTTCCCGTCACAATTGAATCTCCGGTCGTATTGTTAATGACCTTGGGAACCCCTCGGCGCTCTCCAAATTGGGAGGCACTGGGAAAGGATAAATCCGACCAGGACAGATATCGTCAGAGCGTCGAATGAAGCAATCTAATGATCAAACAAGCTAGCGAGCGGTCGCCCATGTCCCTCAACAAGGTCATACGGTCGAGCCTCTGGCTCTACATCTCGGGGCTGGTAGGAAACTTCCTGGGCTTCGTCTATTGGCTCGTCGCGACTAGGTTCGTTGGGGCAGCAGTGATAGGCGACGCCGCCGCGGTTGTGGGCATAGTCTCGGTCGTGAGCAGCATCTTTGGTCTCGGGATCTCCTCGGGTCTGACCCGGATGATAGGGATGGCGCTCGGACGCGGGGAGCGCGACAAGGTCAGCGTTCACCTCTTCTCGAGCCTATGGCTCTCGATCCTGCTCAGCGCGGTCGCAGCCGTGCTGGTGTACCTCCTCGGGGGCGTGTTCTCGATACCAGACTTCGAGGTCCCCTACGTCACGGTGCTCATTCTCCTCTCATCCTCCCTCCCTGTCCTTCAAGCCTACTACAACGCAAGCCTCAGGACTAGCGTAATCGCCCTCTCTACGATGAGCGCTAGCGTGCTCCGCCTGGCGATCGGGATACTCCTCCTCTACCTCGGCTGGTCCTTTGCTGGGGTGATGGCGGCGTACATCGTATCGTACGCTGTGCAGAACATAGGGTTGTACCTTGCGCTGCGCGGCGAGGTCTCCTTGCGCTCCCCCTCCTCGCAGTCAGCCGCGGAGGCGGTCCGTACAGGCCTACCCTCTTGGGTCCCATCGCTCGTCGCGACAGCGGGTTCTTGGTTCGGGGTCCTTGGCATCTACGGGATCTCCGGGAACTTGGAGGCGGGCACTTACTACGTCGCGTTCGTCATCGCCAGCATAGTCTTCTCCCTCCCCCTCTCCCTCCTCGGGCTGATGTTCCCAGTCCTGAGCGGGATGGAAGACGGGCGGAAGCGGGCGACGAACCGGGCGATCCTCCTCACAAGCGCCATTGTAGCCCCGCTGGCTGCCGCCGTGATCGCATACCCCAGCGTCCCGCTCTCGCTCCTGGGTCCCGAGTACGTCGGGTCATCCGCTGCGCTACAGATCCTCCTCCTGGCAGCCTTCGTATCTCCAATACCGTCGGGCTTCAGCTCGCTCATATACGCCTACGGGAGATACCGGGACGTTACCATCCTCGGCTTCGCCTACAACCTCCCAAGGCTCCTCCTTTATCCGTTAATGGTCTCCGTATGGGGCGAGAACGGCGCGGCCCTCTCCTATGTGCTCGGATTCTTCGTCGCGACCGCCGCGGTCCACTTCATGGCTAAGCCTATCGGCTACTCTGTGGGGTGGAGGGGCTCCCTGCTCGTCTCCTTGATCCCGATCGCTGCCGCCGTTCCTGCTTGGCTTCTCCAGTTCCCCTGGTACATTGGCGGACCGCTGGTGCTGGCTATATCCGCGATATGCTACGCCCGGCTCGGCATAGTGAAGAAGTCCGATCTCGCAGAGATATCCTCAGCATTCGTCTCCAAGCGAAGGATGGAGCAGTTCCAGCCTTACATAAGGTACATCCTGGAAGTCCTGTACGGGGAATGAAACGCATGCCGGCCGATCCCAGTGGACCGACCTCTGGGCCCCCGTCGATCCGACCCCTCCCCGTCAGAGCTGGATCTCCCTCCCTATGCCGGCGGCTCTAGCTATCTTGTAGACCGCAGCCGCGGCCGCAGCGTCCTGCACCGCGACGCCGACGGACTTGAAGAGCGTCACGTCCTTCCCCGACCTCCTGACTGCCTTCCCCTTTGCTATGACCTCCCCGAGCTCGCCGTATATGTCCGACTCGCGTATAGCCCCCTCCGCCATGGGGATCAGTATGTCGCCCGCCTCCGCCATGCACGCCTCCTTCGAGTCTAGGACAATCCTCCCCCTCGCCCTGAGGAGCGTAGCCGTGTCGATCTCCCTCGCATCGGGGCTGTGGGACCCCATCGCATTGATGTGCGCCCCCGACTCAAGGCACCTGCCGTCGAAGACTGGCGTTGTCGAGGTCGTCGCGGTCACGATCACGTCAGCCCATGATGCAGCATCCCTCGGATCAGACGCGACTGCGGCGTTGATCTCGAGATTCCTGGAGAGCTCCCTCGCGCACCTCTCAGCCCTGGCCCTGACCACATCGTATACCTTGACAACCGGATCGCCGAGCACCTCCTTGACCGCCTCAACAGCCGCCCTCCC
>MAGV01000011.1 GCA_001717015.1 Candidatus Methanosuratincola petrocarbonis (ex Vanwonterghem et al. 2016) | reverse complement strand
TCCTCATGCAACGGAAGCCAGGGGCTTACAGGAACCCAACTCCCGCAGCCCGCGTCTTGAGCGTGATATCCCAGGAGAACCAGAGGAAGTGGTTTCAGCAGGTGTGGACCGACATGCCTGGCGAGTCCACGAGAAACCACCCGGCCCCTTTCCCGCTCGAGCTCGCAACGAGACTGGTGCGGATGTTCAGTTTCGTCGGCGATACCGTTCTGGACCCGTTCGTGGGCACCGGCACGACTACAGTAGCCGCCGCAGCGGCGGGGCGCAACAGCATCGGAATAGAGATAGACCCCGTTTACCTGAAATTTGCTATCAAAAGGGCATTGGAGGCGGGCGTCAAGTTGAATCAGCAGGTGCTTGGCGTCGAACATCAACCTCCCTTGCTGTAAAGCATCTTTACGAAGGTGACGAATCTCGGTGAATGACAGGGTTAAAGACGCCGCAGCTCTGTATTGGGCTGTGCGCACCCACCAACAGTCAAAGCAATCAGAAGCCGGCAAGAGCGATGCGGGCTTAAGGGGAGCCGTTACGGGCGGCGCTCAGATGAATGGGTTTGTGGATCTCGTCCGAGAAGTCATCATAGGCTGTGGAATTCCATCAAAGTGCATATTCGAGAAGACTCATGTCGAACTTCCCGGCTACTACCGGCCTGAGAAGAAATGGGATCTCCTTGTGGTCCACAAGGGCGTGCTCGGCGCCGCTATAGAGTTGAAGTCACAGTGCGGACCTTCGTTCGGCAACAACTTCAACAACAGGGTTGAGGAGGCAATCGGGAGTGCGACGGACCTGTGGACGGCCTACAGGGAAGGCAGGCTCGGCTGCGCTATCAAGCCTTGGCTGGGTTACCTGTTCCTTCTGGAAGATTGCTCGGAGTCATCTGCGCCTGTATCGGTGAGAGAACCTCATTTCAAAGTCGATGAGGTGTTTAGAGGAGCATCATATAAACAACGATATGCGATCTTCTGCCGAAGACTTGTCCTGGAACGGCTTTACGATGCATCATGCTTCCTGACGGCGAACTTCTCAAACGACACCGTTACCGTCTCGGCACCAGACCCTGCACTATCCTACGAACTATTTGTTGCTTCTCTTCGAGGACAGATGGTGGCATTGGTTGCCTTGTAGGCTGTATGCGAAACACCGGAAAGCGATCCATAGCCAAACATATCTGAAAAGGTGAACTTCGAGTCTCGACGCGGTTCGACACGAACACCCGTTCGCTACTAGTAGAATGGTACTACCACCAATGAGGGAGGCGACGGTTGGTGTACGGTCGGGCTGCGCGTCGAGCCAGCATAGCACTTCACCGCTTCGGGGTATGCCCCGGTGACGCCGTCGACATTGAGTCGGTGCTCCGCCGGGAAGGAGTGATAGTGGACCGGTGGCCGCTCGGGGAGGCCGTCTCCGGCATGTTCCTGAGGGAAAACGAGCCTGTAATCACAGTTAACTCCAATCATCACAGCAACCGTCAACGCTTCACGATGGCCCACGAGTACTACCACTACTTGTACCACCGCTCTTTGGACCACTCAGTATGCCTTGTTGACCTTCAGGACAAGAGGCGGTGCGAACGCGAGGCAAACCGCTTTGCAGCTTGCTTTCTTATGCCGGAGAGCACCGTTAGCATTCTGCTGAGCCGGTACGACCTCGAGACGGCTGCCGAGAGGATGATGGTGTCTGTAGAGGCGCTGCAGTGGAGACTCAGGGAACTAGGAATCTTGGAGGGTATGATAGCATAGCGCAATAGGACGAGCGTGGAAGCGTGGCTTCTTGCGGGATCGCGGCCGCGCGCTGGAGGCGGCGGGGGTATAGGAGCGGGGGACTTACCGTACACCCTGGGACAACGGGACTGCGGGCGGGGGGCAATAGCGACTTAGAGACAGGTAGAACGCGATGGCTCTTCCTTCCCGCGGACTAAAGGGTGATACAGCTGTGACAGAGGAGCAGTACTTGAGTGAGCGGCTCGAGGGACAAATAGGCTGGTATTCCCACAAGAGCACTTGGAATCAGCGNCAGAGGAGCAGTACTTGAGTGAGCGGCTCGAGGGACAAATAGGCTGGTATTCCCACAAGAGCACTTGGAATCAGCGGTGGTACAAACTCCTCAGAAGAATCGAGTTAGTATTGTCAGCCTCTATCCCCGTTGTAGTCGGCTTGGGTGTCGACTCCCTGTGGGTTAGGCTCATCGTGGCGGCGACGGGAGCTGCTCTCACGCTTATCGCTGGGGTGCACGGTCTCTACAGTTTCCAGGAACGCTGGATTGAGTACCGGGCGACCAGTGAAGCGTTGAAGCAGGAGAAGTATCTCTACCTGACGCGATCAGGTGCGTACGCTGGGGCAGAAGAACCTTTCAGGCTGCTAGTCGAACGTGCCGAGGGTCTCATATCACATGAGAACCTTAGTTGGCTGCAGCTACAGAGAGCCTATGGCCAGAGCAATTCGACTCGAGTTCGTCGTCAGTTCGGGGCTGCGTCGTCTGACTCTTCTACAGGCTCGTAGAGCCTCTCGAAGACGTCAGGCTTACACGGGTACTGCTCACCCCTGATCCCGGTTATGATCCAGTCTCCCGGCGCCGCCCGAAGAGGACCTTCAAGGGTCTGGACAATCAACTCTTTGTCGGTCTGATAAGCTTCAACTACAATGGGTTTTTTGCGGAATCTGCCGGATTTCACTCGCCGTTGCCCCCTTTCTCCTATAGGATAACACGCTAGGAAGGAGAGTGCGAGATGCCACAGTTGAAAACATACGGTCTGTTCATCAGCCACGCCTGGGAATACAACGACGACTACTACCGCCTAGTTGACATGCTGGACGGCGCCCCGAATTTCCTGTGGAAGAATTACTCAGTACCCGAGCATGACCCAGTTCTCGATCCCGATGACCCAGGTGACCGGAAATCGTTGATTGAAGAACTCAAACAACAGATACGCCCAGTTAACTGCGTTCTCGTGCTTTCGGGCATGTATGTGGCTCACAGCTTCTGGATTCAGAAGGAGATAGACATCGCCGTAGGCTATGGGAAGCCTATCGTGGGGATACGGCCCAGGGGTCAAGAGCGGGTACCACAAGCTGTTTCAGCTGTTGCCGAGGAAATCGTCGGGTGGACCACCTCTTCAATAGTGGAAGCTATTAGAGAACACTCTATTTGACTTTCAGGAGGAGTGCTCATTCATAAGCACTGCTAACGAAGCCTTACCTTCGCGGTTATGCTCGACGCAAGATATGCTGTCCCTTAGACTCCGGTCTGCACAGTTGGCCCGGCAGAGCATGATTTGTTCGTACCGGCTTAGCTTCGGAGCATAGAAGAAGGGCCGAGCGACTAGAGAGTCACAGTCTATGCCCCACGTCTGGAAGCCTGAGGACAGGAGGGGTGTGCGACTATCATGAACCTTCTCTACTACGGCGACAACCTTCGTGTCGGCAAGATGCTCGCCGCGGTGGAGACGGCGGGGTCATGAGGAGGGAAACATCATGCCTCCCTCGATGGTCAAGACCATACGGGACCTCATTTATTGGGAATACGCGAACCTTATCGCCCGGGCTGCTGGCTTCGAGGGGAACTACCGTTTCATCGTGAGCCGCTTCAAGAAGCTCAAAGCCAGCGAGATAAAGATGAGCGACATCACCCGCGACGACAGGAACATGATCCTCAAGGACGAGTGTTGCATCTACTGCGGCAGCACGGAGCATCTTTGCTTCGACCACATCATTCCTCGCAGCAAGGGCGGACCTGACATTACCAGCAACCTTGTCCTGGCGTGTCGGAAATGCAACTCCTCCAAAGGTGACAAGGACATCTTCTACTGGTACGGCATCGAACGACAGGAGCAGATTCCGAAGCTGGTCATCAGCAAGTACCTCAAGCTTGTGTATGACTTTCAC
Source organism: Candidatus Methanosuratincola petrocarbonis (ex Vanwonterghem et al. 2016) (assembly GCA_001717015.1). Classification (GTDB taxonomy): domain Archaea; phylum Thermoproteota; class Methanomethylicia; order Methanomethylicales; family Methanomethylicaceae; genus Methanosuratincola; species Methanosuratincola petrocarbonis. The sequence goes on along the minus strand of MAGV01000011.1, from coordinate 6,058 downwards.
GAGAAGAACGGCACGTTGGATGACCCGGACCTTAACGGCGACGGTAAGCTCGACGTGATGGATCTGGCCATTTTCAACGCTGGTGCCAGCCTGCCGAAGAAATGAGGGAATCCGTCACATAAGGAGAGTGACCACCGTGCGTCTACCGAGGAGCCTACTTGTAGGTGCTGGCGTTCTCCTCGGCGTCAGCGCCCTCGCCTACGCCGCTGTCTCCCCGGTCCGCGTCTTCGTCAATGGCGTGGATCTCGGGCCCGCCGCCCAGGGGCGCGTGATCGACGGCCAGGTGATGGTTCCGATCCGCGCCGTCGCCGAGGCTCTGGGCGCCGAAGTGCGGTGGGAGCCCGGGGAGTCGTGCGTGTACATCACGACGAAGGGCGCTGCGGAGGCGCCCAAGGAAGCTGCTCCCGCGCCGGCCAAGAAGAAAGAAATCACCGTCTACATAACCAAGACCGGGAGCAAGTACCACCGACTGGGGTGCAGGTATCTGTCGAAGAGCTCGATACCGATCAGCCTCGAGGACGCGAAGGCGAGAGGATACGAGCCGTGCAGCGTGTGCGGAACGGTGGAGTAGCGCCGAGTGGACGCGATCTTCGGGAAGGTCGCAGGTACAAGGCCAAGCGTATTGGTCACTCGATGGATCCTGGGCAATTCAGGATTCGAGAGCAAGAGAGACCGCAACGCAGTGCGCAGGAGCAGCTCCGAAGGGTTCCCCTAGTAGCACAGAGAACCGATTGGCGGTGTAGGGCAGCCTGAGAGAGGTGGTATAATGCCTGATTCCTACACGTTGAAGCTACCTGATGGTACCAACTTCGAAATACCGAATGCTCCTGGGATAACCTTCATTGTTGGTCCCAACGGGGTCGGGAAGTCGTATGCTCTCAGGACTCTCGCTCAGGAACATCCAAGGGACATTCTGTTTGTTCCACCCGGTAGAGAGGAATTACGATACAATCTTGGTCTTCAGGACAAGCAATCCTCGGAGGCTCTCTCTGGTGACATGCGGCCTCTGGATTGGCTGTCACGCTCTTGGAGTAAGGCGGTTCGCCAGCCTGCCCTTCGGTTGATAGCCGAATCCTTTATCAAGAGATTAGGCCTGCCCCAGACAGTGCGGGTTGTTATCGGAGGGGGGAATATCCAGTTCCGTACGCGGGACCTGGCGCAAGAGTATCCTACACACCGAGAGGCCTCAGGTATCCTCAATCTCCCAACTTTAGGGTTAGCTGTGTTTGATCCATCCTACCCTACGGTAGTCATAGATGAGCCCGAACAGTCCCTGCACCCTCAGGCCCAGCACCTTCTACTGCAAATCCTGCGGGCCGTCTCTGCCAGGCACCCCAAGCACTTTATCCTAATTACTCACTCCCCTGTCATGCTCGATCTGCGCACACCGAAAGACCTGGCGCGCATCGTGTTCGTCCGTCGCCAGGCACAGGGCAACGCTCAAAGGGAAGTCTTTATGGTCGAGGCTGCGGATGCCAGCTATTACCAAGATCTCCTCCCAGCGCTCAACAGCTATAAACGTGAAGCGTTTTTCGCTGATAACGTCATAGTCGTGGAAGGCGAAAACGATCGTGATTTGCTACAGGCAGTCATTGAGATGGGCGGTTATGGCGTGTCACTTGGTCGCACAAGCGTTCTTCCTGCCGGAGGCTCTAGGAGCCAGCCTAGACTGTGCGCCTTACTCAGAACCATCGGAGTCAGGCCGTTGGTGCTTTGTGATCGGGATGTCATCAATCCATGCTCCAATTACGAGTGGCGTTGCTGGACTACTCCTGGTGGGTCATTTGAATGGAAGGGTTGGGTCTCGCCCAGCATTGCATCGAGGTCTGCCTCAGGAAGCCCGATGAGCGGGTTGGTAGCTCCTGAGGATCCGGCGGAATACGAGCGACTGGCAAGCGAGGCCGAGCATTTGAGAACTGCGATGGTAAAGGCACTAGAACTGGTAAGGGGCAATGAGGCGGCCGCAGCTGCGGTGCCTTCGCTGGCCCAGACGCTTGCTGAGTTGGGAGCGCAGAACTCAAAACTCGCGAGGTTGGAGCGGGCGCTGGCAAGAAGCATACTCGATTCGTCCGACTGGCTGGGTACCATATTTGAACCCGCCTTCAAAGAAGTCGTTGATTCGTGGCATGTCGTGAGAACACATGCTAGTTCACTGGACATCTTCATTCTTCCCAACGGGGGCTTAGAGGACCACTATATACACGGAGGAAGCCGCTATTCTGACAAGACCGAAGCAGGCAGGGCTGAGGTTGCGGATATCTACCGACTCTATGCGGATCGTCCTCAAGACGTCATTCATGACTACACGCACGTCATCTCCCCCTTCATTCACTGCGGGGTTCTTGAGAAGTTGAACAAAGGCCTGCCACACGAGGCTGCGGCTGCTGTCGCGGGCAAGCTATGCGAGATTTATGACTATGTTTTCGGCGCTGGCAAGCCCTCGGAGAACCTCCTGAGGCTGCAGGAATCCGAACGATTTGACGAGTTGTCACCCGGAGTGAGGATCATCCATAATGGCACGATAGAGAATCCTGCATGGTTCGAGGTAGAAGTGCCGCTGCTAAGAGGTTATCTGTCCAACGGTGGCACTTACCGCTTTGTGGAAGGTCAAAGGCCCGACGTATTCACTAAGCTATTTGGGGCTGAAACCTGACAAGTCTTGAGACTGAAGGACAGATACCCGTGGTGCAAGTGGGCGAAGGAGATCAAGCCGGAGAACCTCATTGTATTCGAGGGCCGGGAGGAGGCTCTGAAGGCGGGGTACGTGGCGTGCAAGGTATGTGAGCCCTGAGACGCCGGGGCGGTTCGCCAGTCGGGGTGTTGTGCAGCGTGTGTGGGGCGCCAGTTGGCACCGGGTGGGTGCGACGTCCAGGCGGGTAGCGTTAAAGTAAGCAGCGAGGCACAGGACAGAGCCGGTACGGCTGAAACCAGTATGTCACCGTAAAGCCTGAGAGAAAGGGCTGATGGAAGAGGTGGACGCGGTGAGAAGCATCGGAATAGCAGCTATTGGTGCGGTACTAACCCTTATTGCCAATTCCTTATGGAACATATTCGTGGAGAACCGGCGCCACAACCTTGAGCTCAAACGAAGATACTTCGATGCGAAGCTTTCCACCACCTTGACGTTTGNNCGAATGGCAAACAATTCTTGAACAGTCGCGTGTGATGCTTAAGGCTTTGGAGTTTTCCTGTGACTTGCCCGGCGGAATGGGCAACGCCATTCTACAGGATACTGTGCGAAAGGCTAGCAAGGTAATAGAGGATACCGTCAACGAAACTAGAAGGGGCTCCCACACCATAGAGTTCTTCTATGGAGACGACGTGTCCCGGGTACTTAGAGAAATCGACGCCATTGGCGACACCTTAGCATCCGACATCATCACGGTTGGACTACAGGTTGCCGTAGGGGAATGGTGTCGTTCACAGAAGATTGCTGGGATCTCAGATCCCACACTCGACAAGATTGAACGTGAGGCCTATGGCAAAGCCAAAGAGAGAATCTCAACAATCATAAGAAAGGTCGAGGATATCAACAGCAAGATACGCGGCAGCCTGGAGGTGTTCAGGAGTGAGTTTAAGCGATACCGAGCCTAAACGGCTATTCCACATTAGCACAGGAGGGATGATGGCATGTTTGGCCCCAGGCACTACGTCCCGGTAGTAAAGTGGAAACGCGGAGAACAGAGTGCACTCAGAGATCTCCCCCCTCTCGTAAGGTCTCAACTGACCCCTTTGATTGAACTCATTCAGATCCCGATCAACCTAGACACAGGTGAGCAATCGAAAACCCTGGAAGAGCATGCGTCTCCCGCGGTGGACCGCCTTCTAGATGTGTGGGGGCCAGATGACCTGTTCTTCCTCGATTGCGGAGACATCGCTGATGATTCCACAGAAACGGGAACGTCAGGGCCACAGTACGTCTTCGACGCATGCGAGGATAAGCAGCTCAAGTTCATTCCGGCCATTGCGCTCACTAGTCCTGCTACGGAAGTTGACGCNGCAGCCCTCAGTCACTCAGAACGAGGCATCTGCCTTCGGTTGAGCACCAGTGATCTTGAGAACGAGGGCCTCACGACGAACATCGAAAGGTTCGTAACAGACAACGGGCTATCGCACGATCACATCGATGTCATCATAGACTTGGGATCCATGGAGGCTCAACGTCCCTTTGCGCTGTTCGTCTTGGCCAAGGAGTTCATGGCCCTAATCCCCTGTCTGACGGAGTGGAGGACTCTCACCCTAACGGCTTCGGCGTTCCCGCGTGACATGCGGGCCGTACCCCCCAACGGAGCCCTGAGGATCCCACGGGCGGAATGGTTGGCCTGGAAGCAGCTATATCGCTCACGGGTCCGACTTGAGCGTTTACCCAACTTCGGGGACTACGGAATCCAACATCCGGCAGGCGTAGAGGACTTCGATCCGCGGTACATGACTCCTTCAGCGACAATTCGGTACGCGCAAGGCGACGAATGGGTGCTGATAAAAGGTAGCAGCATCAAACAACACGGTGGTGGTCAGTTCCGCGATCTTGCCACCAAGCTGATAAACAGTGCAGATTATCGGGGACAGGAACACTGCTGCGGCTGCCGCCTGATCCACCAGTGTCACACAGGTACAAGAGCGGCCGGAAGCCTGGAGATCTGGCGTCGCATAGGCACCAATCATCATCTCACGTTGGTGACGGAACAATTGGCTGAATTGCCCTTTGATTGAGGCTCGCTCTGCACTTGAGACGAAGGCGGACGGCCTCCTTAATCTCCTCTAGGTTGTATACCTCACAAAGCCTATCCCATATCAGACGCCGCGGTTTGCTGAGATAACCCCTCGCGGCGTCTCGTTCGCTCAGCATCAGAATTGCCTCGTCTCGCCACAGCAGTTCTGCAATAGCACGTGCATTGACGTCACGATTAGCCCTGCCGGCCCTCAGAACCTCGAACGCTATCTCCCCCCTGGGTTCAGGAGTTGCGAGAAGTATCTCCCACCACTCAGGCACGAGCTCAAAGGCATGCTGAAGGTGCCGTTCCGACAAGACTAAAGTGACGCAGTCGAACACCTCGTCGTAGAACCTGATCTGCTGGGGGAGTCGCTGCATTGTGTCACAAGCTGACTTGATCTCGTAGCCGTGAAACAGGCCATTTACCACGGCAATATCAACCCGAGCCTTCCCTTGCCGGATACCCAGCTCCTCTACAACTACGGTGTCGGGATCGTCCTCAAAAGCCCTACGCAACTCCCGGCGCAGCTTTCCACGGATATCAACGTCGCGCATCTTTGCAGCCGCCCCCACCTACCTCCCCATACAGAAGTGTGTTCTCCATTAGTCGTTCTATCCCTCCTATCCTCCGACACGGATTCAGAAAGCAGGTAGCGTGTCATAGACGCACACGAAGTAGCCACGCTACCTCGCCCCATCTACAAAGTACAGTGCGTTACGCAGACAATCACCCATGCTGTGCGCACCACCACCCTCGCCTTCATCATGCCCAACGTTTTTCTCACCCTCATCGTGGCCATCCTGGAGGAGTACGACCGGGAGTTGTGGAATGAATACAACGCCGAACACATGATCCACCGAAACCTTCGGACACCGACCACTTATTCTTCTGCGGGAGGTGAGACGTATGGCAAGGAGGAAGACCCGCGCCCGGTGGGGGGACGGCAACATCAGGCAGCTGGGTCCGAACCGGTTCGAGGTCCGCGCGAGCGCCGGTTTCGATTCCGAGGGACACCGCATCCGACCCTCAAGGACGGTGACAGGCTCTCGAAGCGACGCCCTCGCGGTCCTGAAGCGCCTCCAGAGCGAACTGCGGGACGAGACCTACGTCGAGCAGCACCAGATGAGCGTTGCCAGGTGGCTGCGAGAGTGGCTCGACGACTACATAAAGCCCCCGGCCAAGGCCCCACGGACCTATGAAAGGTACAAGGGCGTCGTCGAGCAGCACCTGATTCCAGCGCTGGGAAAGGTGCCCCTTCAGAAGCTGCGCGGAAGCCAGATCCGGCGTTATTTCGACGACTGTGAAGGTAAGCTCGATAGATCCACCCTGGCCTTGCACTGTAC
>MAGV01000010.1:11798-15351 GCA_001717015.1 Candidatus Methanosuratincola petrocarbonis (ex Vanwonterghem et al. 2016) | reverse complement strand
CCTCAACCCTCCTCGCAGCCGTTATTATCTTGCCCTCCCCCAGCGGCGGCCCCATTATCTGGAGCCCGACCGGGAGCCCGTCGGCGAACCCGCACGGGACCGAGATCGCTGGTATGCCCGCGAGGTTAGCAGAAACCGTGTCAATGTCGCTCATGTACATCTCGAGCGGATCCTCAGCCTTCTCGCCGATCCTGAACGCAGGGGTAGGCATCGTCGGTCCGACCAGCACGTCGAACCCCTTGAAGAGGCGCTCGAAGCCCCTCCTGATCAGCGTCCTAGCCTTCAGCGCCTTCAGGTAGTACTCCTCGTAGTACCCTGAGGAGAGCGCGAATGTGCCGAGGATGATCCTCCTCTTCACCTCGCTGCCGAAGTTCGCCCCCCTGGTCTTGGAGAACGACTCCTCCCAGTTCAGCCCTTCGTCCTCTTCCCTAGTCCCGTACCTGATCCCGTCGAACCTTGCCAGGTTCGAGCTGGCCTCCGACATTGCGATTATGTAGTAAGCTGGGAGCGCGTACTTGAGGGAGGGCAGGGAAGCCTCCTCCCAGGTTGCCCCGAGCCCCTCGAGGGCGTGCACCGCCTTCCAGACCTCCCTTTCCACCCTGCCGTCCGTGCCTTCCCCGAAGAACTCCTTTGGGACGCCGATCCTTAGCCCCTTGACGTCCTTCTTGAGGTATGCGAGGTAATCCTCTTTCCCTCTGGGGATAGTGGTGCAGTCCTTGGGGTCGTGCCCGCTAATCACATTGAGGAGGAGGGCGCAGTCCCTCACGTCCCTCGCCATAGGCCCTATCTGCTCGAGGCTGTTGGCGTAGGCTACCAGGCCAAACCTGCTGACCAGCCCGTAGGTCGCCTTCATCGCGACTATCCCGCAGAAGCTCGCAGGGCACCTCACCGATCCCCCCGTGTCCGACCCGAGAGCCGCAAGGGCTAGCCTCGCCGATACCGCCACCGCAGAACCGCCGGAAGAACCCCCGGGGACCCTCGTCTTGTCCCAGGGGTTCCGGCATATGAAGAACCCCGAGTTCTCGGTTGATGACCCCATCGCAAACTCGTCCATGTTTGTCTTCCCGATTACGATCCCGCCTTCCGACTTGATCCTGGAGACGGCAGTCGCGTCGTAAGGCGGAACGTAGTCCTTGAGTATCTTCGAGGCGCAGGTTGTCCTGAGCCCCTTTGTGCATATGCAGTCCTTGATCGCTATGGGCGCCCCTTCGATCGTACCATTCTTGGATCCGGCGCCCCCCTCCAAATCTGCTATGCCCTCGTTAACGGTTATGAATGCGCCATACTCGGGGTTCAGCCTCCTGATCCTCGCGAGGAGGGCTTCCAGGAGCGCCTCCCTCTCTATTTCGCCGTTCTTGATCGACTCAACCGACTCGAAGAGAGTCAGGTCCTCAAGCCTCGCCATAGCCAGCACTCGCCCGAATCACACAATCTTGGGGGCTACGATGAACCCGTCCTTTACCTTTGGAGCCGTCGAGAGCGCCCTCTCCCTCTCGAGCCCAGCCTCCTCAAGATCATCCCTGAATGCGTTAGTGAGGTTCAGAACATGGAATGTCGGATCCGCTGCCTCAACCTCCGGGCTGTCGAGCGCCCTAGCGAACTCGAGTATCCTGTTGAGCTGTTCTGTGAATTTCTCTACCTCCTCAGGCGTAAGCGCGATCTTCGAGAGCCAAGCCAGCCTCTCGGTCCTCTCCTTGGAAACGGTCTTGATGCTCTCCATCGTTGCCCCCTTCCTTTTACGCATAATACCCCGTTGTGCGTAATAAAAATGCTGTTGTTGTGATCCACATGCATCTAAAAACTTGGATCTCCCAGCACAATTCGCTCTTGCGATATTGCAGTCGATTAACTGAAATGGGAAATCAGAAAAAATTGATTTGCTATGAAAAAAGGGAAAAATGATGAAAGGTAGGATGTGCGGGAGTTCACTCGATCTTGATTGTGTGCTTCTTTGCTTTCTCGAGCTTCGGCATCTTGACCTCTAGGACGCCGTTGTTGAACGTCGCCTTCACCTTGGAGCCGTCGACCCCGCAGGGGAGCTCGATGAGCCTGTAGAAGTTCATCGACCGCCTTTCCCTCCTCCTGACGCCCCCCTTCTCGACGGAGACCTCCTGCTTTTGGGTCGCCTTTATCTCCAAAGTGCTATCGGTAAGGTTTAGTTCGATGTTCTCCTTCGGGACTCCTGGGAGCTCAGCTGTGACTATGACCTCGTCGGGGGTCTCGTTGATGTCGACCAGCGGCTCCCTGAAGCCCTGCTCACTGGGGACGGGTAGCCTCCTCTGCATCTCCTCGGTCATGCTACCCATGAACCTCTCCATCTCCCGCATCATCCTCCGGAAATCGTCGAAGATGTCGATCCCGTAGGACACCATCAACCACCTCTGGAATTAGAATATATCGCAGTAAAATATATATCTTTCTGTAGTATATGGGTATGTCAGGTGTATCAAGATGACCGAGAACAGATCAATAGAGCTTGAAGTTGCCGAGGCGCGCACCCGGGACGTGGGTCGTGCATTGGCAAGGTTGAACCGCCAGGCGATGAGCAGGCTCGGCCTGAGGCCTGGCGATTTCATCGAAGTGGAGGGGAAGCGGCGGACCGTAGCCATAGCCTGGCCCGCGTACGCTGAAGACGAGGATCATGACATTATCAGGATAGACGGGATTATAAGGCACAACACGGGGACCTCAATAGGCGATACCGTGAAGGTCTCTAGGGTCGATCTGAAGCCCGCTTCAAAGATAGTGCTTGCACCGACTGAGCCGATAAGGTTCAGCTCTGACTTCGGCGAGTACGTTAGGCAAATCCTGGAAGACAAGCCGCTGAGCAAGGGAGACACGGTGATGGTGCCGATCCTTGGCGAGGCCCTTCGGCTGGTGGTCGCCTCGATCCAGCCCGAACAGTCCGGATACGTCACGGAGGACTCGGAGGTGGTCGTGAAGGAGGAGCCGGTGAAGGAGATCGACACCTCCAGGCCGAAGGTATCCTACGAGGACATCGGTGGGCTTGCGGATGCAAAGGAGAAGATAAGGGAGATGATAGAGCTCCCGATGCGCCATCCTGAGCTCTTCAAGCACCTCGGCATAGAACCCCCGAAGGGGGTGCTGCTGTACGGACCGCCGGGGTGCGGGAAGACGCTGCTCGCGAAGGCTGTCGCCAATGAATCCGGCGCCAACTTCATCACCATCAACGGCCCTGAGATCATGAGTAAGTTCTACGGCGAGTCGGAGCAGAAGCTCAGGGAGATCTTCGAGGAGGCCGAGAAGAACGCTCCGAGCATCATATTCATTGACGAGATAGACTCGATCGCCCCCAAGAGGGAAGAGGTCTCGGGTGAGGTCGAGAGGAGGGTCGTTGCCCAGCTCCTTGCGCTCATGGACGGGCTCAAGAGCAGGGGGCAGGTCGTCGTGATAGCCGCGACCAACCGTCCGGACGCGATAGACCCCGCCCTGAGGAGGCCCGGCAGGTTCGACCGCGAGCTAGCCATCTCGATGCCCGACAAGAAGGGGAGGCAGGAGATCCTCCAAGTCCATGTCAGGGGCATGCCGCTGA
>MAGV01000010.1:0-11663 GCA_001717015.1 Candidatus Methanosuratincola petrocarbonis (ex Vanwonterghem et al. 2016) | reverse complement strand
GCGCTGAGGAGGTTCCTACCAAAGCTTGATCTCCAGAAGCAGACGATACCAGCCTCGATCCTGAACTCGCTGAAGGTCTCCAGGGCTGACTTCCTTGAGGCGATGAAAGACATAACCCCATCTGCCCTCCGGGAGGTCTATGTTGAAGTCCCAGAGGTTCACTGGGATGATGTTGGCGGCCTCGCAGATGTGAAGAGGCAGCTGCAGGAGATGGTCGAGTGGCCACTGAAGCACCCCGAGCTCTTCGAGCAGATGGGCATCGAGCCACCGAAGGGCATCCTGCTGTACGGACCGCCGGGCACGGGCAAGACGCTACTCGCGAAGGCTGCGGCAACCGAGAGCCAGGCCAACTTCATCAGCGTCAAAGGACCCGAGGTCCTCAGCAAGTGGGTTGGCGAATCAGAGAAGGCGATCAGGGAGATCTTCAAGAAGGCGAGGCAGGCTGCGCCGTGCATTGTCTTCTTCGATGAGCTGGACTCCATCGCTCCAAGGAGGGGCGGGCATACTGACTCGGGGGTCACCGAGAGGATGGTCAACCAGATCCTCTCAGAGATGGACGGGCTGGTCTCCCTGAAGAATGTCGTTGTCATCGGTGCGACCAACAGGCCAGAGCTCATCGACCCGGCGTTACTCAGGCCAGGGCGCTTCGACAGGTCCGTCTACATACCGATACCTGACAGGAGTGCCAGGGAGGAGATCTTCAAAGTGCACACGAAGAAGATGCCTCTGGACGAGGGCGTAGATCTGAAGGCGCTGGCAGAGAAGACCGAGGGCTACACTGGCGCAGACATAGCTGCGGTGTGCCGCGAGGCTGCGCTGAGCGCCCTAAGGGAGGACATGAAGCCGAAGAAGATCCAGATGAAGCACTTCGAGACTGCCCTCAAGACCATACAGCCCAGCGTGTCCAAGGAGGATCTGCTCAGGTACGACGACTCGAAAAAGATGCTAGGGAAGATGTTCGTCTAAGCGGACATCTCCCTTCCCTTCCTATATTCCCTTTTTTTCTCACCAAGACATTTCATTGGGGTCGCTGGCATTTCATCCGTTTGGAATAGATCCTGTTGAGACTCTCCATTATCGCACTCACCGATGCCATCACTATGTCCCCCCCGACGGCGAGCCCCATGGCGGTTCTCCCGTCCTTGTCCTCCGTCATTACCTCGACAGTGCAGAGCGAATCCGTCCCGCCTGAGATGGCTTCGAGCTTGTAGTTCAGGAGCCTGATCTCCTCGCCGAGTGCTGACTGGATGGCCTTCGCGAGCGCATCGACCGGACCCGTCCCGATGCCGGCGGCTACGCGCCTCTGGTTGTTGTGGGTGAGCTGGACCGATGCTGTTGGGGTTATCTTGTTCCCCGTGACCACGAGTATCTCGTCAAGCTTGACGAGCCTCTCGGAGTCTGGGACGCTCCCGAGCACCTCGTTCACAACTGCGTTGACATCCTCCTCGATTATCTTCTTCTTGTGGATCGCGAGCGTCCTTACCTTCTCTACAACTGCAGCGATCTGCTCGTCTGTGAGGTTGTACTTCTCCTTGACGAAGTTAGCCACGCCGTGCTTTCCCGTGTGCTTCCCCATGACTATCCGCCTCTTCTGGCCTACCATCTCGGGCGTCAGCGGCTCGTAGCTCTCTGCCTTAGCGAGCACTCCGTGGACATGGATGCCTGCCTCGTGGGCGAAGGCATTGTTGCCCACAATAGGGAAGTTTGGCGGCAGGGAGATCATGCTGGCCCTCTCCACAACTTTTGATGCCTCCTTCAGGAGGTTGAGCCTTATCCCCGTCTTTACCCCGTACATTGCGTGGAGGGCAGTGACCGTCTGCTCGAGGCTCGCATTCCCTGCCCTCTCCCCCAGCCCATTGACAGTGACATGCACTTGGGAGGCCCCTGCCTTGACCCCTGCCAAGGTATTGGCTACTGCCAGGCCGAAGTCATTGTGGCAGTGCATCGATACGGGCTTCTTGAGCGCCGCCTTTAGCCTTCTGATGAGGTCGTACATCGCCTCTGGCTCCATCACGCCAACAGTGTCAGGCACATTGTGAACGTCAGCCCCGTGCTCCTCGACCGATGAATAGAACCGCAAGAGCCTCTCGACGGGTGTCCTGGTCGCGTCCTCGCAGGAGAACTCGCATTCGAGCCCGTGTGCCTTGACGTAGTCCGTCGCGGCAAGCGCCTGCTCAAGCGCCCTGTCTTCGTCCATCCTAAGCTTGTACTTGAGGTGGATGTCGGATGTCGCGATGAAGATGTGGACGCGGTCCACCTCGCTGCTGATGCAGGCGTCTATATCCCTAGTCACGCACCTTGCAAGTCCGCATATCTTTGCCCTCAGCCTCTCCCTCTTGATCGTCTTGACTGTACTGCACTCCTCATCAGAGTTGACCGGGAAACCTGCCTCGATCACGTCCACCCCGAGCTCGTCCAGCTTCCTCGCGATCTCTATCTTCTCCTCGAGAGTGAAGCAGACCCCTGGCGTCTGCTCGCCATCCCTGAGCGTTGTGTCGAGGACCTGGACCCTCTCAGGGAGATTGGATCTCGACCTGATGGGCTCGATGAAGTTGCTGACGAAGATCCCTTCCATACTCTACACCATAGGAGAGATAAGATCCGCTCCCTCTTATTTAACACGGTCGGCGGCGGGCTGACCCTTTATCTATCAGACGGTATCGTCAATATCTGCGAGTCAAGTAACCGCACAATCGTTTCACAATCCATCCCGATCTTGTGTTCTCTCCGGCTCTGGGGCAAAGATTTAAGATCAAAGGTCTCATATGTATATTGTAGCTGGTGGAAAAATGACCAAGACCCTTAAGGAGAAATTCGACAAGAAGATGGGGTTCACGCCTGCGATAATGCATATCGCTGCCGAGATAGACCCGAAGATGGCCGAGTTCTACAATTTCTGCGATACGGCGGTCCAGGAGGACGGCGCCCTCCCATCCAAGTTCAAGATGTTGCTCATTATGGCGATGGGAGCCCAGCGCCACTGCAAAGAGTGCGTCGTGTCAGCCATGAGGGGAGCGCACAACAAAGGGGCTACCGACGCCGAGATCATCGAAGCCATACGCGTGGTGGCAGTCGCCGGAGGGGCGCCCGCGATCACTGCCTGCAAGGACGCACTCCAGATGCTAAAGGACAAGTCCTTTGAGAAGATGGGCTGCGGAACAAAGTAATCGATTTCCGCTTCTATCCTTTTTCTTTCTTTTACCAACGCATAGCGCAGAAAACCTCGCCCTTTATTTTGGGTGGCAGGGCGTCCTTTTCTATGGTCTGCTACTCGTACAGCACGCCCAGATCCTTCAGCTTCTGGTATATCTTGTCTGCTGCTACCTTTACCTCGTCTTCCTGCTTCGCCCCTGTGCACACCATCTTCCCTGACGAGAAGATAAGCAGAACGACCTTAGGGGAGTCCATCCTGTAGATCAACCCCGGGAACTGCTCGGGCTCATACATCACGTTCTCGAGCAGAAATGCCGCCTTCTCCAGGTTCACCTCTGCATTAAGGTTGGCCGAGGCAACTATATTCTGAATCATTATCTCGGGGGTGCCTATTATCACGATGTTCCTGTCCTTCAGGTTCTTTATTATCTTCTTGACGGCATTATGCACTTCCTTTATCGATTTCGCCCCTGTGCACACCATCTTCCCTGACGAGAAGATCAGCGTCGCAGTCCTCGGCTTCGAGATCCTGTAGACGAGCCCCGGGAACTGCTCCGGATTATACTCCACCCCTGGCACATTCCCTGAGATCGCATCGAGATCTATAGTCTGGTTCATTGTCACAGAGGCGACGACATTCTCTATCCTGACAGATGGCTTGATCATTATGCTGCCCACCGAACAAAATAACTAGGTTTAAAGTTTTTTAATCTGGTTTATAAAGCTTTTTTATTTCTAAACAGATCCTTCCATCCTTTTTGCGCTCTCTTTTTCGCCAGAGGGCAGGATTATTATGATTATCACTATCAGGATCACAAGCGAGACGAGCCAGATGTTCTTAAACCAAAGGAAAGGATAGCCAAGGTATGGGATTGAGTAGACTACCTTGCCTATTATCCTGTCCTCCGGAACCCAGCTCAGGGGGTTTGAAGGACTCTGGTCAGGGTAGATGTTAGCGTCCCCCTTGGTCAAGAAGTAGTAAGTGCCGTTAACCTCAACCTTGTCTATCGCCCTATGGGAGATCGGAAGCGGATCGTACGATGTGAATATGAAATAGTCCGAAACGTGCGTTCCTGGCTGTACATATATTACCGTATCGCCCACCGGGGGCGGACCAGCCACGATCTCCGATGGATCCACTGCCTGCACAAATATCAGCGCGCCTGTAGGGATGTTGGGTTCCATGCTCCCAGACTGGACGGCTGCGACTGGCAGGTTGGTCCCTGAGACGGTCCTTATTGTGTAGACTGCGCCTACGAAGACTACAAAAAATATTAGGGCTGTTATCAGCGTTGCCCTGAAGTTTAGACCCATCCGGATCACTGCTGTTCTCTTAATGGCCCCATACCGAACCTCTTCGCGAGCCTGTCCGCCTTCTCCTGTATCTTCTTCACGGTATCCTCGTCCAGGTGCCTGAACCTGCCCTGTGCCTTGAGGTACTTCGTGACTGGCTCCCTCCGGGGAACCTGTACAGTCAGTTTCACCTCTCCGTTGACAACCTCGTACAAAGGCCATAGGCCCGTCAGGACCGCGAGCTTGCCGAGCTCGATACTGTCGCTGGTGTCCGTCCTCCACCCTGTGGGGCACGGCGCGAGCACGTGGATGAGTGCTGGTCCATCAACGTCCAGCCCCCTTCTCACCTTGTTCATCAAGTCGAATGGGTAGGATGGGCAGGCCGTGGCCGCATAAGGTATCCCATGCGCTATTGCAATGCCAACGAGATCCTTCTTCTCAGTCCTCTGCCCGATCGACCTCTTCCCGGGTGGCGATGTAGTTGTAGCCGCCCCGAACGGAGTAGCAGAGCTGCGCTGGATTCCTGTGTTCATGTACGCCTCGTTATCGTAGCAGATGTACAGGATGTCGTCGCCCCTCTCCAGAGCACCGCTTAGCGACTGGAGCCCGATGTCAAATGTCCCACCATCTCCGCCTATCGCGATCACATCCGCCTTCTCTACTGATTTGCCTTTCCTCTGCAGGGTTTTCAGGGCATTCGATATGCCTGACGCGACGGCTGCTGCGTTCTCAAAAGCCACGTGCACCCAAGGCACCCTCCATGCGCTCTGCGGGAAGTAGCTGGTGGAGACTTCAAGGCAGCCTGTCGGGCTTACGACGACCGTATCCCTTCCAGATGCCTTGAGGATCTGCCTCACAGCCGTCCCTGCAGCGCAGCCCGCACACAGCCTGTGACCTGGCGCCAGAAGCTCCTCTTTAGGAACGTCCTTGACCGATTTGAAGACCTTGCTCATTCTCTCAGCCCCACATACATGCAGCGACCTGCTCCCTCTCTCGCGGCTTTTTCGGTCGCGCTGTACATCAGCCTAAAGTCATCCTGCCTGATATCTCTGCCTCCGAGACCGGCGACGAAGCCCTGAATTGCCGGTCTATCAGGCATGTCGTAGAGTGCTGTCGCTATCTCGTTGTAGAGCGGGTTCCCAACCCCTCCTGGGGTTGTGGCCCTGTCCACTACGCCAACAGCCTTTATCCCCTCGACCGCCTTCCTGAGCTCCTGGATCGGGAAAGGCCTGAATACCCTCAGGGATATGACACCAACCTTCTTGCCCTCCTCGCGGAGGGAATTGGCGACCTCCTTGGCCGAGCCGAAGATGGAACCCATGACTATCAGCGCAGCATCCGCCCCGTCCATCCCGTAAGCCTCGACCTCCCCGTAGCTCTTCCCGAACCTGGAGTTGAATTCCCTGTCGATCTCCTTGATCTTCACTCTGCTCTTCTCGATCGCGTCGATTGCCTGGTACTTCATCTCATAGTAGTATTCGGGCGGTCCCACGACCCCGACTGCATGGGCACTCTTTGTCGAAATCCTGTTCTCGAGGGGCCTTGAGGGTATGAATTTTTTGACCTCTTCCTCATCAGGCAGCTCCACGGGCTCGTACATGTGGCTGACTATGAAGCCGTCCAAGTTCACCATCACAGGGAGGCGGGACTCCTCTGCGATCTTGAATGCCTCGACCGTGGTGTCGAATGCCTCCTGCGCCGACCTGACCCACAGCTGTATCCAGCCTGCGTCCCTCTGGGCCATCGCGTCTGAATGGTCATTCCAGATGTTCAGCGGGGCGGAGAGCGCCCTGTTGACGTTTGCCATTACGATGGGCGTCCTTAGCGCCGATGCCATGAACAGTATCTCATGCATGAGCGCCAGCCCCTGCGAGGATGTCGCAGTGAAGACCCTGGCCCCTGTAAGCGAGGCACCGACGCAGGCGCTTATCGCAGAGTGCTCCGACTCGACATTCATGTAGCTCGCGTCAAGCTCACCGTTTGCAACAAACTCCGAGAGCTTCTCCACGATCGTAGTCTGCGGCGTAATCGGATACGCGGCGATCATGTCTACATCTGCCATCTTGACCGCGTATGCCACAGCGTAATTGCCGCTGATCCCAACCCTTCTGCCCATCAGTGCCCCTCCTTCACCATCATAATCGCCTTGGGCGCGCACCCCTTCGCACAGATCCCGCAGCCCTTGCAATAAGACAGGTTTACGCGGTAGTTCCCTGCCTCGTCGATCTCGATCGCAGAATCCGGGCAATAGAGGAAGCACATCCCGCACTTTGTGCACTTGTTCTGGTCAATCACAGGGCTGGAAGTCCTCCATGCCGTCACGTCGAAGTTGACCGAGCTACCGGGCTCTGTTATCGCGCCCCCCTCTGGGATCTCCCTCCATCCCTTGAGTGTGGTTTTCACGCACTTCATTTCTTCGCACCCGCCTCAAAGAGTACTGTCCCTTCGAATGCCCTCTTCACCGCATTGACGTTCTTTTCGGCAAATTGCTTGAACCTCTGCTTCATTACCTCCTCGAGGGTTTCCAGCCTCACTACGCCAGAAGCCCTTACCAGCGCCCCCAGGATCGCCGTGTTTGTTATGGGCGTGCCAAGCTCCCTTAGGGCGATCTCGGTCGCGTCGACTACGGCAATCTTCCCTGCATTGCCGAAGATCTGGAGGTAGTCTTCCGCTTTCTGGTCGGTATTTAGCACAACGGTGCCGCCGTCCTTAAGCCCGTCGCCCACCCCTTCCATTGTGCAGAGGTTCTTGTCGAGTACGACTATTATGTCAGGTTCATATATCTGGCACCTGGTCAGGATCTCACTATCGCTTATCCTTGTGAACGCCAGGACGGGCGCCCCCCTCCTCTCTGGGCCGAATGCCGCAAATGCCTGCGCGTATTTGCCTTCGTTTATGACGCTCGTCGCCAGGATCTCTGCAGCTGTGACTGCGCCCTGCCCTCCCCTGCCGTGCCACCTGATCTCGAGCATTCTCAAGCACTCCTGAATATGGGTAGTCAGTAACTAGCATTATTTTTAACAGTTACGGTCTTTTCTTTGACATCTGTAATTGCCTATTTATGGGGAGTTTTGTGAAGGATACCCTTAAAACAGGGCAGCGCTGATACCTACGTCGGTGAGCACATTGAGTGAGAATGCTGCCTCCCCAAAACTCGGAGAGATCAAGGCATTCCTGGACCAGGGAAAGCCCTTTGAGGTAAGATTTGAGGGCGATGAAGTATGCGTCTCTGAAGCGAAAGGGGTAGTCAAGATATCACTGTCCAAAGAGGAGACAAAAGGTATCAGGGTGAGGAAGTCTGTGAGGAAGGTCCCATCTGCGCAGAAAGAGTTCGTGATGAATTCTGCCAGCATCCTGATTCCCAAAAAAGTCCCATTCAAAGTGACGTTCGGGCCGAAAGAGACGACTTTCAGGTTCGACCTTGACCGGTACATCCACATTTACCCGGACAAGGTTGCAGTCGTCGGATTCGGGAGCTTGGACGATCCCCCGATCTCCCTCGTCAAAGCGCTGCTGTCCGCCTTCCCGAACCTCAAGTTGTACGCACCAAAAGGTTGATCGCCTTGGAGATTAAGAACATCTTCTATTTGGCGGGTCTCATCCTGGCCTTTATCCCTGCCTTCACCTACGCCTACCTTTCCAGATCCGGCGTTGGGGAACAGACCCTCCTCCCGCAGATCCTTAGCATTGTCGTCTTCTGCATCGGGCTGGCTTTGATCCTGTTCGCAGAAAGGGGGAAGGGTAAAAAATAGAGCTTAGAGATCCATCATGGCGGCGCGCTTCTGTACCTCTTGACCAGTTCGTGGTATGCCCCAGCGGTCTCCCTTATCCTCTCCTTGTCCCTCTCCTCTATGTTCCTGACACTCTTTGCGGGTAGGCCCATCATTACACTTCCAGAGGGGACCGTCTTGCCTTCAGGTATAAGCGCACCAGCGCCTATCACGCAGTCGTCGCCTATCTCTGCGCCGGTCAAAATGATTGCCCCCATCCCTACGAGCGTGTTGTTTCCTATCCTGCAACCATGGATGATGCAGCCGTGCCCAACCACTGTCCCCTTTCCCACGTTTGTGGGGTAACCCTTGTCGGTGTGGAGGATTGCGCCGTCCTGTATGCTCGCGCCGCTCTTGATTATTATGCGCTCGATGTCCCCCCGCAGGACTGCACAGGGCCACACGTTTGCCCCTTCTTCGATTATCACATCGCCGATAACCACTGCATCCTCATGGACGAATGCCTTGGGGTCGATCTGCGGTCTAATGCCTTGCAGCTCTCTTATCATTCCCAACTACTCCATAGTCACAGCTAGGTCCGTGTCTATTAAATACTTGAACTGGAAAGTGCTTGTCCAGTCTGGGCTCCTGAGCGACCCTTGGAAGCACACTGCAATCGTGTCCTTACGGCCAGGCAGGCAGTCGATCGACTCCTTAAGGGCCTTTGGCGGGACCCCGTACTTCGGGATCGCAAGCCCGCCAAGTAAAGTTACTATCCGATAATCAGTGCCTGCCTTCAATCCGCCGAGCTGGTAGCCGTAACCTTCGTCCTTCACAAGCTCCCTTATCTTGCTCGATTCCAATGATGGCATGAAGAATGGCTTCAGAGGGAAATCCCTTATGCCGTAACACAGGAACTCTGCAAACGGCAGGCAGGTGAAAGGTGAGCCGACAAACAGTACGTCTCCCTCCTTCCCAAGGCTCTCAACCGCGGTACGGAAGCACTTGCTCAAGCCTGATAATCCTTTGGCTTCAACCTTACTCTTCAAAAACAACACCCCGATCCCTTGAGAATAATAAGCTCGACGCTCTATAAAAATTGAGCAGACGTCTTGCTTGGGACCAAAAAAGGGCCTTTTTCTGGGCGTCAGAAAAAGTGCGCTTTCCTTCGCCTAATCGGGTCTTGGCTTGACTGACAAACATAATGAAAACCGAAACGGTATTATTGCATCATACCGATATTATTCATCATGTCTGACCCTTACAGCACTTTTGTCCAGTCATTATCCAAGGCAGTACAGCCGAGGGGGCCTGCTGCCGCATACACGCCCGTTCATGTAATAAAGGCATTGCTCATCATCGAATCCTCGAAATCGGTAGGGCGAGTGATGCTGTCAAGGGTTCTCGGGATTGGGGAGGGTTCGGTCAGGACGATTATTAAGCGCCTGCAGCAGCAATCTCTCATAAGCATCGACAGCATCGGAGGGTGCGCCCTTACCCCCGTCGGCCGTGAGGTGCTCGGCCAGATCAAGAAAGGTATGGTCTCCTCCGGCTCGATCGACCTCAGCGGGATGGGCGTAACGTACCCCTCGTTCGCGCTCCAGGTGAACCTTGACGTGTCAGCGCACTCTGTACTGAAGTTGAGGGACGTTGCGATCAGGTGGGGTGCAGAAGGGGCTATCGTCTTCCACTTCTCCGGAGGACGGATAGTCGTGCCTTCTATCACCGACGACCTCTCGCAGACTAGCCCTTCCACGCATTATGAGCTGATGAGCAGGTTCAGGCTCCAGGACGGTGACTATGTCCTTGCTGCGTTCTCCCATGACGTTACCTCAGCCGAAATGAGCGCGCTCGCGATCTTCCTCTATCTGAAGGGCATACAATGATCTTCATTACCTAATTGTACACAAAAAGCATATATCTGACCAAAAAGAGGTTTTTTTTGGGAGCAAAATATGGTGAACAAAATCCTTATTGTATCTGTAGTTGCCCTCATTGTAATTGTTGGCGCCCTCTACGCCTCCGGCGTGATCTTTCCGCGTGAAGTCGAAACCATAAGGATCGGCCACCTGACAGGGGATCTCCATCACCTTGCACTCTTTGTGGCAATCAACCAAGGATACTTCGAGCAGTACGGCATAAAGATACAGTTAAAGGAATACGTGAACGGTCCCTCCCTGATGCAGGACTTTTTGGCCGGCGAGCTGGACTTCGCCTACGTCGGAGCACCCCCAGCAATATCTGCAAGGGCAAAAGCCCTCTCTGACCCGAAATCACACCTGCCTGTAGTCATCGCTTCAGTCAACCTCGAGGGATCTGCCATAGTCACTGAAGCTGGCATAGACACGCCTCAAGATCTCAACGGTAAAACAATCGGGACCCCTGGCACCGGCACGATACAGGACATAATGCTCAGCATGTTTCTCAAGGAGACGAACATCACCCTCACGAAGAGCCCGATGTCAATCTCCACGCTTCCCCTCGAATTCAGCAAGGGGACGATTGATGGCTTCATCGGCTGGGAGCCCGCACCTTCCATCGCGGTTGTACAGTCCGGCGCACATGTTCTCCTGACTTCCCACGACCTGATGCCCAACCACCAGTGTTGCGTGCTGGTCGTCTCTGACAAGTACCTCGAAGCGCACCAAGACATAGTTCAGAAGTTCGCCCAAGTGCACAAGATGGCAAACCAGTACATCCTCAACAACCCAGAATCAGCCAAGCAGATCGCTATGAATGTCACGGGACATTCATCAGATATCATCGAGCTAGCGCTTTCCCACATAGTCTACACTTCGACCCCTGACCCTGCGAGCATGAAGACATTCCTGCACTCCATGATCGACCTGGGCGTCGTGACGACTGTTTCGCACGATCAGGTCGACGCCTTCATAAACGCATTTATAGATACGCGCTTCATCTAATCAGTTGTGATTCGGATGGAGCGCCTCGATCGGGTAAAGGGCATGCTGCTAGGGGGTCTCTCCCTAGCCGCATTCTTTCTCATCTGGCAACTGGCCGCTTGGTCCATGAATTCGCCATTCCTTCCTGGGCCCTATGAAGTGCTTCAGGCATTCGTAAGGCTCTCCATGACAGGGGACATCGACGGGTACACCCTGTACTCGCACTCGCTCATGAGCATCTACAGGGTGCTACTGGGCTTTGGCTTCGCGGGGGTCACAGCAATCCCGCTGGGGGTCTTCATGGGGCTGAAGCCTTCCGTGAACAGTTTTTCCACGCCGATAATAGAGCCCATTCGGTTCATACCCCCGATCGCCTGGATCCCCCTCTCCATAATACTCCTCAGCGGCTTGGGGCGGTACATCTTCCTGATCTGGGTAGGCGCCTTCTTCCCGATACTCCTCAACACAATCGCGGGGGTGAAGCGCACATCCCCGGTCCTCGTGGACATGGCTAAGACATTCGGAGCTGACAGCAGTACGATCACATCAAGGATAGTCTTCCCCAGCGCGCTCCCTGAGGTCATGAGCGGGTTGAGGGTGGGTC
>MAGV01000001.1:1691-7692 GCA_001717015.1 Candidatus Methanosuratincola petrocarbonis (ex Vanwonterghem et al. 2016) | reverse complement strand
CCCCCCTGATAGCAAAGCCAGGATGTTGTTCACGGCAAGCGTGATCCCAATTGCAATCGCGATCCCCCCGAAAGCGAAGTTGATTAGAGTCAGTGAAAGGAGGCTCCTGAGCTCCCTCGAAAATTTTTTCTCGGTCTCCATAATTTTTTCTCCCATCATCATCTTTCCCTCCTGGTATATCCCCAGCTGGCATTAAAGTAAAACCTTATGAAACAATCTTACATACCTTTGATATTTCCCAAGCAGCCATCCGAGGGTGCATCCTGGAACATCGCTTGTCTCCTCTCATTCCGACTGCGCCTTTGACTTTATGGCGTCGATTAATGCGCACTCGAATCCCATTCGTCAGGAGATGCGCAATCCTTTCAGGTCCTGCCAGAGGTAGTAAACCTCCTTCTTGCTGCCGTCGGGATTTTTCAAGGATACCGATGCTGTGGCTGGGTNCTGGGTCGGCTATAGAAGCAACCGTGCCTCCAATCTTGATTTCGTGGAGGAAGAGCCAATTCACCATCTCGACGTCGAGGCCTTTGGTCAGCCTCAGGAACTGCATGAGGAACTCTGCCTGCTCCCTCTCTGAGCTTCCAGCCTCCTGAGACGATGCCCATCCTATCTCGGTGAAAGCAAGCTTCTTGTCCGTGAAGTTCGTTATCCTCAGGTAATAGTCGTCAGGGATTTCCTCCGGGGTGCCGAATTGCTTCCAAGGGTAAGTTGTGAGCCCTATAAGGTCAGTCCTGTTGGAGAGGGGAGCAAGCATCCAGAACTGGTCATTCTCTGTCATGTGGTTGTAGGAGAGCACTACCATTACCTTGGTGCGCTCCGACACCCCCTTAATCGCTGCGTAGGCCCTGTCGAGGAGTGCCAGGTAAGCCCCAAAGTCGTCGGGATGCGAGTAGAAGTAATCATTCACCTCATTCCCGAGCGACATATATTCTGGCTTGAACTCCCTTGCAATTGCTTCTGCCTCCGCGACCCACAGGTCGATGAACTGGGGGTCAGACAAGTCCGCAGGGACCCCGGGCGGGGCATCGATCAAGTACTCCAGCCCTGCACCCCCTGCATTCGTAATTGTTGCGAAGTTTAGCGTGATGACTATCTTCAGACCGTAAACCCTGGCACCCTCCACGACTCTGGACTTGTTCAGCAGATCGAACTCCCCGATTCCTGTTTCTGACGGCCATATCATCACGACCTCGCCGAGTGAGGCTGCTTCTTGGTATGCGTTCGCGATGTCGCTGAATGTGGTTTCAGGCACGCTCTTCGGCGTAGGGACCATGCCTATCAGGAATCGCCTTTCGGCGATGGGGAGGCTGTAATTGTTCTGGTGGCTTTGGTTTGGTTGATCCGGATGCCTGCCTGCCAAAAAGATCATGCTGCAGGCGATGAGGGCTGCCACCACAATGATTGCCGAGATCGTTTTTTTCGGCATTTAGGGCGCCATTTTATGCTCTTTTTGAAGATGTATTTATACTCAGGCGCGCCTCAAGGGTTTTTAAAGGGGATCCGCGCCTTTTAAAACCAGTGATCCTGTTGGCAGAGCTCGTCTTTGTTGGCCACACATCCATCGACAGGGTGAGGAACTCCAACGGGGAAAAGATCCAGCCGGGAGGGGCAGCCCTCTACGCGGCCTACGGGGCGAGGACGCTCTGCAGGGACCTCTGCCTGGTCACTGCCGTCGGGAGCGACTACAGCTTTTGGGAGGCTCTCTCGGAGTTCCCCGCCGAGTTCATAGCCCGGCGCAAAGGCGGGAGCACCAGGTTCGACATCTCTTACGATTCTGACTGGAACGCGCACTACCACTCTTCCGACCCGGGCCCTGCCTCGGCTATCACAACTCGGGCGCTCCTGAACGCTGTGCGGAGGGGCGCAGCATTCGTGCACGTTGCCCCGATGAACCCCCCCAAGGTGGAACGGATGGTCTCGGCTCTGAGGGGATCAGGCCTTGAAGTAAAGATCTCGGTCAATTCCTGCATCAACTACATGGACAGCAGCGCCAACAGGAAGGCAATACTGAAGGCAGCTTCGATGTCTGACATATTCATACTGAACGAGCGCGAGCTCCATGCGCTCACGGGTAAGGAGGTCGTGTCCGAGGCGATAAAAGCCATAAAATCGAAGACCCTCGTCCTTACCCTCGGCGAGATTGGGACCATGATCAGGTCAGAGGGGACGAAGGACTTGATACCAGCCCTCGCGGCGATAACAAAGAAGGCTGTGGACGTGACGGGTGCAGGCGACACATGGTCAGGGAGCTTCCTGGCAGCATTCCACAAGACTGGCAGCTGGATCAAGGCAGTGTCGTACGCATCCTTCGTGTCAGCCGTGAAGTGCACTGGATGGAACTTCGAGAAGGTGCGCCGCCTACGCTTCGATAGCGTTGAGGACGTTTACGACCTTATCATAGCGATGAAGGAGAAGGGCAGGCAGCTCAGGCTCGCAGAGGCATTAAAGAACACGCAAGAGCCCAGCGATGCCGCCCTCCCATGAACTGGATTGTGCGCGTGCCCATATTCCAACTCTACAATCGAAGCGGCTGGGCTCCGTGCTGGGATCCTTGGCTCTGCCATCCCTGCCTAATCCTCATCGCCTTCTCTTCCTGAGCTCGCTGTACACATCCTCCAGGCTTATTCCCTTCATCTGGAGAAGTATGATCAGGTGGTAGATGAGATCCGCGGCCTCGCTGACCGCCCTCTCCCTGCTCTCCGAGACCCCTGCCAGGGCAGCCTCGACGCCCTCCTCGCCGACCTTCTTCGCCGCCTTCCCAAGCCCGCCTGAGGCTATCTTCGATGTGTACGACCCGTCGCGGGGGTTTTCGATCCTGTCCTTGACCACTCTTTCGAGCTCCGATAAGACCTCCCATGCTGCCAGGTGCTCCACAACCGGCTTGTGGAAGCACGTGCCCTCGCCAGTGTGGCAGGCGTTCCCGACCTGCCTGACCTTGAATAGCAGCGAATCCGAGTCGCAGTCGGCGTAGACTCCCAGGACGTACTGGTAGTGCCCAGACTCTTCCCCCTTCATCCAGAGCCTCTTCCTGGATCTCGACCAGTAGTGCATCATGCCCGTGCTGAGCGTCCTCCTGAGTGCCTCCTCGTTCATGAAAGCTAGCATCAGCACCCTCCCGTCCTCGCCTACAGCGATCGCTGGGACTATCCCCCCCAGCTTCGCAAAGTCGAGCGACTTGACAAGCCCGTCTATCTGTTCGCTGCCTAGCCTCACGCCATCCTCCTTTCCATCAAAAATCATCCGGCATGCACCTTCCTGAGTTGCTCTCCACTATGGATTCGATCTCTGTTAACATGAGCCATGGCCCCCTTCCCTGGCTCCAGCGCCACTGGGTGACCGCAAGATCCTGACTGGGACTCCCCTCTCCGCGAGGTACGCCTTCACTTCCCCGACAGTGTACTCCGCGTAGTGGAATATGGATGCGGCGAGGGCAGCATCGGCTTTCCCTGCTGTGAGCGCGTCGTATATGTGGGCAGGGCTCCCTGCGCCGCCCGATGCTATTACGGGTATGTTGACGCTCTCGGAAACCCGCCTAGTCAGCTCCAGATCATAGCCGTCCTTGGACCCGTCGTAGTCCATGCTGGTCAGCAGGATCTCCCCGGCGCCCATCTCCTCTGCCTTCACTGCCCATTCGACAGCGTCCATCCCAGTGGCCCTCCTGCCCCCGTGTGTGTAGACCTCCCACTTCCCTTCGCCTGCCCTCTTTGCGTCTATCGCCACGACGATGCACTGGCTCCCGAAGATCTCCGCCCCCTCGGTGATCAGCCCTGGGTTCTGGACCGCTGCGGTGTTCAGGGAGACTTTGTCTGCCCCTGCCATAAGGACCCTCCTCACGTCAGCGTAGCTCCTTATCCCGCCTCCCACGGTGAACGGGATCGAGAGCTCGTACGCCGTCTTCCTGACCATGTCTATGACCATCTCCCTGTTGTCCGACGAAGCGGTGATGTCCAGGAAGACGATCTCGTCTGCCCCCTGCCGCTCGTACTCGAGGGCCTGCTCTACGGGGTCCCCTGCGTCCCTAAGGTTGACGAACCTTATGCCTTTGACCACCCTGCCCCTATCGACATCGAGGCACGGTATGATCCTCTTCGTCAGCGTCACCTTACCGCCCCCATCGCTTCCCTCAGCGTGAACGCCCCCTCATAGAGGGCCTTACCAAGGATCACCCCTGCCGCCCTCGACCCCCTGAGCATTGCCAAGTCGGATAGGCTCGAGAACCCCCCTGCGAGGTAAACTTCACCCCTTATCTCGGAGGCAGCCCTCAGAGAGTACTCGATGTTAGGGCCCTTCATCGTCCCGTCCCGGTCAATCGCAGTCATCATGAAGATCCTGACGCCGATCTCCTCGAGCCTCCTGCACAGGAGCGTGGCGTCTATCCCTGCCATCTCCTTCCAGCCCTTCACGGCTACCCTCCCGGCGAGGTGGTCTACCGCGGCCATGACCCTGTCCGCCCCGAACTCCCTGATGCTCGCCTTTATCAAACCCGCGTCGAGCGCCCCGGTGCCGAAGATGACCCTCCCGGCGCCAGCCCGGATGTACTCACTCGCGGCTTCGAGGCTCCTTATCCCGCCGCCTACCTCGACCTTTGCGCCGACGTTCTCTATTAGCCGCTTTATCTGATCCGAGTTGCTGCCCACTCCGATCGCAGCGTCCAGGTCGATCACGTGTATCCACTCTGCGCCCTCGCCCTCCCACTTCCTCGCAGCATCGAGGGGATCCTCGAAGTACACCTTTGTCTCCTCCAGCCTCCCCTTGGTGAGCCTCACGCACTTCCCCTTCGAGACATCCACGGCAGGTATGACTGCGATCAATGCCCAGCAGCCTCCAGGAAGTTCCTTATCACCATCCGGCCCGCCTCGCCGCTCTTCTCGGGGTGGAACTGAGTCCCGAAGACTTTGCCCTTTGCGACGATCGCTGGGATCTGCACGCCGTATTCGGTCTCGGCGACGGTGGCGCTCCCCTCATCCGGCCTGCAGTAGTAAGAGTGGACGAAGTAGAAGTATTCCCCGTCTTGGATCCCCTTGGTCAGAGCACAATCCCTAAGCAGCATGACGCTGTTCCAGCCCATGTGGGGGACCTTCACCGTGGGCGGCAGCCTCACGACGTCCCCCCTTATGATCCCGAGACCCGGGTGCTCGCCGCCCTCAAAGCTCCTTGTGAACAGGAGCTGCATCCCAAGGCAGACGCCGAGCGCTGGGATCTCCCCTGTGCGAATCCGCTCCACCGTCCTACCGAACCGATCCATGAGCGCCCTTGCCCCGTCCCTGAACGCGCCGACCCCGGGAATCACCACCGCGTCCGCCCGATCCGCATCCGTGTCGCACTTCGCGACTATCACCTCGGCTCCTGTAGCCCCAGACCCTGGATTGGGGCTCGAGCCTGCAAACATGCCTTGGCTGGCCCTCTCAATCCCCCTACTTATGCTCAGGAGGTTCCCGAGCCCCATGTCCAGCACTGCTACCCTCATCCGATCAGATCGCCCCCTTTGCGCTCGGGATCTCTGTCCTGCCTGTGAGCGAGACTGCGTCCTTCAGCGCAACCGCGAGCGCCTTCACTGCCGCCTCCACCTTGTGGTGGTCATTGCTCCCGTACAGCACCTTGATGTGGAGGTTGCACCTCAGCGAGGTTGCGAGCGACTCGAGGAAGTGGAATATGTCCTCGACCTTAGTGTCCTCGATCGATTCACCCTCCGTCCCAAGCCTAATCCTGCTGTAGGGCCTCCCCCCCAGGTCGACAACTGCCCTGGCCAGGGAGTCGTCCATTGGCACATAGGCGTACCCGAACCTCCTTATCCCCCTCTTGTCCCCCAGCGCAGCCTGAATCGCCTCCCCCAAGGCGAGCGCAGTGTCCTCAATGATGTGGTGCTTCAGGTCCCCAGAAGCCTCGAGGTCTACCCTTATCGAGGAGTGCTTCGCTAGCGTCCTCATCATGTGATCGATGAACGCCGACCCTGTGCTCCCGGTGAACTCGCCCGGACCCTCGAGGCAGACCCTCGCCATGA
>MAGV01000001.1:637-1444 GCA_001717015.1 Candidatus Methanosuratincola petrocarbonis (ex Vanwonterghem et al. 2016) | reverse complement strand
TCCTTCGCCCAGGCGCCTCACGACCTCGCCCGAGTCGACCCCCTGCGG
Source organism: Candidatus Methanosuratincola petrocarbonis (ex Vanwonterghem et al. 2016) (assembly GCA_001717015.1). Taxonomy (GTDB): domain Archaea; phylum Thermoproteota; class Methanomethylicia; order Methanomethylicales; family Methanomethylicaceae; genus Methanosuratincola; species Methanosuratincola petrocarbonis. Next base: position 1,396 of record MAGV01000001.1, on the reverse strand, counting down.
CAGTCTGAAGAGTATGAAGTTGGCGTCGGACTCATAGACCTCGACCCCGCTGATCATCTCGAGCTCAGCCATGAGGTAGTTCCTCTCCTCGACCACCTGTTTGATGAATGACTCGTAGACCTTCCTGTTCTCCAGCACGAGCCTGACCATCTCCTGGGCTACAGAGTTGACGCTGAACGGGCTCTGCGCGGCCCTGAGCCACTCAAGCAGCTTTGCGTTGCCGATGCAGTACCCTACCCTGAGCCCCGCCATCCCGAATGCCTTGGAGAAAGTCCTCAGGACCAGCAGGTTCTCATGCTGGGTGCACTCCCCTGCGAGGGAGTAAGGCGCAAAGTCCGCATAGGCCTCGTCGAGCACGACCACCCTGCCGCTCTCTTCGACTACTCTCAGGACCTCGTCCCTGTTGAACTGCCTCCCGGTCGGGTTGTTCGGCGAGCAGATGAATATGACCTTGGTGGAGTCGCCTATGGCTGAGAGGACGCTCTCGGCGCTCAGGTCGAAGTCGCCTGTGGTGAGTACCTGCCTCGTCTTCCCGCCTGCGATCCCCGTGTAGAACTTGTACATCTCGAAGGTCGGGTCTACCACGATCGCCTCCCGCCCCTTTGAGGAGAGGAAGACCTTCGCAACCAGGTCGAGTATCTCGTCTGAGCCGTTCCCGATCAGTACCTCGTCCTCCCAAACACCGAGGCTTTCGGCGATGGCCCTCGCTGCCGCCCAGCCCTTAGGTGGCGGGTACTCCCTTGCGTCCACCCTCTTGAC
>MAGV01000001.1:0-583 GCA_001717015.1 Candidatus Methanosuratincola petrocarbonis (ex Vanwonterghem et al. 2016) | reverse complement strand
CGGCATAGGCTCCCCTCCACTTCTTCTCGCCCAGGATCCCCTTGAGTCGGTCGACCACGAAGTCGCTCGGGTCCATTACTTCGCCCCCTCGCCCTGTGTGCCCATCCTGGAGGAGACGGCCCTGGCGTGGTTCAGGAGCCCCTCCGCCGTCGCTACCATCACTGCGTCGCCACCTATCCGCATTATCCCATCCCTAGTGCACCTGAGGTACTCCCTCGACCTCAAGAAGTCCCTGACCGAGAGCGGGGAAGCCCTCTTCGCCCAACCCATAGTCGGGAGGACGTGGTTGGTCCCTGCAGTGTAGTCGCCAAGCGGGACTGGAGTGTACTCGCCGATGAAAACAGCGCCCGCATTCCTCACCATCCTGAACACTTCCTCCGCGCCCTTGCCGACGAGCTCCAGGTGCTCGGGCGCGATCTCGTTTATCGCCCTTGCCCCCTCCTCGCGGCTCCCCACGATCAGTGCAACTGCCTGGGCGGCGCTCTTCTCAAGGATCTCCTTCCTGGGGGAAGCCGCGACCATCCTGTCTACGGTCTTGGCAACCTCCTCTGCTAGCCCCATGTCGGTGGTGACTAGGGCTGCC